>DUVA01000198.1 GCA_012841305.1 Bacillota bacterium | reverse complement strand
GGGATTCAGCTTGATAAAGACGCGGTGAGGCTTATTGCCACCGGGGCGCAGGGTGCGGCTCGGGACGCTCTAGGGCTTCTTGAGCAGTGCGCTGCATATACCGGAGGCAAAATTACCTATGAGCACGCTGTGGCTGCCCTTGGAGTTGCGGGATTCCGTAATGTGGTCGAGTTTTGTGATGCAGTCATCCAAGGGGATTTGGCAGGTGCTCTTACCCTCGTAAGAGAGCTTATTGATTCAGGACATGATCCTGCTATGTTCCTTAGGGACGTGCTTGAACATTTCAGGAACCTACTGGTTTTGCAGGCATGCGGATTCAAGCCGGATCTCATTGACGTTCCTGAGACCTCTGCCGCTAACCTGAAGAGGCAGGCTGAAGTCATCCCCGGCGCCTTAATCCTTGAGGCAATAGACATTCTAAGTGATGCAGAGTCTGAAATGAAGTACTCCGCCTCGCCTCAGCTCACATCAGAGGTAATCACGATTAAGCTAGTATATTTGAGCTCGCCGCTGGCGCGAGACAGTCAAACAACGACATCGCAGGAGAGGCTGACAGCCGGCCCGGCCAAAGGCAGCCAGGCAACAGCCGATCCGGCCACAGGCAGCCAGGCGACAGCCGATCCGGCAGCAAGTGCCCCAAGTGCAGATTATTCCCGTGCAGGCGGCCCAAGAGCAGTTGGCCCAACCGCAGGTGTGCCCGCTAAGACCTCGACTCAGGCAAGTCTTGATCAGATACAGGCTGACTGGAATCGGGTAATGGATGCATTGAAGCCGGGTATTGAGAAAACCCTGTATTGTGAAGACGGAATCCCGGTGGAGCTTAACGAGAATGAATTGGTAATATCGTTTCATGATGATGTGAGAAAGGAACTGGCTTCTGAACGGCGACGGAAGAAAAGTATACAGGATGCTCTGGAAAAGGTCTTTGGGGTTAGGTTCGCTATTAGTTTCGTTCTGACTCAGGAACCAAACAATGTCGAGTTCCATTTGGAGCCCGGTGATGATTCGTTCAAGGAAGAAAAGATATCCTCGGCAGATCGTCCTCTAGATACAGAGTACTCACAGGAAATCACAGGTGATATAAAAGACGAAAATGAGTCTTGCCTGGAAAATCATGAGGAAGAATTGGCGGAGAATCTCAGACGGACTAGAGAAGCGGTCAGGGAGCATCCTACGGTAAAGACTGCTCTTTCGGTGTTTAAGGGTCGGGTGTTCAAAATCGACGTCTAAATGAGTGAAGACATCCAGGAGGCGGGCGTATGGCAAACAACATGGGTAGAATGATGAAACAGGTCCAGAAAATGCAGGCGGATCTGGCGCGGATCCAGGAAGAATTGAAAGAGAAAACTGCAGAAGGGACAGCAGGTGGCGGTGTAGTAAAGGTGACTGTTAACGGCCATCAAGAAATACTGGCAGTAGAAATCGCGCCTGAGGCTGTAGACCCGGATGATGTGGAAATGCTGCAGGATCTTATTATCGCTGCTGTCAATGATGCGCTTCGCAAGTGCCAGGACATGGTATCGAAAGAAATGGGAAGGGTCACAGGCGGACTCAACATTCCAGGTCTGCCTCCGGTGTTTTAGCCAAGGCAGATCCCTTTTAGCTTTCGTGTCCGGGTGATAAGGAGAGAAGAAGTAATGTCTCGCTATGTAGAGCCTATGGCTAACCTCATTGAACAACTTATGCGCTTGCCGAGTATAGGGCCGAAGACTGCGCAGCGCCTGGCGTTCCACATACTGAAAACTCCCAGGGAGAATGTGGCGAGGCTCGCAGAAGCGCTAATCGACGCTAAGGACAAGATTGTGTCTTGCTCGGTGTGCGGCAATATTACTGAACAGGATCCGTGTTCTATCTGCACGGACAGTCAGCGCGACAAGACAATGATCGCCGTTGTGGAGGAGTCCAAAGATGTGATGGCTCTGGAGAGAACCGGTGAATTCCATGGGCTATATCATGTTTTAGGTGGCGCTATCTCGCCTATGGACGGTATAGGGCCTGACGACATCAGTGTTAAGGAGCTCTTAGAGCGTCTGAAGAACCAGACCGTAAGAGAAGTAATTCTTGCGACAGATCCAAATATCGAAGGTGAAGCGACATCGATGTACCTGGCCAAGCTCATCAAGCCCGTCGGTGTCAAGGTGACCAGGATTGCTCATGGGCTTCCTGTCGGGGGCGACCTGGAATATGCCGACGAGGTTACGCTTGCAAGGGCGCTTGAAGGGCGCAGGGAGGTATAATATTCCTCCTCTCGCACATACTGTACCTTGAGTGTATTAACTCATTATTAGGAGGACAGTATGGTGGCAGGCGCACAGAAGCGAACCCCAAAGGAATCCGGGGCCGGGGATCAGGCGATGTCATGCTCTTGCCGGCAGGGGACATTTAATGAACTGTCAAGCACTGCAGAGGGCAGTATGGTGGCAGGTGCACATGAGCAGGCCCCCAAGTCATTCGGGGCTAAGGCAATATTAGGGGTTCGTTGGGAGAGAGCCTTTGATACCCTGCTGAACACCGCATTCCAAAGGATACGTGAGGTTCTTCGTGCAGCACGAGGTAGGGAGGGGCATGTTCGAAACGGTGAGCTCACTAACTATGAAGCTGCACAAATCGCTAAGCAAGAATGGTTATCTGCTGTAGAGT
>DUVA01000197.1 GCA_012841305.1 Bacillota bacterium | reverse complement strand
AGCGCGCTAATGATGGCACTAAACCCGTACATAGCTGGTGCCGAAGCGGGGACTTGAACCCCGATGAGCGTATTGCTCACTAGAACCTGAATCTAGCGCGTCTGCCAATTCCGCCACTTCGGCACTTGTCTTCCTGGAATCTTAGGGACTTGACTCATTCAATTCCAGTTATCACATATGAAGTCCGTAGGAGAGACCTACTGAACATGTGATTCGATGATAGCAAAGCATAACTCCTATGTCAAGGGGGGAGTCAGCCGCCAATTGGAGTACATTTTCCCGTGAGGCAACGATCTTGCGTTCGAGTGCTCTTTGCGTAAGGCAAGAAGGAAAGTCCGCTACATTTCGAGTGCATCTTCCCGGTGAGGCAATAGGGAACTTTGTTGGTTGCACCATTTTCGACCACTAAAGCCCCTGTCGGTGGTCGAAAATAGTACACGCTATTCAGAAGAGCGGTGAAGGTGTCTCAAGGTGTCCGGTTTTCGATCACACATTCCAGAACCGTGCTCGAATATAGAACACGGTTTTCAGAAAGTCCGCCGTTATGGCGAAGCTTGCTCCATATTTTGGAATATCTATAGGAAAAGCCTGCATTCTTCAGGCACGGTGATCGAATTTCGCACACCCTGACCCTGATCTGTGTTCGAAAACAGTACACGTCCTTCCTAAAGACCCCTGGGGTGTCCGGTTTTCGATCACCGATTCCGAAAACGTGTTCGAAAATGGTACACGGGTCTCCGAACCTGTGTTCGAATTTCGAGCAGACACCATCAGAAATCGCTTAATATGCAAAGTCATTTGGGTTTGGTGTTCGAAAATAGGACACCAAACCCGGAAGGTGTGCTCGAAAATAGGACACGACTCCCGGAAAATGATCGATTTTCAGGCCCCCTCCGGCTTATTCCTGAAAGTGTGTTCGAAAATAGTACACGCTTTCCAATAACGTGTTCGAAAATGCGTCCGAACCCCCCATGTCAGTAATTTTTGCGAACAGCAGATTGCAAAGGCCGAACCGGTATGGTAACATATTCATGTTAGATGACTGACTGGTCAGTCTGCCAGCGAACAGGGTCACACCGAGCGAATGAGAGAAAAAACCCGAATTGAAAGAGTGAGAGAATGATGGCTAATAACGTTGACATTCAAGAATCCGGTAAACGCGAGCTGATATTGGAAGGCGCTCTCAAAGTCTTCTCTCAAAAGGGCTTTCACGGAGCAACTGTTGAGGAAGTTGCAGAAGTGGCCGGAGTCGGGAAAGGAACGGTCTATTTATATTTTGGGAGCAAAACAGACCTATTCGTTTCTGTAGTGGAAGAGAAGCTCAAGGAATTACAGGAAGTCGTCATGGAACGCCTGCAAAATACGGAAGGTGCATGTGCGAAACTGGCTCTGTCCATCAAGCTGCATTGGGAGTTTTTTAATCGATCAAGGGAATTTGTCAAGGTGATCTTGAGTGACTTGAGCGGGCTTGAAAAGGAACTGGATGAGAGAACGCGCGAAGCCAGGGCTGGGTTTATCGGGGTTTTGGAGTCTGTCATCGAGGAAGGGATAGGTCACGGTGAGTTCAAGGATGTAGAGCCTCGCATGGCTGCATACGCTATTGAAGGCGCAATCAGCTTTGTCGCTTTCGAAAATCTCGTGAACGAAGTAAGCACGCCCAGTATACCTGACGTATCTCAGTTGGTGGATTTCTGTCTCAACGGGCTGTGTTGCTGATGATGCCGCAAAACAATAGGTGCGGCGCGAAAGGATAAGAATGTCACGGCACGGTGTCTTGCCTGATTGACCCCACATTAGTTAGTAGAGTCGGAGGGTTGAAGGGATAATGAAAAGACTATCAGATATTATTGCCAAGAATCCCATAGCTGTCTTAGTGATCCTGTGTGCAGTATCTCTTTTGCTCGGGATCAACATCCGAGGAGTGGATCTGAAGGTAGATACAGAATCTATGGTGCCTAAGGATGATCCGGTAATTCAGGATCTCATGGAAACCGTAGAAGATTTCGGGTCTCAGGACATGATGATGGTAGCTATCAAAGCTCCCATATATACTGGAGAAACCCTTGCGAGAGTACAGCGGATTGCAGATCAGGTACTAGATTTGCCGGGAGTCGAGGACGTGGTGACTCCACTGGATGCCCAAGTCATTCGAGGCGACGAATTCGGCCTTGAGATCTCGCCTGTCACGTACGGAACACCGGAGACTGAGGAGGAAATTGAGAAGTTCAAAATAGCGCTAAAGGACAGCCCTCAGGGATCCGCTATGGTATCGGAGGACGGAGACGCGCTTGCGATATTCATTACCTTAGAACCCGGAGTCGCAACTTCACTGGAATCGCGGGATCTTGCGAGAGACATCGAGGCCATCGCTTTTCAAGAAAAAGTACCCGGTGAGGAGATATATGTCATTGGTGAGGTGTATCTTGGTTACATAGCTACAAATAACATGCTCCGTGACCTTAGAATTCTCTTTCCCCTCTCCTTAGTGGTGGTCGTTGCGTCCTTATACATGAGTTTCGGGAGTATGTTTGATGTCGCGACTCTCATAGCCAGTATTCTAATGAGCCTGGCGTGCACCATAGGCCTGATGGCT
>DUVA01000196.1 GCA_012841305.1 Bacillota bacterium | reverse complement strand
TTCTAGAGGACGGAGCTTTGTCAAAGCCTCTACATCCTGGCAGGGCTACCTATAGCGGTTTGCTTGCTGCTGTGATGGCTGCCTGGGGATTTACGGGGCCTCACCGAATTCTGAAGGGAGAAAAAGGTTTTCTCAAAGCGACCTTAAAGCCGCACCCTATTCACCGGAATCTGATAAGAATTGACATGTCTCAAACAGACAGGAGAGGATGATTCGATTGGGAAAGCCGGCAAGGGAGTTGGATATATCTGAGATAACTAAAGCTGTCAGGCGAATGTGCATCAGCGCAAACTATAATGTGCCTGACGGTAGTATTCAAGCTCTCAAGAAGGCTCTTGAGACTGAAGCGTCCGGTGTCGGAAGGGAGGTCTTAGCTCGTATCCTGGAAAACCATAGGATAGCCAGGGAAGAGTGTTTGGCTGCATGCCAGGACACCGGAGTCGCAATGGTATTTGTCGAGGCAGGCCAAGATGTGAGGTTTGTCGGCGGGGAATTATATGATGCGATAAACGAAGGTGTCAGACAGGGATATAGAGACGGATATCTTCGAAAGTCAGTGGTTACTGACCCGCTCTTTGAAAGGGTGAATACCGGTGATAATACCCCGGCATTCATATATGTAGATATAGTGCCTGGCCGGGACGTAAAGATTACAGTTGCTGCCAAGGGCGGAGGCGCTGAAAACATGAGCGGGCTTCGCATGCTTACACCTGCTGCCGGAGTGGAAGGTATAAAGCAATTTGTGGTCGAGCAGGTGGCAAATGCAGGCCCTAACCCGTGTCCTCCGGTAGTGGTCGGAGTTGGAATAGGAGGCACATTTGACAGGGTTGCGGTGCTCGCTAAGAAGGCCTTGCTTCGGTCTGTAGGTTCTCATAACTCTCATCCTATGTACGCCAAACTCGAGGCGGAGCTTCTTGAGGAAATCAACAAGCTCGGCATAGGGCCGCAAGGTTTCGGAGGAAGAACCACTGCTCTCGGTGTGAATATCGAATTTGCGCCGTGTCACATCGCGAGCCTTCCGGTAGCGGTAAACCTCAACTGCCACGTCGGTCCGCACGAAAGCGTTATTCTGTAAACGCTGTTTGATAATTATGAGGCCACAGGAGGCGCGAATCATATGGCTAGAAGAATCAACACTCCGTTGACTGATGACGTAATAAAAACGCTTAAAGCAGGAGATAATGTCCTGATATCCGGAGTGATTTATACTGCGCGTGATGCCGCGCATAAGAGATTGGTAGCTCTTATTGAGAAGGGCGAACAGTTGCCCATGGAAATACGAGGACAAGTAATATATTATGTCGGACCTTGTCCTGCGAAGCCGGGGATTGCTATTGGATCAGCCGGACCGACCACCAGCGGCCGGATGGATCCTTATGCACCGATTCTAATGGAGAACGGCCTCAAAGGCATGATCGGCAAAGGGCGAAGATCCGACTCTGTCCGGAGTGCCATGGTGAAGTGGAATGCGGTCTATTTCGCCGCCATAGGCGGGGCAGGAGCGCTTCTATCCAAATGTGTGAAGGCAGCTGAACTTGTAGCGTACGAAGATCTTGGGCCTGAGGCCATCAGGAGACTAACTGTGGAGGATTTTCCTGTAGTAGTGGTCAATGATGCGCACGGCAACGATCTATATGAGCAGGGGGTCAAGGAGTACCGCATAAAGTAATGAAAACGGCAATTGTCCTCTGTCCGCTGACAACTAATCCCACGCCATAACCACTATTTTGGCGCTCGGCCCCGAGAACATGACTGTATGGGCCGTTGATATCCTGCAGTCACTTGGTACCGCAGGGCTGGGCGCTTTGTCATGGAACAAAGGCTCGGATTTGACGGTATTCTCGTACATGCGTAGTCTTTTTAGAGCTTAACCTATGCCACGGTTCAAGGCATGCACGATGAAACCTACGGCTCCGGATAGACCTCAATACCATATCTCATCGCATCCTGCACTACGCTTCTAGTGTGTTTCAGGCGTGCGAATTCTTCTTCAGTATATGGTAGCCCTTCGAGATAGTAAGGAAGGTCCCAGTGCTCATGGAGGAACACCATTCGTCGTGGAAAGCTTATATCAGCAAAGTTATCGCTGATGACGATGAGATCTACATCGCTTGAAAGGAGGTAGTCACCACGTGCCCGGGAACCAAAGAGGATACCCCGACCTGCGCCCACCCTGTGAAGGAATTTTCGGATGTCTGCTAATCTAAGCTCACCTTCGACCGAATCCACTGGAACACCTCCCGTGCTTTTGTCAACGCCTGTTCTGCGAATGCGCGGTCATACATATCCTTCGGGGCGCCGAGGGCTGGATCAACGCACCGGGCTGATGTATAGTGCGGGTTCAAGAAGGTTAGCTGTGAGTTAACTTCTGCTATTGCGGGGCCAAAGCACTCTCTGCCAAGAACCAAGAGGTTGTGATCCCTGGGAACCGGGGATCTAAGAACAATGAGATAGCAAGCCTTAAGGAGCTTCTCAGCTGCTTGCCTGGAGAGCCATACTGCGTAGTTATACCTCTCATTATCGAGCATATCTTGGGCGCACTCCAAATCCCAGGTGGCGTCATCAACCCAAAACCGTGCTTCTTCACGCATGGCAGCTACTCCTTTCATAGGCACGAGTATGTCACAGCATGATTGTACCACGTGTGCCAGGACCATTCAACTGGATGAACAGCACCGGATCACCTGCTGATACTTTACACTCTTGATCAGCACATCAGCACATTAGCACGGAATCACTGTCGGATGCTATCATACTTCTCTTTCTTCCGGCTTGTCCTACTCGCCCACCGCGACGAAATAGTAATCAGGCACATAACCTTTTTCGTACAGTACCTGTGTGTACAGACCTATTCTAACACCAGTCTAGCACCAGTCTAGAAGAAAAAGACATAATTACCCTACTTGTTGGAGGAATCTTGATTCTTATGCAGATCAAGGAGGGCAAAGAAGGATAAATCTGTAACGAGAAGAAAACAAAAGTAGTCTGGTGTATTTAAGAGATATTGCACAAGACAATTCATAGGCCTGCTTTATGCCATCTATACGCTGCCATTTCGTAGCTTCCATGATACTTGAAAGGCTTATACGGTGTGGGAGAGATGTCTCAAATGACTGTTTACTATGCACACACCAATGGCACTGATAAAGCTGATTGGCAGCTTGCGGAAGAGCATCTTGTATCCGTAGCGGAGCTGGCCAGAGAATTCGCCTCAGTGTTTAACGCAGGGGAGTACGGATGTAGTACAGGCCTTCTTCATGACCTGGGGAAATTCTCCAAGGAATTCCAAAAACGTCTGAAGGGAGCTCCTCTTAAGGTAGATCACTCTACTGCAGGGGCTCAAGAAGCAATTGCCCTGTACGGGCCAAGTATCGGCACTATCCTTTCGTACGTGGTGGCAGGACATCATGCCGGTATGCCTGATTACGGAAGCACAGCGGACGAGCCGTCTCTAGCTGCACGCCTCAGGCGTAAGGTGCGCGACTACAGCGCATATAGGGAAGCCGGTCTTCCATTTTCCAAGAGAGACTCTATGAAACTACCTGTATCTCTTTTGGAAGGCCAGGAGGGTTTCAGCCTTCAATTCTTCATTCGAATGCTCTATTCTTGCCTCGTTGATGCTGACTTTCTTGATACTGAACGTGTAATGGATCGCAAGAAAGCACATGTTCGCGGAAGCGAGCATCCAACTATCCCTGAGTTAAGACAACGTCTTGATCAACACCTGGCAAAACTCCTTGCCTCGGCTGAAGACACGACGGTAAACCGGTACCGTGGGGATATTCTTAAGGCTTGCGTAGATAGGGCAGAACTTAACCCCGGGTTATTTAGCTTGACGGTTCCTACGGGTGGCGGCAAAACTTTATCGTCACTGGCTTTTGCGCTGAAGCACGCTTCTCTCTATGGATTAGAACGCGTCATCTATGTAATCCCATTTACCAGCATAATTGAACAGAATGCTAAGGTGTTCCGGAGAGCTTTGGGGGATGAAGGTGTTTTGGAACATCATAGCAATTTCGAATTTCCCGATGAGGATTCTGAGGACTGGAATGAGGACATTGCCAGATTGCGTCTTGCCACGGAGAACTGGGATGCTCCTGTCATTGTCACTACCAATGTCCAATTCTTCGAGTCCCTGTTTGCAAACCGCAGCTCGCGGTGTCGCAAGCTCCACAACATAGCACGCAGCGTCATCATTTTGGATGAGGCCCAAATGCTTCCCACGGATTACTTGACACCGTGTCTTGCCGCACTACGTGAACTCACTGAGAACTATGGCTCAACTGTTGTGTTATGCACAGCCACTCAGCCGGCATTAGGGGATCTGATGCCGGAGACCGTTCGCGTCCGCGAGATAGCCCCTGATCCCCCGCGTCTTTATGAGGCTTTCCGCAGAGTAAAGGTGGTGCAGCTTGGCCCGATGGATGATAATGCCCTCGCATCTGAGCTTAAGAAATACCGTCAGGCACTGTGCATAGTCAATTCAAGATCCCATGCCCGTGAGCTTTACAAGCTTGTTGCAGACAAAGAGGGCGTGTTTCATCTAAGCGCCTGCATGTGTCCGAAGCACCGCAGCGAAGAGTTGGACAAGATTCGACACGCTCTTAAGGAAGGCAGTGAGTGCCTGGTTATCTCAACTCAGCTTGTCGAAGCCGGTGTTGATTTGGACTTTCCCGTTGTTTTCCGAGCTGCGGCCGGACTCGATTCTATCGCTCAAGCTGCAGGCAGGTGCAACAGGGAAGGCAAGTTGACTATGGGACATGTCTACGTATTTGAACCTGTTGGCCACAAGCTGCTGGGTTGGTTTCAGCGGACTGCCTCTGTTACCCGAATGGTCCTAAGGAACACCGATGATCCACTGGGTCTACAGACAGTCGAAAGCTATTTCCGCAGACTGTACGATATCGAGGGAGATAGGCTTGACAAGGAATGCATTATGAATGCAGTGGAAGAGGAACGAAAGACGTTAAGCTTTCCCTTTGCCGACATTGCAGGCAAATTCCGTATCATTGACTCCAATACGGTTTCAATAGTGATCCCTTGGGATGACGAGGCGCGTAACTTGATAGAGCAGGCAACTTACTGGCCGTCCTACCGGCTGTTTCGGCAATTGCAGTCCTATGTTGTGCAGGTATACCCACATCAGTTTGCGCAGCTTGAGCAAAGTGGCAAGATACGTACGCTCGGGGGCGATAAAGGGGCAATTCACGTCCTTGCTGACGATTCCTGCTATACGGAAGTGGGGCTTGAGATATCAAAGGATCTTGATGCCATCGGAGCTGCATGGTTTGTGTAACACAATCCACCACACAAAGAACGGAGAGGAGGGAAAAGATGGGATACGGAGTCGCTATTCGAGTTTGGGGAGATTATGCGTGTTTCACGCGACCTGAGATGAAAGCGGAGCGCGTCAGTTATGATGTCATAACACCTTCAGCTGCACGGGGAGTTCTTGAGGCTATCCATTGGAAACCGGCTATCCGCTGGGTAGTTGATAGGATACATGTGTTGAATGAGATACGCTTCGACAACATCCGACGGAACGAAGTGGGACACAAGATCCCAAAGAGGAATGTAGAGCAAGCAATGAGAGGCGATGAAGTGCTCCTGTGCCAATATGCGTCTGAGGACAGGCAGCAGAGAGCCTCATTAGTGCTAAGAGATGTGGCATATGTCATTGAAGCGCATTTCGAGATGACTGATGAAATAGGCTCTGATGATACACCTGAAAAACACTACAACATGATTATCAGGCGCGCGAGGCAAGGTCAATGTTACCACCGCCCATATCTCGGGTGTAGAGAATTCCCTGCGCATTTCAGTCTTGTTGAAGGGCCGATTCTCGTATCACCCTATAAAGGTGAACGGGATCTCGGCTGGATGCTCTTGGACATCGACTACCGGGATAATATGACGCCGCGTTTCTTCCGCGCTACGATGCGTGATGGCATTATCGATGTTCCAAAGATGCCGGAAGGAGGTGAAATCTCTTGATACTTCAAGCACTGTATCAGCTCTATGGGCGTCTGTTGGACGAGCCTGACTCCGGTATTTCACCGCCGGGCTACAGCAAGGCCGGAGTATCATACGCTCTTAACTTGTCTGAGACCGGTGAACTCCTTGATATGCTTGACTTGCGGGAGCAAGCCAAGGGCAAGGGCAAACGACTTATCACTAGGGATATGGATGTTCCAAGACAGGTAAGACGAACCTCCTTGCGTATCAAGGCGAACTTCATGTGCGATAACAGCGGTTATGTGCTTGGGGTGGTACAAAAGAGAGGCAAACCTGTCGAGCTAGTAGACAAGAAATTCGATGATATGCGGGCGCTACATGAAAGAATCCTGGGAAATCTAGATGATCCGGGGGCAAGGGCGATCCTTGGTTTCCTGTCTACCTGGGATCCTGAGCATGCCGAAGGACATCCTGTATTAGCGCCTGTATGGGATGAGCTAATGCGTGGGGGGAATCTCATTTTCAAACTTGACGGCACGCAAGGGTTCA
>DUVA01000195.1 GCA_012841305.1 Bacillota bacterium | reverse complement strand
CGCTTCCAATCGCACCTCCACAGGCAGAGCAGGATCTATGTAGTTTAGCTTCGCAAAAGGATATTCGCCTGCATACTCAATTTCCCCAATCCGCGGCAGCCCCGCAATGTCTGCTGTCTGAAGCAGACGCGCTACCGGCTCTGCCCCTTCGGCACATCCGGATGCCCAGATTGCGAAGTGATGACCGACCCGTGCGTCAACATGGTTCAGGCCGCCTGTTGTGCCTATCGGATTGTCCCAGTTATTCTGGTGTGTAAAGCTGGCAAGTGTCCCGTCAGGGAATATCTCAACCTTCCCTGCCCCGATACCGCCTAACGGCACTCCTGAATCAAGCTTATGGACGGAAGTGTAGTACGGCATGAAGCGTTCTCCTCCAGTTTCAGTATTGTCATGTAATCGGCTGTACTCTTGATTACTTCTCGGTTTTTAGTGCAGCATCTACCCGCTGGGCTGCATCATCCAGATGTTTCTTCACACCGTCCGCGCCCAGTTTGCCCGTAACATAGTCAGTGAAGATCGCCTTGAACGCGACTGTTATGTCATTTTCCATTGTGCCCCATACCCCGAGCGGGGGATAGGCGGTAGCGTACTCAAGCGCTGCCTTAAACGGCTTATACATTTCGGTAGCGAAAGCTGGATCATCAAAGGCTTCCACAGTCGCAGGCAACATATAAGTCAATTCAGACGTATACGACACGAGGTTATCCTTTCTCAGCAGGAATGTAATCCACGCCTTGGCATCTTCCTCGGCTCTGCTGCTTGCCAGGATAGCAAGGTTACTGCCGCCTGAGAACGCGGCGCGTGCCTTAGGACCGCAAGGAGGCTCAACTACACCGTAGTTAAGTGCAGGGTTGTCATGTTCAATGTTTGCAATGTTCCATGGCCCCATGAACGCCATTGAAACATTGCCATTGATGAAAGCAGCGTCCGCGTCAGGTTGGTTGTACTCAGCGCACGACTTGGACGCAAGGCCGTTTCGGACCAGGTCGACGTACCAATTCATGGCTTCAATTCCCTCCGGGCTGTTGAAGGTAGCTTTTTTCAGGTCAGAGCTTGTAAGCTCTCCACCCCAGGCCCAGAGTAGGATAGCCCAGTTGTGGAGCAAATCCCAAGCCTGGTTTCCTGCAACAGCGATAGCCGTACCTTTGCCACGGACTCTTGCAAATCTATTTCCTACAGCCACAAGCTCGTCATAAGTCGTGGGAGGTTCAAGTTTAACTTCTGCGAAGTGGTCTTTGTTGTAGAACAGGCAACGAGTCTCAGCAAACCAAGGCACTCCGTAGGATTCGCCTTTATATGTGGTGGACTCGTAGTTTGCCGGCATGAAGGCATCAATCCCACCGAATTCGGAAGGATTGACCTTCTTAAGACCCTTCATAGCTGCAAACTGCGGATTCCATGTAGTTCCCACCTGAACCACATCCGCCCCTTCACCGCCTGTAATCGCAGTAACCAGCCTGGTCCAGGCATCACCCCACCCTATCACTTCGTAGTGAACTGTGATGCCTGTCTCCTTCTGGAATTCCGCTACTTTGGCATCCAGCCAGACAGTGTGGAAATCATCCGGAGCGTTGGGCATCAACCAGAAAGTAATCTCGCGAGGCGCTCCGAATGTCATCGATGTCAATAAACCGAATAAGAAAACAACCCCCACAATCATCAATGCAAACCGCTTCATTATTCTGTAACCCTCCTTTTTGGTTATTGGGTTCAAAACGGATTCTCCCACCATACTCTGCTTTGGCTCTATGCGCATCACCCCCCGGTCTTGGGACTTTTTGATCAATAATTCAACCTTTGGTTGCCCCTGCAATCAAACCCTCGACTATGTAACGCTGCATGGACGTGAACAGCACAAGGACAGGTATGCTTATGACGATGCACGCAGCCATCATACCTCCCCAGTTGGCCCCTGTAGCGGTTATGTAGTCCATGATACCTATTGCCACGGTCTTGGTGGACCTGCCTGTGAGAACAGACGCAAACAAGACTTCGTTCCATGCCATGATGAATGCGTAGATCGCTACTGCTGCAATGCCAGGGGTCGCAAGGGGAACAATCACTGTCCAGAGAGCCCTAAGTTGTGTACATCCGTCTATCATGGCTTGTTCATCTATTTCCAGGGGAATACCGTTTAGATAACTCCTTAGCATGACTATGGAGAAAGGCAAGGCGAAGGATGTATAAGTGAATATCATCCCTCCGTAGGTATCCCGCAGTGGGATGCCGATGTGCCGAGAAACCGTGGTGAATATCAAGTAGTACGGTATGAGGAACAGGATCCCGGGTAACATTTGTGTCGCCAGCACTGAAATTGTATATACCCCGCGCCCGCGGAAGTTGAATCTCGATAGAGCGTAAGCTGCAGGCAAAGCCAGCAATGTAGCTGCTACCATCGTACCGAGGCTGATGATGATTGAGTGCCTGAAGTATCTCAGCATAGGGACTGTAAGGTTGACTTCCCTGTAGTTGCGGAGAGTCGGGCCCCTGGGAATCCAGGACGGCCTGAGCCCGGGCACGGTAACATCAGAGGACTGTAGCTCCAAAGTTTCCTTGAACGAGCCTGATATCATCCACGCATATGGCACCAATACTACCAACGCAACCAACAGCACAACCAGGTAGGTCGCGAATCTCTTCAGCTTCTTGGCTGAACGAACACGCATCTTGCGTGTCTTCATCGCCTACACCTCCTCCGCGCCTGCCGTCCCACGTAGGGCATATAGGTAGACTGTGGTGATAACCAAGAGAATCAACATCAACACTATCGACAAGGCAGAACCTATCCCGTATTTAAGATTAGTAAAGGCTTCCCTGAGTATAAGTGTGGACGGCACTTCAGCCGCAATACCCGGGTCACGACCGAGCATGATGAAGAATTGGTTGAACGCGTTGAAGTTCCACAGGATGGACATGAGTATCAACATTACTGATACTATTCTAAGCTGTGGTACTGTAATCATGGTAAATTGCTGCCAGGCGGTTGCGCCGTCTACGCGAGCAGCCTCGTAGAGTTCAGGCGGGATCTTCTGCAAAGCTGCCAGAAGAATGAGCGCTGCAAAAGGCCAGCCTTTCCAGATACTTGCTATCGTCACTGCCCAGAGCGCAGGAGGCCCTATCAACCAAATAGGGGGTTCTGACACAAGATTCCACTGTACCAGATAACGGTTGAGCAAGCCTATTCTGGACTGAAATATGAATTTCCAAACATTAAATGCAACGCAGTCAGGGGTGATGTAGGGAAGAAGGATTAAGCCTCGCATCAAGGTTCTGCCCCAAAAGTCCTGATTAAGCAGGATCGCGACAGCAAGGCCTATTACATAGCCTGCACTGATCGCTACCACAGAATAGACTGTGATATTCCATAGAGCCTTGAGCGCACGGGCGCCGGTAGTTGTCGCAGAGTTGAAACCGTCTATGAAGTTTTGGAATCCGATAAAAGGAGCGTTAATCCAGTCGACCATCGTAAACAGGTTTACATCATGCATGCTGATGTAGAAGCCCCAAAGCATAGGTATATAGTGCACCAAGAGCATAGCTGCTACAGCCGGCAGGATCATCCAGTAAGCTATAGCATGTCTCTGCCTCGACCATCCTGACACGCCTTTCATCAGACCTGCTCCCTTCCGGTCTAATTTCTGGATCTCACTGACTGACGCACTATCAACTCGCCCTTAAGAAGCTTTCCTGGGATCTTCTTCGCTGATTGTATGTAATCGACTATCATGGCTCCTGCATGGTATCCTTGCTCGTAGAGTGGTGTTCTGATTGACGTAAGGCCTGGCCACATCGCTCTGGTAGTTGCAAAATCGTCACCTGATACAAAATCAATGTCAACACCGGGTGTCAATTCATGCTCTCGCAACGCCCTGAGTGCTCCCATGGCCATTGGATCGCTCATACAAAGGATGCCGTCAATGTCAGGCACATCTCTTAGGAATCGGCACGTTCGTTCATAACCTGATTCTACTGAGTAGTCGCCTGCAAATATCAGGGACTCATCCACCGGCACGCCCGCTTCCTGGTATGCGCGGCGGTACCCTTGCTCCGCTGTGGCTTTCGCCGGGTGGAAAAATCCTTCCGGCTCGCGGATCAATCCTATACGCCTTGCCCCTTGATCAATCATGTACTTGGTTGCAAGATGGCAGACATACGACGAATCGGTGTCTACGAAGTTGTGATCTTGTCCCGAATAGCACATGGAAAGCGACACATACCGGATCTTGAGGCGGTCGAATTCCTTGATCAATGTATCCACGCCTTCCATGGCGTATAGGATTACCCCATCTACAGTGCGGTTCTTAGTGAGCCTGCTGAGCTCATGTAATACCAGTTCCCTGGTTTGAGGCACAGCTAAGACCAAGTCGTAGCCCCGCTCAGAAAGCGCCCTGTGAGCTCCGTTTGTCTGAGCCCACATGCCCGGGTCTTGAAATACGAAGTCGCTGCCATATGGGATGACCAGGCCTACTGACTTCCTGCGCCGCTGGCGCAGGCCTTTTGCTGCTGAATCAGGGTGAAAATCAAGTTCAGCGACGGCTGCCAAAACCTTTCGCCTGGTATCAGGCGCAACCAGAGATGAGTTGTTTATAACACGCGAGACGGTTTTTGCAGATACACCCGCTAGTTCCGCTACGTCGTATATAGTACTTCTACTTCGCACCCGATAGCACCCCCGAAATTCTAAATCACACATGACATCGATGTCATTATTATATATATGCCATTGGTTCTTGAATTCCTTCTATTCAGTGGAAGTTTTTCATCACAATGAGAGATCTTTTCGGACATCCTGCACTCGCTTTCGAACATGTGAGAGTATGATTTCAGTCGTTTTGACCGCTTTTTCTGCATCCCAAGCGTCAAAGGCATCTGCAGGAATCCCACCTGGGAGACTATCCGGGTACCGGGTGGGAATGTAGTACTTGTCAAGACTGGCACCGAGGGGGACCATAGTCTCAAAGGTTTCGTCAAACTCAGCGGCGTCTCTGCAAAGCTCCGCCACAGAATGGCCCCATACTGCCTCCGCTCCGGACGCCAATAAGAATGCCTTGATCCCCTTTTCCGCTGATTGCTGGCTTAAAAAGCAAGCAAGTCCATATCGCTTCCCCGTTATGACAAAATGAGCGTCATCGAGATCATGCTCTGCCTGACGCAACCATCGAAGAGCATCATCAGCGCCTTGCATCGTAAACGACACTCCCCTCTTCCAAAGCTTGTTTATGAAAGCCCCGGTTAACACTTAAATAAGCCCATTCTTCCGGTGTATAGACTAACAGATCAACAGGCGTGCCCGGAGGAAACAACCCCGTTAAGTCGTCTGCCCGATGCACAAATGGTTTCTCCGTGGGACGGACTACGATCAGATCAATATCACTTCTTGACTTTAGTGAACCGCGAGCGTGGGACCCAAAATGTATTACTAGCTCCACGTTAGTCGCAGGTAAAGCCCCTAGAAACTGCTGAAGAGCATCATCTAGCATTTCTTTTCTCTCTTTTGCCTGCGGCATTCGAAAACCCACGCTCTGACACCTCCAACCGGTTTCAAGCAATGTCAAGAGTCCGGATTACCACTGTCAATCGGCCTTCTCATATGCAACTCTCCCTGAAGCCACAATATCTTGCAGGAAACTGCTTTCAGGCAACCAACTTTCGAATTCATCCTGACTGTATACTATGATGTCGGACGCAATGCCCCTTTCTACCTTATCATAGACAATGCATGCCCATTCTTTGCCGCTAACATTTGCAGGCATGATCACGAGGAGATCCAAATCACTGCCTGTGTCTACGTTCCCTCTGGCTAACGAACCAAATAACACAATCTTGAGCGCTCCAAGCTCGCGCAACTGCTCGGTTATGTGAGCTAAACTAGATTTCAGCTTAAACTCCCTTGCCTGTTTCCGCAGTAAAATCTCCTGGACCCGTGACATGGATTAGATCCCCCTTGTTATTAACCTAGGAGCCACTCACTGGATACATTGTACTATGAAAGCTGCCCTAGTAAAAGCGATCCCCACCGGTCTGCTCGTTAATCGCATATTACCCTTGGATGTAACACTCATAATGACTCCGGCGTCTGTCATTATGTGATATTATGGCCCTAGATATCATAGCCCCTGTAAGGACAAGCCGAGCTTCTATCATCTTCTAAAGACATCATCCATAAGAAGTGGTGGCAAATGGCGACATTCGACGACTTCTTGAAGCTGGATATCAGGATAGGCACAGTTGTTGAAGCTGCGCCATTTCCTGAGGCGCGCGTGCCGGCGCTTAAACTCATGATAGACTGCGGGATTCTCATCGGAAGTGCTGGTTCTCGGTGGGCTGCCTGAGGAAGGCGACGTGGTGCTTCTATCCCTTGACGCTCCGGTCACCAATGGCACGCGTGTTGGGTAGCCCATCAAAGAAATATCCAAGCGGCATTCTATGATCGAATAGCTTCTACTCCGGCCGCCTCCATAGCGCTGCAAGATCCACCGAAAAACCGGGAAAGTCAGGATGTGTGAATTCCCCCACATCAAGGCCGGAGCTCCGCAGGACATAAAGATCATTCCGTAAAGCATATGCCTCAATTGTCTCATCGTAAGGATCGACTATCCAATAATGCGGTATGCCCATCCGTTCGTATATGCTCCTCTTTCTCAGGCGATCTTTAGATCGAGTCCACTTGGAAAGGATCTCTACAACCAAATACGGAATGCCGTTTATTCGCGCCTCCTCCACAATTTCACTGTTTTCGCCGGGGATATAAACCAAGTCAGGCTGTATTACGTTAGTATCCGACAAGGTTACGTCAATAGGCGCATTGAATACCTCCCCCGCCGGGTCTTTTGGGGTAAAGTAGTCTTCAAGAAGGCGATGCAACCGCCTGGACACCCGCTGGTGATGGACATATGGTGCCGGCTCCTTAACCAGCATGCCATTGAGGATTTCATAATGGTATCCTTCCTCATCCGGCAGCCGCAGATAATCCTCGTAGGTGTACGCCTTGTCTGTCATATACTCAGGCCTGGCTTCGTGCACTACGGTAGGAGATTTCTCCGATTGATCCATACCAAGATGACGCAAAACCCTTTCAGGATCATAACGGTACTGTCTGTTGGACAATTGCACATACGGAATCTCAGAGTTACGAGTATAACGCCATATGGTCTCTACTGATAGCTTTAGCATGTCAGCAAGCTCCTGAGCAGTTACAAGCCTCGGTTCGCTCATTTTGACGCCCTCCTTTCACATCAATAATACCATCTGACACAACTAAACACAAGTAATATCAAGTAATATTAGGTGGGTTGCCTACATCAAGGTTGCCTTATGAATATCACTGTCAGCCGTAGAAGGAAAAAACCGATAGGAGAATCCTATCCTTGCGGCTCTTTTATTCTCTATAATGTGGAGCCTGCCCTCGTACTTGTGTTTGGATGCGGAGGAGAGCGGATAACGTATCACCGAGACAGCCTGACTATACCGGCCAAGAGACAGTTCCTGTTAGAATTCGATGACGGAACATATCTGTCAATCACTGTACAGGGCTGGGGATCCGCTCAGCTAGTCGAATCCGGCAAGCTTCCTTCCCACCCTCATGTGGATACCGGCACCATATCACTGGTGAACGAAGAATTTACCTATGAGTCGTTCGACCGTCTTTTCGCAGATATGGCACCTAAAGAACTTAAGGTGAGCGTAAGGCAATTCATCACAAGCAAACCCGGATCATGGGGGCTCGGCAACGGATACCTGCAGGACATCCTATTTCAGGCGAGGATTCACCCTCAGCGCAAGCTACGCGATCTTAATGATGACGACAAACATCGACTTTACCACGGGATTCGTGGCGTCGTCAAGCAAGCAGTAGCCTGCGGCGGCCGGGATACAGAGCTTGACTTGTACGGGCAACCAGGCAGGTATCGCTGTATTATGGACAGGCGCTCAGTGGGAACACCGTGTCCTTCATGCGGCACCTCAATTGAAAAGATATCGTTTCAAGGCGGAACATGCTACTTCTGCCCGGCGTGCCAGAGATAGACACCATCTCTATCGATCCCGCCTGGCCAGAACCATCAGCTCCATTTCGTCCATGAGAAGCGGACGGCGTCCCCAGTTGCCTGCAGTGCCACCCCAGATGTGCTCCACTCCAAATCCCGCTATGCGAAGCATCAGTGTTAGTTCCATTGCAGTGAAGGCTTTCTCTCTTACTACAGTAGATAACACGCTATCGGGCAGCTCATTACCTATGTCATCGCTCATAAATGAGCCTATAGGGTGAACCTGGCACAGAGCAATGTTATCAAATCTGCCGGAGGCCACATCAATCTGCCCATTCTACACCCATGAGCCTGTTCCTGCATGACTACTGTGTTGCATTATGCACATTAGATTCACATTAATACCAATTATCATATTAGAAGGAATTGTCTAATATGTATCGAAGGGATAGATTGGGATAGCGAAGGCATCATCCCGTCCCTAGATACACCTGGGAGGTGAACTAAGTGAATTCTCTATTGGTGATGGTTGTGACGTTCGTCTTGTACATCCTGGCGTATAACCTGTACGGAAAGAGACTGGGTTCCAAGGTGTTCGAACTGGCGACCAAAAACATTACACCTGCTGAGAAACACAATGATGGTGTGGACTATGTTCCTACCAACAAGTTCATCCTTGCCGGCCACCATTTTACATCCATTGCAGGAACAGGACCTATTGTCGGCCCGGTGCTCGGAGTCATATGGGGCTGGGTGCCTGCTCTGCTCTGGGTAGTCTTCGGATCAATCTTCGCAGGCGCGGTACATGACTTGGGAGCTCTGGTCATATCAATGCGGCATGACGGCAGGTCCATCGGCGACATTACAGGAACAGTGGTAAATCCGCGCACAAGATCTCTCTTCTTTCTTATCATCTTCTTCTGTCTTTGGATCGTGATAGCAATATTTGCAATTCTCATGGCAAACCTGTTTGTCCAGTATCCCCAATGCGTCGTCCCTATCTGGATTGAGATTGCCATTGCAATGGGGTTGTCATGGTATCTCTACCAAAGGAACGGCAGCCTCGTTGTGGGCTCCGTCGTAGCGATAGTTCTAATGTACCTTACAATCTGGCTTGGCCTCTACATTCCAATCAGCCTTACCCGCCCGGTCTGGCTTGTCATTATCATGGTTTACATCTTCTTTGCTTCAACTATGCCGGTACAACGTCTGTTACAACCGCGGGACTACATCAACGCGCTGGAACTGGGTGTCGCAATGGTGCTCCTAGTCCTGGGAATAATCATCCGGCCTCTCCCCATAGTCGCACCTGCAGTAGTGCCCGCTCCCGCCGGAGCGCCTCCGATATTCCCATTTCTATTCATAACTATTGCCTGTGGCGCAATATCCGGGTTCCACAGCTTGGTATCCAGCGGCACCAGCGCAAAACAGATTGACAAGGAGCCATCTGCGCTTGCAGTCGGGTACGGAGGCATGCTCCTTGAGGCCGCCCTGGCTACACTGGTGATCCTTGCAGTGACGACAGGGGTTTCCAAGGAAGCTTGGCTCACAACTTACGCGAACTACGCCAAAGTCCCCACACTTCCGACTTTTGCAGAAGGAGGCGCGAGAATCGTTGAAGCGCTGGGTATCCCCAAAGCGCTAGCCATAAACATCCTGGCGGTCTTCATGGTCAGCTTTGCCAGCACTACAATTGACACCGCCACAAGACTCCAGAGATATGTGATCTCCGAGTTCGGTGACAGCGTTAAGCAGAACTGGCTCGCCAACAAGTACATTGCAGCCGGAATCGCAGTCGTCACCGCCTACATGCTGGCCTTCCGCGGAAGCGCTAACGTGATATGGCCTCTCTTCGGCGCCACAAACCAGATGCTCGCAGGCCTGGCGCTGCTTGCAGCAACTGTATATCTTGCGGAGAAAAACAAGCCCACCCTGTACACGATGATTCCCATGATATTCATGATATTCATGACTACCTGGGGCATGATAGCTAACTTCCGCAACTACCTGGCAGCAGGCAACACTCTCTTGGCTGTGATAGACGGGCTCATTATCGTACTGGAAGTGTGGATGATCGCAGAAGCCGTCAATGCGTTAAGCAGGATAAGACAGACACGGCTTGGTATTCCGGTAAGTCCGAGATAAGTCCGGAATAAGTCCAAAATAAGGACTTGACAACGGTCTTCGCACCAAAGTATAATTATGCATAAATGCTGTAAGATTATACGGAAGGAGCTGTAAGCATTGAAAAGAATATTCTTCATGTCCTTGTTGTGCATGGCACTTGTTCTTATTATAGGATCCACTGCTGTCATAGGTGCAAAGCCTGTTCTAAAGGTTGGGACAAGCGCAGATTTCCCGCCTTTTGAGTTTCAGGATGAAAAAACCGGGGCTTACTTAGGATTCGACGTTGACCTGATCCAGGCTGTCGGAGCTGCTGCAGATATGGAGGTACAGATTGTAAACACTGCATGGGATGGCCTGATCCCAGGCCTCTTAACCGGTAACTACGACTGTATCGTATCAGCGATGACCATTACTGACGAGCGTCTGAAGGCAGTTGCATTCTCAGATCCGTACTTCTCAGCCGGCCAGGTCATAGTGACTCGGGCTAATGATACGTCTATCCAGACTGTAGAAGATCTCGAAGGCAAGAAGATTTCAGTACAGATTGGCACCACCGGCGACCTTGCAGCATCCGACATTCAAGGCGCAACAGTCAAACGGTTCAATTTGGCGCCTGATGCGATCCAGGAAGTTCGAAACGGAAGCGTCCCTGCATGCATAATTGACCTGGCAGTCGCAGCGGAAATTGCCAAGGAATATGATGACATCAAATTCGGGGAGCCGTTCACCATGGAGTACTACGGTATCGCTATTCGCAAGAACAACACAGACCTGATTAAGAAGATCAATCGCGCACTGGCCTCCGTCAAGGCTTCGGGAGAATACGACAAGATATACGCCAATTGGTTCGGGGCGAACTAACCTCGCTCTGCATGTAGGTGTATCAAGATTCGTCCTTTGTGGTCCGGTCACGACGGTCGTAAACCGCCGTGGCCGGTCTTCATGCAACGCGAGCTGATGGAGGAATTGACGTGGCGCTAGATTTTTCGATAATTCCAGGGGTAATACCGGCACTGCTTCTAGGCACACGCCTCACTGTTGAACTAGCGATGATCGCTGTAGCAATCGGTCTCGTAATCGGATCCTTCGCCGGGATCGGCCGTGTCGGCGGAAACCGCATAACGCGTTTGGCAACCGGTGTTTATGTTGATTTTATCAGGGGAACACCCCTTTTGGTCCAGTTGTTTCTTGTCTATTTTGGCCTGCCCTCACTCATAGGCCGGCCCATCCCTCCTTTCATTGCAGCCATCACAGCCATGGGCATTAACAGCGGAGCGTACGTAGCTGAGATTGTAAGAGCAGGCATACAGTCGATAGACAGAGGACAAATGGAAGCAGGCAGATCAGTCGGGTTGACTTATTCCCAGACTATGAGGTATATTATTTTTCCACAAGCTTTTCGACGAATCATACCTCCTCTGGGGAATGAGTTCATCGCGATGCTGAAGGATTCATCTTTGGTATCAGTCATAGCCCTGGAAGAACTGCTCCGTAAAGGACAGGTAGTTATTACAAGGACGTTCAGGCCTTTTGAAGTGTACATGGTCGTAGCCCTCATCTATTTGGTAATGACATTTGCAATTTCCAGGTTGGTAGCCTGGTCTGAAAAGAGGTTGAAGGTACTTGATTAGAACTTGCGGACTGGAGAAATCTTTCGGAACCAACCATGTGCTGCGCGGGATTGATGTCACTGTCAATCCCCACGAAGTAGTCGTGGTCATTGGACCGTCCGGGTCGGGCAAGAGCACCTTCTTGCGCTGCCTTAACTTGCTTGAGAAACCCACTGCAGGCCAGATATTCTTCCGCGGGCAATGCATCACCGACCCCCATATTAACGTCAAT
>DUVA01000194.1 GCA_012841305.1 Bacillota bacterium | reverse complement strand
TCCGAGAGGATACGCTTGGCTTCTTTTTCAAACTCTTTTACGTCCACAGGAGTGTTGTAGTTGTGTGCAATAAATGTAGCCACGGGGGAAAGATCATTCAATACCGCTCGCCTTACACCCAGCTTAGAAAATGGTTGCCAGACGGTTTTTCCGTCCGGATCTGTTTCTTCCTGATAGACTGTGCCATCTTTATCAACTCGGTAACCCAGAGACTCGACTGTAGCTCGGTCACCACATAGCTGAGCTGCAACTCCTGTCATCCCAGTACCACAGAATCCATCAAAGACAATATCTTCCGGCTCTGTATAGTGCAATATATATCGCATGATCGCCTTATGCGGCACCTTGGTATGGTAGGAGTGAGCGTTGTATATAGGATCATTCTTTCCTTCGCTTACGTCTGCAGCAAAAGGCTTCTTATCGTAATGTTCATTGGGGTCATAAGGTTTTCCGTAATACTCTATGAAATCTTCAATAAACGGATTAGGACACGCGGTGTAGTATGGCGGATCAGACAATGCAAGAATGTCTTCACCTGAACCTATCGGAAACCCTTCGATTTTTCTAAACTCAGGGTCCTTAAGCTTCTCAGCGAGCTTTTCCAGAAAGTACTCCCTTCGAGCCTCATCGTTTTCAAAAGTCATTCCGAGGCATTCAACTGGGCCGCTGGTCTTGACTCGCCTATTGTCTTCAAGAAATGACATCTGTTTGGAGGCGCACAATACACATCTCTCCTATTCAAGCATGATACGAATCTTGCTGGCTTCTCTACCTTTCGTTAATCTATTCAAATATTCATCAAAGCGCTTCCTCAGCTCACTGGGGGTGGAAGGCGAGCCACCTGCAGACAGTGCTTGCCACAGATTTTCAGTCTTGATAACGACCTTAGTTAGGCCAGAGAATACTTCCTGTAGAGCATAGATGAAATCTTGTCCAAGCTCGTCAGGGAGTTGTCGGCTTTTGAGAAAGTTCTCAATTAGAAGGCGGTCGTCACGTTTCAGTAGTTCGAGATTTTCATGAATAGTAGGATCTTCAAGGTTTACCAATAGGACATTGGTCCAGGAGGTTACGAGATTATCCAACTCATCCTCCAACTGATCCAGAGCCATAGCTGCACTGGCTTTCAGGGGCTCTGTACCAGGCTTGAACTCACAATGTGAGCATCTAGGTGAAACATCTAAGTCGGATTTGGTAAGGGCAAAGCAGCTTTTTAGCCCGCCGAGCCTGTTCTGAAAGTCCACGAGCTGCTGATGAGGCATCAAATCGATAGTAGATAGTTTTTGCGAGATGTTAAGGCGTTCATCTTTCACTAAGCGGCTCTTACGTCTATCATCAGTGATTCCCAATCTTGCTCGTGTATGAAGTATGTGATAGACATCAATATATGAGTTTTTGAGATCAGTCAACTGACGCAAAACACTTCGGCGAAAATCAAGTTTCTGTGTCTTGCTTCTGTCAGAGAGTTTGCTTACTGTCTTACTCCTAACTTCCTTCATATTTGCTATCCATCTGTGGTCTGTAGGCAGCATTGCTTCTGCAGTAGAAAGATAGGATGCAGTGGGTTCCAGCTCTGTAATTGTGTTATATAGTCTTTCGATATCTTTAAGACTCTCTAGACCGGTTTGATGGCTATTCACATCATCTACATCGTAGCGGAAGTTCTTGAACTTACCAGGAGTTGAATACACTTGTACAGACTCAAGAAACACCTTTGTATTTCCTAGCGCTGAACGCAAGTCTGTGGTTTCGTCTTCATCCAGTAAGTTTTGGCCCCAGAACCTAAGGCCATCATTTATATGCTGCTGTGCGTGAAGCAGTCGC
>DUVA01000193.1 GCA_012841305.1 Bacillota bacterium | reverse complement strand
AGGCCATCTCTACATGTCGTGCAGTGGTATGGAATATCCCCATTAGCGTCAGTTGTGAATAATGCAGTAGTTCAGTGTCAACATCAACTGAAGTGCCTCTCTTACACCCGCCGAACAGAACCACACGGCCGCCTTTACGCGCCATAAGGATGGATTTTGTCCACACATCAGGAAGCCCCGCCGCTTCTATGGCTACATCTACGCCTCGTCCTCCCGGAGTGAGTTCCCGAACAGCTTGTATCTGATCGTCCGTCTTTGAGACGTTGACGGTCTCAGCAGCGCCGAGTTTCTTGGCTACATCAAGTCTTGCCTGGACCGCGTCACATACTATGACACGGGCACCCTGTAACACTGCGCAGCGCAATAACATGAGCCCTATGGGTCCTGCTCCGTTGATAGCCACAGTCTCTCCCATTCGAATACATGCTTCATCCGCGCCGTAGACCGCGCACGCGAAGGGTTCAAGAAGGGCACCTGCTGTGAAGGATAGATGAGCAGGCAAGTGAAACACGTTCTGTTGAACGATAGGTGCAGGAATTGCTACATACTCGGCAAAAGCACCTTCCAAATTCGACATGTTTTCACACATACTTGTCTGTCCGATCTTACAGTAATAGCACGAGTGACAGGATGCCGTATTATGTGATGCAACACGATCCCCGACACTGAACTTAGTAACGCCCTCTCCAACTTCAGCCACAATACCGGAACACTCGTGTCCGAAAACGGTGCCGCCTTTTCGTAGTGGGTGACCTCGTCGCCACGTCTTGACATCTGTACCACATGTCAAGGCAGACTCTACTTTGATAATGATTTCCCCGGAACCGGCTTTCGGCCGTGGTACCTCCTGGATTCTTACATCTCCAACATCATAGAATAATGCTGCTTTCACTTCATACACTCTCCTTTGTTTCCGGCACTTGAAAGACGGAACGCAGTATTTTGATAATATCCGTGTGCGAGGAGGCCATTTTCAGTGATTTAAGAATGGCCGGACTCTGAACCAGGCCTGAAACTCGTCTCAGGATATCGATTTGGGTAGACGGATCCTTGATGGCAAGCATAAGTATGATGTCCACAGATACTGTATTCCGGTTGTCGTCCATTGCCCTGAACTGAACCGGAGCGTCAAGAATTGCCACTGCAACAGCGGGCTCGATGACATGCTCTGAATCACAATGCGGTATTGCCACTCCGATTTCGCCGGTTGAAAGACCGGTCGGAAACTCTTGTTCCCTGGCTATGACTGCATGGGGATAGCTGCTTTTTACATGGCCCAATCGAACCAGATGTTGTGCTACGTATGTTATGGCTTCGGTATTGTCTTTGGCACGAAAAGGACCAATGACGAGGCTTTCGTCTATGATGAACTGCGACATAGCGGCAAACCTTCTTTCCTGCTATTTGATGCGCATCTTCTGTCACCGGCACTATGGGGTTTCCACCAATTCTCCTAGGACATCCATTAGTTCAGAGAGAGTCTCAGCTGCTCCCATTTCCCGTGCATTATCCTGCAAAAGGATTCTTCTTAAGGCCACCAACTCAGTTGGAGCGATCTTCTTTGTGAGGGCAAGGCACACTATGGTCATGACCGGTTCATGCTCCATTCCGGGGAAAATAATAGGTTCGGACAATCTTACAAGACTCATTCCAGGTCTGAGTACACCGTCCAAGGGTGCTGCATGAGGAAGAGCCACTCCTCCTTGAAATACTATGTAGCTGCCGTGAGTCTCTATTTGCCTTACCATTGAGTCTATGTAGCGTTTCTCTGAGAAACCGTTTTCCACCAGTATCTGTCCGCCAGTTCGAACAGCGTCCACCCAGTCGCTGCACTTTACCTTGAAGCGAATTGCTTCCTTCTTGAGTTTGATGGCTGGCAGAGAAGTTTTTTCTTGTTCTTTGCTTTTTGAATCCCAAACAGTGGGAATCAGGTTAAGCAAGCTTTCAATAGCCTTAATGTCTTCAAATCCCCAAACCGGGTTTACCACTGCGCAGGGAATGTTGGGCACTCCAATATCTACTGTTGAAACAATAGCATCAACATTCGAAGGCAGGTGTTTCTGCAAGTCGAAGGCTGGGTACATTCCCACTACTTCCACGTGTGGAAATCGCGCTTCCATCTGAGCTGAAAGTAAGCTGGCAGTCCCAAGTCCGCCGGCACAGGCAACCGCAACTTGGGTTTTCCGCACCTTTTTCCTGTTTATCCTCTCAATTGCAGCCCCGATGTGCATGGTAATGTAGGCTATTTCCTCTTCCGGGAACAAGATGCCGTGAGTTTCTGACAGTGTTCTGCATGCTTCAGTTGAAACCTTATGTATGTCCGAATATGATTCCTTAACTTGGTTCAGAAGGGGATTCCTTATGGGCAAACCGTGTTTAACTCTGTAATAAGCGGCAATTAAGTGAGTGGTAAGACCAGACAGAAGTGTTTCGTCAACGATTGTAGATTCAAGCAAGCGCTCGGCGGATTGAATTATTTGGCGTGCCATAAGAGAAAAATAATCGCAATCCCCGGAAAACTGATCCTCAGGCACTGAACGTTTTGCCCCGAGTAGGTGAAGGGTTATGTAGGCAGCCTCAGCCACCGGAAACTCGATTTGAAATCTTCTCTCAACTCTTTCAGCAAGTTTCTTTGCCGATGCAAAGTGCTCAGTGCTTTTTAGGGCTTTCAGTTGTTTATCGTTTAGTAAAATAGGGTTCCCGGATTGTACTCGAAAAACTGCCACAGCTAAATGGATGACAAGCGCGAGTCGACTTGCATCGGCAAATTTCGCTCCTAATTCGGATTCAATACGCTCCACTTCGTTGCAAAAAAAAGTAATGTCGGCTTCCACGTCAGCTGTCTGCAAAACTTTCATGCGAGGGGTTGCAGGATGAGGCCTCTCCCGTTTGACATCCAGGAATTGCTTAGGAATCCTTCTGACACCGCTTCGAGAAGGTTCAGACCATAATTCAAGAACGGTCTCTGCAAGAGCTTGGCGAATGTTCACTTCCAAGCCTGAGATTCTATACCCTTTGCCACGGACCATGTTTAACTCCAAATCCCACTTGATTAGTTGCTTTCTCAGTTCTCGAACATCACTGACTATAGTGCCTCTGCTGACGCCTACGATGTCCATCAGCTGTTGAGTGGAATACGAGACTTGCGCACCCAAAAAGAGCACCGTCAAAAAGCGTTGCCTTTCTTCAGGAGAGAATATGTTATGGTATGAATCATCGCTTTGAAGGGTGGTCTTTAGCTCTTGTCTTGTACATTCCTCGAGTGTAACCCAATAGCCCTTATTTCGTGCTCTTTGCAACTTAACCCCCTTGCTGGAAAACCACTTGGCTACATCTTCCATTCGGTAACGTACCATGCGGGGAGTGCAACCCAGTGTCTCCGCCAACCCTTTGGTAGTAACTGGGCTAACTGCATCAAGCAGGTGCTCGACTATTTCTCTGCTCATCGAATTAAGGACGACACCCATAAGTTCCGTCACTCCTTCAGCTTACCGGGTACTCGTCTCACTTTTATTAACTTTCTTCTCGCATATGACAATCATTTCCTGCCCCCTACCAGCTCAGATTGCTTCCGTAGAAAAAACGGCAAGATTGATCTAAAGAACAGCGACTTGGTTGGGGGCCAGTTGCACTCACCCTCCTTGTATGGTCTCCGGGGCTATCTCAACGTGCCATCCTTTAGCCCATATCCCGCCGGGGCGAAGTACGCGTACCATCTCGCGAATGCTCTCCGGTTGCTGCCAGTGGGGAATGTGGTGGAACGCATATGTGATTACGACTGCATCGAAGGTAGAATCGGGGTACGGTATTTCGAGGAATGGATTCTCTGACAGGCGAAACTCAATTGCTTCGCGTGGGATTTCCATTGGACGTCTCGGATTGTCCTCGCTTTTCATGCCGGCCTCCCGACTGATGTCACGTCTTTTTCATGAATATTATGTCACGACATCATGAAGCCCGTAGCCTTTCATGACATTCATGTTCTCGCCATGACTAGGAAATTGGATGGATGTGATCATGGCTTTATGCAGTACTCGATGATCACGAAACCCGGCTACGGCACTTGAGGGAACAACGCCTTCGGAGCAAAGACCAGACCTACAAGGTCTCTTCCTGTATGTGCGCGGTTAACGTAAGTCCCGCCTGCCTTTTCCACGTGGATCATAAGCTTCATATCCAGCAATGATGCGAGTAGCCCCTTGAGGTGACTGATCCGTCCGCCGCGGATGAGGTCCTTTAACGTTGAGCGGAAGATTGAGTCTGCAATTGAAGTGGGAATCCCTGTCAGCGAGAATGTAAAACTTGTCTGGAAGGAAACGAAGAATCGTTAGCGAATAACGATTAGCTTAAGTAGAAAGCGGGCGGGAGAGTGCGGGGCATGCGAGTCGCTGTAGTAGAACCGTATCTCCAAAGTAGGACAGGCCACTACTATAATACCGTATCCCAGGTGGAGGCAGGCTTTAGAGAGTTAGGGCATGAGGTAGACATATTCATACCGAAACATTCTGAGATCGTAGATTTGGGGCAGAAGGCAATACCGTATTCGCTGACAGGTGTCAGAGGGGTGCCCATCCTCCCGAAGATTGCCTGGCATCTCCGGTATATCCATGGGCTTACGGGCT
>DUVA01000024.1 GCA_012841305.1 Bacillota bacterium | reverse complement strand
GACAAGGGCGTCTCTCGTTGCAATGAGTCCTGCCTCGAGAGCGTAATTCGAGTTTATTACTGCAAGATCCAGGTCCTCAAGGGATCTTGGAAGCTGTGCTGCTTCAAGCTCAATAATCTGAAGGTTCTTAGGGTTTGAGACTATATCGTATTTGGTTGCAGTAATACCGGCTTTGTCATCAAGCTCAATAATGCCTGCTCTCTGTAAGAGCAGAAGTGCTCTCCCACCGTTTGTCGGATCATTTGGGATTCCGACTTTAGCCTTATTCTTCAGGTCGTTGAGGTCCTTAACCTTCTTTGAGTACGCTCCCATAGGCTCAATATGCACACTGACAATATAGGTGATATCAAGCCTCCTTGCTGAGGCAAACTCCTCCAGATATGGAATGTGCTGAAAGTAGTTGGCATCAATATCCCCGTCATCAAGCGCAAGATTGGGGGTAACGTAGTCGGTAAACTCGATGACTTCCAGCAAAATCCCCTTGTCTTTTAGAATGGGCTTTACGACCTCAAGGATTTCTGAGTGCGGGACAGGCGTTGCACCCACTTACAATTTCGTAGGCGCCAATGCCTCACTGCTCGCTCCTCCGGCGCATAGGACCAACATAAGCATTAACGATACCACAAAAGCTCGGAGCACCGAATGATGGCCCTTGTTTCTAAGTGTTTTCTTCATACTTACTTCCTCCTCTTCTTCTTCAGATCTCTGTATGTAACAACTCCTTCGCTGACAACGCCGTTTAGAACCCTGTCATCGGATAGAAGTCACTGAGCGAGCACTCTACTCCAAGTCTTCTCAAGTGCAAGTCGTTCATGTGTGCGGGTTCGTATGTACGGGTTCGTATGTACGGGCTCGTATATGCGGGTTCCTGTGCGCCGGTTCCTGTGCGCCGGTTCCTATGAGGGTATCAGGCACTAGCTTCGCCTCTTTTCAACCTTCTTTGCCAGTGTACCACCTAGCGTCTGAACCCCTTGGACCAGGAGGACGAGGATAACAACTGTTGCAAACATCACGTCACCGCGGAACCTTTGGTACCCGTACCGCACCGCAAGATCCCCTAACCCCCCACCGCCTATGGCCCCTGCCATAGTGGAATAGCCTACCAGGTTAATTGCGGTGATTGTCACCCCTAGTATCAGTGAAGGTTTCGCCTCCGGAATGAGCACCTTCGTTATGATCTCCCATGGAGACGCGCCTATGGCCTGAGCTGCCTCAACTACACCGGGGTCCACCTCACGAAGTGAGGTTTCAACCATTCTTGCCACGAACGGAACCGCAGCTATAGTCAGCGGAACAATTGCAGCAGTCGTGCCAATGGAAGTGCCTGTCAAAATCCTTGTAAAAGGCATTATTGCTACCATCAAAATGACAAAGGGAATGGATCTCCCGATATTGACCGCAGCCCCGAAAGCCTGGTTTACGCCGGGATTATCCAGGATATTCTTCTTTTCCGTAGTCACCAACACGACCCCTATGGGCAATCCGAGAACCACGGCAAGCGCACAAGACACCCCCACCATGTAGAGGGTTTCACCTAGACTACTAACAATAATCCGAACGAGACGAGCATCAAACACCTGCCGCCCTACCCCCCATTTACCTTTATCAAAAGATCGCTCACATTATCAATGACGTCAACTGACACTTCAAGCCCTCGCAAGAAATCGATGGATTTCCGGACCGCATCTCCATTACCTGAGAGTTCCACCAACATGACACCAAACGGGACTGACTTGATATGATCAATCTGAGCAGTAAGGATGTTTATGTCTACCCCGAAATCACGGACGATTGATGAGATTACGGGACGTCCCGTTGACTCTCCTACAAAAGACAGCCTCACCACTTGCCTGTCAGGCGCCTTTGACGACGCTTCAAGGATCTCCACTGCCCAATCAGGGGCGTCTATGTGGCTTGACCCTCGAATCATGGCTTTCGTCGTTTCATGCCTCGGCGACGTAAACATGTCAATGACTCGTCCGGACTCAGCTACTTTTCCATCTGCGATTACCGCTACTTTGTCACATATCTGTCTGATTGCGTCCATTTCGTGAGTAATCAGGATGATAGTCAACCCAAAAGCCTTGTTAATCGTGTCAAGGAGCCTGAGGATGGATCGTGTGGTTTGAGGATCCAAAGAGGACGTTGGCTCATCACACAAGAGAACTTTAGGGTCATTTGCCAATGCTCGCGCAACCCCTACCCGCTGCTTTTGCCCGCCGCTTAGTTGAGAAGGATAGGCATCTTCTTTGTCTTCAAGCCCCACTAGCTCAAGGAGTTTTCTGCCTTTCTTCACCCTATCCCCTTTTTCCAGTTTGGCGATTTCCAAAGGGAAGACTACGTTCTCCAAGACCGTTCTAGACGACAGCAAATTAAAGTGCTGGAATATCATACCGATTTTCTTTCGTGCTTCGCGAAGCTCCCGACTTCCCAGGGCGGTAATTTCTAACCCGTCCACATAGACTTTGCCCCCGTCAGGAACCTCCAGCATGTTAATGCATCTGACAAGTGTGCTCTTCCCCGCCCCGGAAAGGCCGATTATCCCGAAAATCTCTCCCGGCGCCACATGAAGGCTTACTTCTTCGAGCGCAATTACTTTGGACGAATCCGTCCCGAAAGTCTTTGAGATTGACTCCAGTCTCACCAACCCTGCCACACATCCCCTCTAAGATACAAAAAACCCTCCCCGCAGCGGGAAAGGGCCTAAAGTTTCGGAAATGCCTTGCTTCCCTCATCTGCCGGATTAATCCTTTGGATTCATCCGCTGGAATTGGCACCTCTCCGTGATGCGGTCGTAAATCCGTCAAACCGCAATACCGGAAGGTTGCCGGGTTTCATTGGGCCAGTCCCTCCACCTCTCTGGATGAGCAAATGATCTGGATTTGTTACCAAATTACTTGGCACAAGCTCCATATTATATTTTGAAATGAATATTATCACAGCGCACCCTGCTTGTCAACAGAGTCCGACACAAAGGTCGACACAAAAACCGATAAACAGTCACAGCTTAGAAAGATGCATGTTCGGTCCTGGCAATGATCTCATTCTGCAGGGCTTCTGTAAGATCGCAGAAATAGTCGCTGTATCCTGCCACTCTCACAATGAGGTTCCGGTGCTTCTCAGGATCCTCCTTCGCAGCGCGAAGAGTCTCCGCGTCTATTACGTTGAACTGCACATGGTGTCCGCCGAGCTTGAAATAGGACCGCACCAGGTACGCAAGGTTCGTAATGCCTTCCTCTCCTTCAAGTATCTTCGGCGTAAACTTCATATTGAGAAGCGTGCCTCCTGTAAGCGCGTGATCCATCTTCGAGGCAGACTTCATGACCGAAGTAGGGCCGTTTCTGTCTCTGCCTTGCACAGGAG
>DUVA01000192.1 GCA_012841305.1 Bacillota bacterium | reverse complement strand
TTCGCAGGCAATACTACTATCTGCGTTGTAGCTACGAACGCGATCCTATCCAAGGAAGGCACAAATAAAGTCGCCCAGATGGCCCATGACGGCTTAGCCCGGGTGATACGCCCTGTGCACACCATGTACGACGGGGACACTGTTTTTGCTCTTTCAACAGGACAAGCATCATTGACCGGAGATAGGGCAGCGGATATCTCCGCTATCGGAGAAGCAGCCGCATCCGCCGTGGAAGTTGCCATCATACGAGGGATTAAGAACGCCTGCGGGCTAACATCGATTCCTGCCGCAAGCAGTATTTCCAAGTCTCATTCGGTGTGGACATAAAACTACCACAATTGTCTTTTCATTGTGCTTTACTGCTGCATTTTGCCAAACCACATCTTAGGTAGCTGAAATCAACCACAAATTCGTTTTTGCTGTATGATTTTTCACCACCTTTCGCGGGGCGATAGTTTGCGTGGTCGAAAAACAACCAGGGTGAGGCTCTTTGGTGGTTGATTCTCAACCATCTATTTCAGTCCAATCGCCTGGATGGTTGATAATCGACCATCTCAAGGCTTGTTGGTGGCACAATTTCGACCACGATCATGCCTGTAGGGGGTAGAATATCGAACACCTCACCACAGAGACATTCCCTTCATATGAGGGTTGTGGACACAAAATCGACCACATTTTTTTAAAAGGTGGGCGAAAAACTGCCATCTTTTCCAAAAAAGTGGTAGAGAACCTTCCACCTGAGCCTCAAAAAGGTATCAAGATCCTTCGTCAGCCCAAAAATGTGGTCGAAAATAAACCACTATTGCCGTCGGGGGTGGTCGAAAACAGACCACTTGCTGGCTTTTTCCTGCGAAAATCCAAAAAGGTGGTTGAAATTGAACCAGCATTTCGAAAAAAGTGGTTGAGAATCGACCATCTCATCGCAGCGGCAGCAAGCATACACGTGGCGCCCCAGTCTTGCGAGGAATCGATTCCTTGATTGATAAGCGACATTAATTAGTGGAAGGATTCCCGGCGCATACAGTGAACTATATATTCGAAGCATAGGATGTAACAAGGCTATATGCAGAATCCTGATCCTAATACGACCGGAAACCTGCATTACTACACCTGTTGCTTAACATTGCTTCGAAACTCATAACGTCCGGCACCCTAAGAGGGACTATCCTAAGGAGAGCTATCCTAAGAGGCACTATCCTTAGGAGAGTTGCCCTAAAAAGGGGCTGGAACGGAGGTGTCGCAAGATGAGACTTAATACGAGGCAGATTGTTATCTCTGGTTTATTGGTCGCCCTGGCGCTGGTTCTTGGCGTTACAGGGCTGGGATTCATCCCGGTGCCCACTCCGGCAGGCGCCGCAACCCTCATGCACATCCCAGTGGAACTCGCGGGAATTCTGGAAGGACCTGTTGTCGGATCATTCGTCGGACTGATTTTCGGCCTTTTTACTCTTAGGTTTTTGGCGGACCCACGCGTTGTCATACCAGCGCGTCTCCTAATCGGCATCGTATCATACCTGGTATACGCAGGATGCGGTAAGAAGGCTTGGAGCATCCCTATTGCTGCAATTGCCGGAAGCCTGACGAATACCGTGGGAACCCTGGGTCTGGCAGTCCTGTTCGGATATATGCCTTTCTCCGGTCCTGAAGGGGCGATCGGCATAGCGCTGCTCCAAGGGGCACCGGAAGCGATATTCGCTGCGGTTATAATCACACCTGTAGCTATTGCAGTACAGAGGCTGGAAGCGCATAAGCCTGCCCCCGTCCACCGTGGGGATTAAGCCACTGTGATAGGCCACCGTGGGGATTAAGCCACTGTGATAGGCCACCGTGGGGATTAGGCTGTCGTTAAGATTAAGCTGGCGGCGGGGTTGGGGTGCCGTAAGGGTTAAGCCAGCGGCGGGATCAGGGCACTGCAGAAGTCAAGACCGGTGAAGCCGGCGTACTGGGTTTGCTTGCGGAAAACCAACTTGGGCCGGGTTATCTCAAGCCGGCCCTTCTGCTTATACTCTAAAAAGACTCAACGTAGAATCACCTACTTAGAGTATTCCTGAATACCTCATCCTCGAATTTGGCAATCCGTTGAATCTTGCTGTAATGGCATAACCTAGATTAAGGTGTTCTGATTCAGGACTACCTATGCCCGCCCCGGCCACCGGAAGAGCCTGAACCACGGTTATGCATGACCCTGTAATAGTAATATGTGATGACAGCAGTTAGCGCTGACACTATCGGAGGGAAGTCTTCTGAGATCTCTATGTCAACTGACTTGCCGAAGATCCCCCCTCCCAGACGCCCGGTCATGGATCCATGGGACGCCATAAGATTGCAGTCAAAACCTATGATTATTCCCCCACATCTACCCGTGATACGATCCGTGCCGGAAATGTCCACATCGTTCCCGATGACAGTACCACCCAGACGACCCCAGACACGGTCAGGTTTGAACTTGATATCCACGGACTTACCGACAACAACACCTCCGATACGTCCGGTAATAATACCAAGGCGCGGGTCAACTCTAAGGTCAACGTCTGCGCCGAAGATGTTTCCCCCAATTCGTCCGGTGATGCGTCCTGCCGTGGTTACGCATGAGACAGTGAATCCTCCGATAGTCCCCCCGACTCTTCCTGAAATAGATGAGGTCATAGGCCTCCCCCTTTTCCATGGGCTTCTCTTATCCTTATGAACCGAAAGGCGTTACACTAATCATTAGTATTCCAAGGATATTGCGGCAATCCTTTATCAAGTCATGCAAAGATCCGATTCACCAGTACACAGGTGCTATCATCGCGGAAGTCCACCTAAGAGAAGCAAGACTCCAGGCAAGAAAGGCTTGCCCATAACATTGACGCTCAGGTAGGATGTCATAGGATGTCAAAGGATGCTGAAGGATGCAAAGAGGATTTCACCGTCAGGTCACGAATACGAGTAGCCTTAGGGAGTGGAACGCAAATGACGACAAGAGAAACACCTGCTACTGCTGCACCTGGGACTACGTCGAATCCGTCTCTTGGATATATGCTGGCTTTGGCAGCTGCCGTGATTTGGGGTAGTCTGGGCATTTTCGCAAAGCTCATATATGCTTACGGAATTGACCCTGTAGTTCTGGTATCACTAAGGTCTTCCCTGGCCTTTATTGCTTTACTCATATCTCTCGTTATCGCAAATCCCTCCCAACTCCGTATAGAGGCAAAGGATATCCCGTTCTTTGCAGTATTTGGTTTTGTGGGGATTACCCTCAACCACTTATCATATTTCGAAGCCCTCAAGCGCACATCAGCGACAACAGCGGTAATCATTCTTTACACAGCCCCTGCCTTTGTGGCATTAGGCGCTGCAGTCTTTTTCGGGGAGCGGCTCACAAAGACTAAGATTGTTGCCCTCGTTATGGCTTTTGCCGGTTGTTTCCTTGTTGCCGGAGGCTACGACAGGGAACTTATCTCTTTGAACCCAGCCGGCATTATTCTAGGGCTTATAGCAGCCATTACTTATGCATCCTATACATTACTCAGCAAATACGCGCTTAGGAAATACTCATCATGGACAACAGTGCTATATGCATTTGGATTCGGTGGCTTCTTTCTTATATGCTTTGCAGGTAGGAATCTCACTCAGATCCAAGCTTTCCCTCCCGTAGCTTGGCTGTTGATACTCTGTCTCGTATTAGGCCCGACACTCGCTGCGTATGTACTTTATGTGTTGGCCCTTCGCTATATAGATGCAGCTGACGCCGGAATTATCTGTATGGCTGAACCGGCAGCCACAACCTTGCTTGCCTTTGTGGTCCTAGGTGAGACGCTGGCAGGCTGGCAGTTGGTAGGAGCTGCCCTTGTACTGGCTGGAATATTCCTCATCCAGGTACGGAAGCCGGGGAGCAAGCTTTCCTGCGAAGAGCTCGCCTAGCTGGATCTATCTTCATTGCCATAAGCCTTTACCTATAGGACCTCTCCTAAGTAGATCACCATGAGACCGTTGGACTTCTCCAGTGACCACCAGTTTCGCCGAAGATGTCGGCCAGTTTCTGCGATTCGGGCGGGCTGTGTTAACATAATATGGGAGAGAACAACGGTCTCATGAACTCATACTTAGTTCACCGGCGAAGCAAACATACCGGGTAAACTAGTTATGGCTCCGGGGTTATCCCCGGAGCCACAAGTATCCCTAAGTATTGTA
>DUVA01000191.1 GCA_012841305.1 Bacillota bacterium | reverse complement strand
GTCCTTAGTGCCATTGGATGCCACACAACACTAAGGAAAGGGGCTTCGTCATTGGACAAAGTCGTTTTCTTAGCAGACAAGATCCAGTGGGATCAGCCAAGCACGTCACCTCTCAGAGACGCTATCCTGCTCTGTTTGGATAAATCCTTGGACGCCGCAGCGCTATGTTATCTCAACTATCTTTGGGAAAGACGAAACGATCTGGCTGTAATACATCCATGGATGCAAGAGGCACGGAATGAGTTACTGGCCATGGATAAGGAGAATTCGTCAGGGCTTACCGGGCTAAAGAAGGGTTTGAGCGACTAAGAAACAAAGAATGACACGGAGTGATTCAACTTTGCGACACATAACTCGTCTTATCGTAATATCGCGTGAATACTGGCGTTGGATGGTTCTTGCATTCATTGCAATGCTGGGTGTAACAGGTGCTGATTTAGCAGGCCCTTGGCTAATAAGAAACCTTGTCAGCACAATTGAAGGAAGCATCGTCCATGGGGCTGCCGGTGCAAGCCAAGTAATCAACATATCTCTTGTGCTACTTCTGGTATACGCTCTCAAACCTGCGCTTCGAGCCCTTCAAGTCTGGGCTACCCACGTTGCGGGATGGGGTAGTGTGGCTGCTGCAAGGAAAGAGATATACGAACACCTTCAAAGACTGTCTCCGAAGTATTACTCCACGACTCGGACAGGACAGATTATGTCCCGGGCAATCAACGATACCCACCATTTTGAAACCCTGATTGCCCATGTGATCCCGGAAGTCATCGTCAGCTTCCTCACAGTCCTCGGCGTATTTGCGGTGCTGTTTTCAATCAATCCAAGGCTTGCTCTGTACACTCTGGTGCCTATCCCCCTTATCATACTGGGATTCATCATGTATAACCGGTACGTCCGTCCCCTGTTCCGTTATGCCCAGGCGAGACTGGGCGATCTCAATGCTGTTTTGCACGATAACCTCAGTGGGATGCGGGAGATCCAGGTGTTCACCCAAGAGGAACGAGAGATGGAGTCTGTGGGAGAGCGCATTATGGTGCACTCTTCGGCTATTACAAAGGCTGTGGCAACAAGCGCTTGTTTTCACGGTGGAATTGACTTCTTCGCAGGCCTCGGAACAGTCTCAGTTGTGTTGTTCGGCGGCTTGATGGCAATCAGAGATCAGATGTCCATTGCTGACATCACCGGGTTTCTTCTTTATGTAACTTCCTTTTACCAGCCTATCATGCAGCTTAACCGGCTTAACGAATCCCTTCAGCAAGCCCTGGCTGCCTCAGACCGCTATTTTGAAGTGCTCGACACAGAACCTGATATACATGATGCTCCTGACGCCGTGGAACTGGAAAGTGTTGAAGGATACATAACCTATGATAACGTCTCGTTCAACTATGACGAAGTCCCGGTATTAAAGCACATAAACCTGGAAATCAAACCCGGTGAAATGGTGGCGCTTGTCGGTCCCACCGGTGTCGGAAAAACGACAATGGCTAACCTTATCCCCAGGTTCTATGATCCTAATGAAGGACGCATCCTGGTGGACGGGATCGATATCCGCACTGTCAAGGTCTCGTCCCTTCGCCGGCACATCAGTATGGTGTTACAGGACGTGTTCCTGTTTAACGGGACAGTCGCTGATAACATCGCGTACGGAAGCCCTGACGCAACTTTGGAGGAAATTGTGGAAGCCGCCATTGCCGCAGGAGCTGACGAGTTTATCCGCGAGATGCAGAGCGGGTATGACACCCACATAGGTGAACGAGGAGTAAGGCTTTCAGGCGGACAGAAACAAAGACTTGCAATAGCAAGAGCTCTCCTTTACGACGCGCCTATCCTCATTCTGGATGAAGCCACGTCATCTGTGGATACCGAAACAGAGGCAAAGATTGCAGCTGCGCTGGAGAAACTTATTGGAGGGAGAACGACGATAGTCATCGCCCACCGCCTATCAACCATCCGCCATGCGGATAGAATTGTAGTCCTGGATGAAGGCGAAATAGTGGAAGAAGGAACCCATGACGAACTCATAGAACTCGGCGGCCTCTACGCAAAGTTGGTTACGGTTGATATGGACACAGCGCGGCTGGAGTCATAGTGGCGTGATCTGGAGGTTATTGCACCTCCAGGGACTTCATTGTGATTCCTAACCCGTCCAAACCCTGGCATCGAGAGAGGGTTATGAACAATATGAGAAGCTGTTCCAGGAGTGAGGAAGCCCGTGTTCTACTCAGTTGTGGCGGCAGCTTCTCGAGCAGTAGCGAATATTGCGCCAGCCGCAATATGAGGCGATAGCCATGTTTCGCCTTCAGCCGGTCTTAGCCCCATATATCCCAGGATGTCAGGTGTGAAATCTTGATGATCCAAAGCCAGTACGGCCTGCTGCCATGTTATTTTGTCTTGCATCAGCAGTTCAGTGACAAGACTGGTACTTGAATGAGCTTCTTCCGTATCGATGCTATGAATAGCCTTTAACACTCCGGCCTTTGTTGTGTAGATGATATGAATTTTGGTTCCGTCAGTCTCAAGGTTCTTACACGCGTCAGCCGGTGTGGAGTTTGTTTCCGCGATAACGTAGCCATCCTTTGTTTTCAGAAGAGGATAGACTTGCGATCGCTCAAGCCATTGTCTATCAAAATCATCTACAATATCACTGATAAATGGTGAAATATCCTTTATGAACAATCTACGCTGAGAACCGGCAACCGCAATCATAAGCTGCTCCTCTGTTACAGCTTTGTTCTGCAGAAGGACATCGCCAAGACGTGAACCCTCCCGGCGGGACCGGTCAAGCATTGGCTGTAGCGTATCCGCATCAATATATCCTTTCTCCAGAAGCACATCGCCGACGTTGCGATGATACCGATTGAGAGTGTACTCGTCCAAAAACTCGTGGTCTGTTTTGTGCCAGGCTGCCCTCTTCGTCTTATCACTCTTTTGGACGCCGAAAAACAGCTGCTTCCATGCGCGCAAGGTTGCTGCAAGATTGATTACGTTGCCCCAAACAAAACGGATAGGCATCAATGGCGGCAGCAGACAGGCAAAGATCACACTTCTGAAACCGTAGATGTATTGTATTGCAATTGCACGCATTATCTGATGAACAATCATAATTATCGTCAGGAGAACACATAACCACCAGGCGAATGTATTCTTAGGATACATGGTGGGAAGCACCATGAACCGAGATGCCAGAAAATAGGCAAAGACCAGATAACCGGGTAGAACAAGCAAGTTGACGATTTTTGCCTTCAAATCCCGATATAATGTATATCTGCCCGCGAAGCTAAGCTCGCTAGGTTTGAAAATATCAGCAAGTCTTGCCGATTGCATAGTAATACCATATATCCAGCGTGTTTTCTGCCGAACGGCCTTCTCAAACGTTGCCGGAAAAATACTTCGGGTAGCTATGTAATCCCATTTCACATTACCGTCATCAAGCAAGCGCCGCACCTTTTCCAAAACGTAGTGTACAGGGAAACCCTTCTGGGCCAAAGTAAGCGAAAGCTTATAGTCCTCAGTGAGACAGTCCTCAGGAAACAGCGGTTCATCTCCATATTCGTCCAATATGCGGCGTGAAATGACAAATCCCGTGCCTGCAGAAGGGACTATAGCAGACATAGCGTCCCGCATTCCCATAATCCTGAAATGGTTTTCTGCAAATTCGTCAGCATATGTTCCTGAAGTCATACCTCTGAAGAAATTCCCGAAAGTAGGCATTCTCTGTAGAGGGAATACGGGAAACTGCAGGGCATTATAACGATCCAGGAGGAAGTTTGCAACCTTGAATTCATAGGGATGTATTACATCCTCAGAATCATGCACCATGATAGCACTGAAGCGCCAATCGTGGTTAGCCTCGAACTGCTTTATGAACGCGATTATGTTATTGAGATTGTCGGCTTTACACGTAGGCCCGGCATGGACGTTCATTACTATATGGACATTTTTGTGCTTTCTCTCAAGCCTCTCGGCAACAGCGATAGTTTCGGCATCATTTGGGTATACGCCCAAGAAGACATGGTACATAGACTGCGGGTAATGTGCGGACGCCAGCATATTCTCAATCACAGGTTCAAGAACGCCGTCCTCATCCCATGCGGCTACAATAACGGCAAGGAGTTTGGGCGGTATGGCCTCCAGACTCTCCATGGGCACGTGGTTCGCTTTGGAATCCGCCCTTCTTTTACTGATTAGGTGGACTATCTCCCAAATTACGTCGTCGATACTGAAGATTATGTAGCAAAGTGCAACAATCAAGCCGATAACTTGAACTTTTGGTTCCACTATTGTCACCTCCATGCCGAGTGTTATCAATTCGGTTCAAGCAAAATCACATACTCTTGTCGTTTATTTCATATAAGGTTGATAATTAACATTATAGAGATCAAATCCCATTTGTCAAAAAGCAAAATGGGGAATAACTGGGTGGATATTGGTTAGGGATTGCGTATGCTTTTTAACATATCACGAAAAGAGAATATTGTAAGCAGTTCCTGAATTTGTCTATTAACTCTGTTCCTGATGACGGGCCTAAGAACCCGGCAGGAAGGAGGCAGGAGAATTCAAATAGGGAGATGGATGCATGGCCTAGGGAAAATACCTGCAAATACACGCAGATACGTGATGAAGAGGCACGAGCGTATATTGGCGTAACGTATAGAGTAGGATGGCGTCAGACAATCAGCCTGACACCACCCTACTCAATTGCTCAAAAGTCACTATTTATTTTGCATAGCCTGCATTTTCATGCCAACCCATTGACGTAAGGCTTGGGCGTAGTCAAGTTCGCGTGCTTCTGCCTTGTCCTTAAACACTCTGACAAATTCGTTTAGATCGTTCGGGTCGGAGAACATGAATTTCCTTGCAGCATTAAAACCGTCATAAATCTGTTTCTGAGATTTAATCAACTTATCCTTGTAGACAGATAATGCTTCTTTGGAAACGTCTCCGGTTTTCAGAGCGTCGATTATTACTTCTGCAGCGTCCTTTCCTGCCAACATTCCAAGGTCTTGT
>DUVA01000190.1 GCA_012841305.1 Bacillota bacterium | reverse complement strand
TTAATCTTTCCAACACACCTAACCAATTGGTCGACATTTAGGCCCCCCATGAACAGATAGCGTACGCGAGAGCCTTTCTTCATCGCCACTTCCCACGGTGTTGAATACAAGAGCCACTGGTTGTTCAACTCCAGCCACGCATCGGTGTCAGGAATCGCAGCCTTCAATGGCTCCGGAAGCCCTGGATCACCGACTTTTCCATACCCCGGAGGCGTTGAATGCCATGCAAGCATCACTTTCGCGCCAATTGCCTCAGCTGCCTTGGCAACTTCTTCCGCAGGTCTCCATTCGCCGGCGGAATCGATGGTTATCAGTAGGCTTTCACCTGGCTGAAGTCTGAACAACTCCTTCACAATTACATATGCCGTCTTCCCCAGTTCCAGTTCGAGAGTCCCGGGCATTTACGATACCCCCCTTAATATGTTTCGTCACACGATTGCTCCGCATCTAGGCAGATGCACTACCAGACTCCCTACCCGACACATTTCGAAATCGTAATCTCGCGAGGCCTTTTTGGCTATATGATTACCGTTAAGATACTAAATCACCTGCAGCAATATGAACAAATATATTGAATATTATAGTTCATTCGCACTACTTAGTATGCTAGTATATATGTAGATGATATTTGGACCATGTATGGGCTTAGGGTAGGCATTCCATCACAGCAACCTGGAGAATCAGGGGGATGTCAGATGGAGCTGACAGTGAGAGATGCCATGCAGCTTGGCGATCTGCGCCGTGCAAAACTAGTGGCAGGGAGTGACGGCCTGTCCAACATCGTTCGACACGTCAGCGTGATTGAGGTGCCGGATGCATACAGGTGGTTCAAAGGTTATGAGCTGTTCATCACTGCGTTCTATAGTCTGAGAGAGGACATTGAAGGACAGCTCCGTATGATTGATGAGCTAAAGAGGAACAATGCCGCTGCCTTGGCAATATGTTATCCGGAACTATACATGAGAGAAATCGGGCAAGCCCTTGTCGACAGGGCAGATGAACTTGGACTTCCTGTGCTTGAACTTCCTAATGACGTAGTTTACATAAACATTATCGATCCTGTGCTTCAAGAAATAGCCAGGAGGCATGAACTCGCCCTTGAGTATGCGCTACGTATGAATCGACTCTTTACCCAAATGATCCTTCGTGGAGCAGGAGTAGACGAACTGCTTCGGACCTTGGCCAGAGAGCTAAGAGCGCCTGTTCTCGTTCTTGACAAGCACTACACAATGCTCAACGCCTACGATCCCGGAACCTCGCCACCTCCCGCTTGCGTAACAGAGTACCTCATGGGGAGACTGGACGATCGACTGTCTCACATCCTCAGGGTGGTCAAGGATTTCCGAGAGCCTACACGCCATTTCATCCAAGGGGTTGAAGGCGGACGTCTTGGATGCATAGCAATGCCGATAGTCATCGACAACATCTATAAAGGTTTTCTCGTTGCGTTTGAAGTAATTGAGCAGATACACGACACTGGGCTGGCAGCCATTGATCATGCCTGCTTGGGGCTTTCGCTCATCATGATGAAACAGAAAGCAATAGGCGAGACCGAGCTCAGGATGCAAGGGGATTTGATGGACGATATCGCGCTCAATCGCTATTCTGAGGAGGTTCTACTGGATCGCGCGGCACGGTTGGGCCTCAGCCTTTCTGCGAAGCGAATCGTGCTAGTGGCCATAACAGATGCTGAAGACGATCTATACAAGATGAAGTCAGGGTTTCACACCAGGGACAAGATTGACCACATCTACTCTGTAATCAGAGAGTCCCTCAGACATGAGAACCCCAGCAATATAGTGTTCCTGCAAGGAAGACAGATCGTTATTCTTCCTGAGTTGGAAAATGCCTCTGACGATAGATCTGCCAATGCCCGGGCGAGGAGTGTCGGAGCTTTTGTCCACAGGCGTCTTGCCTCTATCCCCAATATACGACGAGTGCAGCTGGGAATCGGGAGGCACCACCAGAGTCTGTCGGGTCTAGCCCTCAGCTACCGCCAGGCAAAGAGCGCAGCAGTGATTGGCAGGTATCTCTTTAGAGACAAACCGACTGTCCATATCGACGAAGTGGAGAGCATGGATCTTTTTCTCTCCAGTTTACGCGCTGACCAGGCTGAGGCGTACGTGGAGGTGACATTAGGACCTCTTCTGGAGTACGATCTCAAGTACCACGCCGAGTTGCTCAGAACGCTGGAAGCGTGCTTCTTGTATGGAAACCAGGCTCAGAAAATAGCGAACGCACTCTATATACACAGAAACACTCTGTCATATAGGAAGCAAACCATCAAGAAGGTGCTGGGGATGGATCCGTTCCTAGGTTATAATCAGTTCAGAATCCAGATGGCCGTCTTGCTCAGGCACCTGCTCGTCGGACAGCTGTTTCACAGCACATTTTGATCTCGATACCTCTAAACGCTGCCTCTGACGTGTCTACGGGATTGATGCCGATATTCATAGATAAGGTGTTCGATGCACTCAGTGAGCTGAACCGCCGCGGAGTCAGCATACTACTTGTAGAACAGAACGCAAGGAAGTCGTTGTCTACTATGTCCAGAGGGTACGTACTGGAAACCGGGGGGATAGCCCTTGAAGAGAGCTCAGAAGAGCTGAAGAGTAGCCCTGAGGTGCAGAAGACGTATTTGGGGATCTAACCTAGTGCGCAGGAAAAGTTCGGCGATAAGCAGAGGCGCGTTAGGCTCGATAGACATGAAATGTAGCGCCTCATCGGTGCCGACAAGAGGAACTAGAATTGTCCTTTGGCATCGCTCACCACTCATTTGTCCCCTTTCCACTTACTCCCTGCCGTTTTCTACAACCAAACGTCCCAAGGCATTGATTCTCTCGGCGTACCATTGCGCAGTCGCCCTTAATCCTTCTTCGAAACTTATTGAAGGAACATAACCTAACCATTGCCTAGCTTTTTCAATCGAGGCGCAGGAATGTTTTACATCACCTATTCTCTCTAGTTCATACTTGGGTTCTATCTGCGTATCAAGAATTCGGTTGAGCATGTTCACGAACTGATTTAGAGAGAAATGCGTTCCAGATGCGATGTTGAAAATCTCTCCTGATACCCGTTCAGCAGAAGCTGCCAGTAAGTTTGCACGCACAACGTCATGAACATGAACGAAATCTCGAGATTGCTTTCCATCACCATATATGCTAGGTCGTTTACGATCGAGCATTAGTGATATGAATAGGGGAATAACTGCAGCATATTCTGATTTGGGGTTCTGGCCAGGGCCATATACATTAAAATACCGTAGGCAGACCGTCTCTAATCCTTGGAATTGTGAAAAGAACCCCGAATACATCTCTCCCACATATTTCGTAATGGCGTAGGGAGACACAGGTTGCGGAATCAGCTCCTCTGCCTTCGGTAACACTGGAGAGTTTCCGTAAACTGCTGATGAACTTGCCGCAATAATTCGTTTGACTCCACATTTCTTCGCAGCAGCAAGCACGTTGACAGTACCGTCAACATTTATGTCATTGGTGAGGACAGGGTTTTCGATTGACACAGGCACAGATGTCAAGGCAGCTTGATGAAAAACTACCTCTGAGCCTGTAAAAACAGTACACAGACAATCAGGATCCCTAATATCACCGCGAATAAAATCAATAGCGCCTTTGATTCCCTCAAGATTCTGAAGGGTTCCTGATGACAAGTTGTCTATTACTCTAACCCTGACGCCGTCTTGGGCTAACTGCCTTACTAGGTGGGAGCCTATAAATCCAGCTCCCCCTGTCACTACACATACTTTCATCATCGCACTTCCCAGCTCCCTATTAGCCTATCGTTACGCTTCGGACTCACTTGCTCCATCCGAATCGCCAGAGGGCTCTAGACAAAGAAGTATCCACAGTCTAGAAATTGCTTCCCTTAAAGCCTCGTGTTCGAGCCTTGTGAAATTATGCTTATCAGGATTATCGTAAAGACGCTGGAGAAACGTAATTGCACTCTCCAAATTCACATCCTACACCTCCAGTCACTTTCCGGGCAATCTTATTCGGCCATTCACAACAGGACGTTGTTCTGAAACACCTCTTGCCGCATCAGGAGTTAATGCTACTCTCAATGTTTGAAAGATTATTTGGATATCAAGCAACGGGGAATAATTCTTCATATAATACAAGTCATATCGAAGCTTATCCTCAGGATCAGTATCATATTTCCCCATAATCTGTGCAAGGCCGGTGATCCCAGGTTTCACCTTGAGTCTGTGCTCATACCCTGGAATTTCCCCGGAAAATTGATTGACAAAGAAAGGGCGTTCCGGCCTGGGTCCCACCAGACTCATTTCGCCTTTTAGTATGTTTATGAGCTGTGGAAGCTCGTCCAACCGTGTCTTACGAAGAAACCTGCCTACGTTCGTTACGCGGTGATCATTTTCTAAAGCCAGCACTGGCCCGGTTCTCTTTTCGGCATCGTTGACCATAGTTCTAAACTTGATAAGTCTGAACTTGGATCCGCCCAAACCCACTCTTACCTGTTTATAGAACACAGGACCCGGCGAATCTACTTTAATAAGCACTGCCAAAAGCAAAAATAAAGGCAGCAAGACAACTAACCCAACAGCAGAAACTACAACATCAAAGAGGCGCTTTCGTAACTGATACGCAGGCCTAATCTGTAAAGGCTCTATCCTGAAAATTGGCACATCATCCATGTTATCCATAGTAACATTGTGCATCATGATTTCATATATAGTGGGAATGAGTATGAGCTCCTTGTCTAATTCAAGACACAACTCCATAATTCGTTCCTTGACCTCCTGTGGGACCGTTGAATTTAGGCAAACAATGTCAGTTCTGTTAATTGCATGCTCCAAATCCAAGGGCTCATTAGACTCATTACCATTCAAGACATGCCTAATTTCATATTTTCTACCAATTAGATGATAAAGCCTTTCCGAAAATATGTCCATATAACCATCTTGTCCAACAACTGTCACTGTCCTGAAACCATCTCCTAATTCGAAAGCATATTGCAACATACAGCGCCAGATTGACAAAAGCCCGAATTCAATGAAACCACTAATTATAAGCACCGATCTTGGGAATGAAAAACCGCGGACAAAGAAAGTCATGGTCGCAGACAATACATTCAATATGATAATGGAGAGTCCAATGCTATACACAATTTCGCTATATCGCCTAAAGCGAGATGAATATAGTCCAAAAGACCAAAACATGATGATAAGCACTAGACTAATAAAGGGAATGAGCTGGATAAAAGGCTCAATACTGGCCTTGGGAATTTCCCCACCGAAACGTACGTAGAAGGAGAAATACATGCCAGTATTTACAAGCGCTACATCTATCATTGCAACTGGCAAGAATGCTGAGCGGGAAGAATTCACCAAAATCCACCTCTTGTAAAAACTTCGACAGAAAATCGATTGATCCTGCAAAAAAAGTGGTTAGGAGGCATACATGGTCAAAAATGACCAAAATACCCTCGACATTACATTTATCTATAACGTGTGAACCCATGAAACCGGCACTACCGTAGTTAAGATTCATGACGTCATGTAATATACTCCTCGTAAGCGAAAGGATGGTGCCACATGAGGAAATTGAGACAAGAGTACGACCTTGTGCCTATTTCATGATTTCTTTCATCTGGATAGATAACAGTCGTAAACTTTGGCCATTTCTACCAGCACATTATCCAAATCATAAACTTCAATTCTCGCTCGCCCAGCAGCGCCCATTCTGTCACGCATATCTTGATCCAAGATCAGCCTTTCGAAAGCAGCAACTAAACCGTCAACGTCACCCAATTCGACAAGGAATCCTGTGCATCCATCCTCTATCAAATCGCAGTTTCCACGTATATCACTAGCCACAGTAGGTTTACCAGCAGCCATGCCTTCCATAATACTCCTTGGCAATCCCTCACGCTTCGAAACCAGAGTAGCGATATCGGTATTGCTCAATATGCGCGGTACATCTGTACGATAACCTAGAAAATGCACCCTGGGAAGCCTCTGCTGCCGCACTTTTTCCTTCAAAGGCCCTACCTGGTCACCAGTTCCCACCAACAGTAAGTGGATCTGATCATTGTGCTGAGTAAGTCGTGACCAACCATCAAGAAGAAATGTGTGGTTCTTATTCTCATTAAGCTCTGCCACACAAGTAATCACGACATCATCGGGTCTTATGCCCAATTCGTTACGAAAGCTCCTTCCCATAGTATCCTGTGAATAGAATTCCTTCACATTCACTCCTACTCCGTGTACATAGAAAAGGTTATGCCCTGGCCTAAACCCCATGCGCTTTGCGTTCTGGTAGTCCTCGCTATTCATTACGATTAATCCGTCTGTCCAGTTAGCAGCAATACGTTCGGCTGTGTAGTAAATGAGCCAATTAGGCCTGGGCGCGCCATCATAGAAATGAAAGCCATGAGCCGTATAAAGAACCTGATTTCCATGGGTCATCTTTGCAAGGTACCTCCCTAGAAACGCTGCAACGGGGGTATGCACATGAATCAAGTCATAGTGATGGTTCCTCAGCAAGTTCTTCAGGCGGCTGAAAGCCCGAATGTTGCGTGGGTTGTACGGGGAGCGAGCGAATGGAACATCCCAGCAAGTAACCCCAATTGCCTCAACTTCTTCCTTTCTCCCCTCAGTGGGAGAGGCTGCCGCATGCACTTCGTACCCTTTGTCCTGTAAAAAACGCATAAAGGGGATATGAAAGGCAGCCAGATGGGTATAGACGGTAGCAATAAATAACACTCTGTCGTGAGACATCTTTCTTGTTGCTCCCTACCTTCTAGTATTCTGGACTAGGAGCTTGAAGTTACCGAACGATAGTAGGGTGTTGGAAAATTGCCTTATGCCGCTTCCCGGCCAATAATTCTCTGTAAAATGCCTTCCTATCGGTCG
>DUVA01000189.1 GCA_012841305.1 Bacillota bacterium | reverse complement strand
TTTCCTGTTCAGTGAGTCAGGCGTGCGCATGCTTGTGTCCCTTGACCCGTCGGATCTTCGAGAGGTAGAAGCTATGGCTCAGGCAGGAAACGTGCCTCTGTCGGTTATCGGTAAGGTCGGCGGAGAGAGCCTTGTAGTCCGGAGAAGCCGGCAGCCGCGTCCGACTGCATGCTGCGGAGATACGGCCGGGAGCGCAGGAGAAAATGCTATAGAGATTAGAGTCTGTGACATATCACGGATTTACCAGGAGGCGTGCTCATGGCTTGCGGAAGAAGAGTAGCGTCACCCAGGTGGCGTGAACGCTGCGGGGTTGTCGGGATTATCTGCCAGGACGCATCCGCTGCTGAACGTTGCATATTTAGCCTCCAGGCTCTTCAGCACCGGGGCCAGGAAAGCGCAGGAATCGCTTGCGCGTCACCGGGTGCAGGGATCCGGCTGCATAAAGGGATGGGCTTGGTGTCAGAGGTATTTGACCAAGATGCAGTAGGAAGGCTGAATGGAAACATAGCAATAGGCCACGTGCTCTACTCAAAAGGTGGCTTAAGTGGGATATCAGATGCGGAACCTCTCCTCTTTCATTACCCATGGGGCGATGTTGCCATCGCCACAAACGGTTCCTTGGTGAACGCCCAAGAGCTACGTGCTTCCTTGGGCGCAGCAGGCGCCGCATTCCAAACTACATCTGATGCGGAACTCATCGGGTGCCTGCTTGCGAAGCATGGAAACGAATGCCTGGAGAATAAAGTCAGACAATGCATGATGGAGCTTGAAGGTGCGTATTCCGCTGTAATTATGACTCAAGGGACACTTGTTGCAATGAGGGATCCCAGAGGGTTCAGGCCATTGTGTCTAGGTAAGTTTCCCGGAGGCTGGGCAGTTGCATCAGAATCTTGCGCGCTTGATGTTATCGGAGCTGAACTCCTTGGCCAGGTGGAACCAGGAGAGATAGTGATCATTGACAAAGAAGGACTACGCAGAGCAGAGGGCAGGCCCTGCTTAGGGAGATCCATGTGTATCTTCGAATACGTGTATTTCGCAAGGCCTGACAGTATTATCGAAGGTGTCAACGTAAGTCAGGCACGACACGAGATGGGCAGGATGCTTGCCAGGGAACACAAGGTCAAGGCAGACATCGTAGTCCCTGTACCTGAGGCGGGAGTTGAGGCAGGTTTAGGGTTTGCCCGTGAGAGCGGAATACCTTTTGAATACGGCCTTGTCAGAAACCGCTATCTAGGTAGGACATTTATCAGGCCGGAACCTGATGCGCGACGCCTTGGGGTGAGACTGAAGCTGAATGCAGTCCGTCAAGCAGTCCAAGGCAAGCATGTATTGGTTGTTGATGACTCAATTGTAAGAGGCACGACAAGCACCAGATTGGTGAGGCTTCTCAGGGAAGCCGGGGCAAAGAGCGTAGGCCTTATGATCGCCTCTCCCCCTGTAACTCACCCATGCCACTACGGTATTGGCACAACCCCGGGAAACGACGAGTGCCTGGCAGCATCAACCGGGGCAAGCTCAGTGCTTAGGATGACCGGTGCGGATAGCCTGAATTACCTGAGCCGTGAAGGCTTGCTCGAGGCAATGAAAAATGCAGGCGCGCGTGACATGGGTTTCTGCCTCGGTTGTTTCGACGGGTGCTATCCTGTGGTAGCACCGCAGAAACGCGAAGGCCCTGAGAATCCTGAAAACGCCGACAGGCCGGAGAATAGAAGCCAGGAGACCTTGGAGAGACCTGAGAACTCAGAGAGCTCAGAGGCCCCGCGGAAATCCGAGAAAGCAGGAACAGGGAAGGAAGAGCGGGCAACGTATGCAGCAGCGGGAGTAGACATCGACCGGGGGATGAAATCCGTTGAACTCATCAAGGACGTCCTGAAGAACATGCCCTCTAACAGCTTCATCAGCGGACTGGGTGGGTTCGGAGGCAGCTTTGTATTAGATGCCGGAGGACCGGAGGATATGGTGCTCGTAGCCGGGACTGACGGGGTGGGAACGAAACTTCGTATCGCCATAGAGGCAAACAGGCATAACACTATCGGGATTGACGCGGTTGCCATGTGCGTGAATGACGTAATTACGTCAGGAGCAAAACCCCTCTTCTTCCTGGATTACCTTGCACAAGGCAGGATTGAGCCTGAGAAAGTCCAAGCTATTGTGTCCGGGGTGGCAGAAGGCTGTATGAGGGCAGGATGTGTGCTCTTAGGCGGTGAGACTGCGGAAATGCCCGGGTTTTACGGGGACGATGACTACGACATTGCAGGTTTCGCAGTAGGTGCAGTCAAAAGGTCAAAGATTATTGACGGAAGCACAATTCAGTCAGGGGATATTCTTATTGGCTTAGCGTCATCCGGCCTTCACAGCAACGGTTTCTCCTTGGCTCGCCACGTGTTGTTCGATATGGCATGTCTCAGTCTTTCAGATGAGCCGAAAGAACTGGGACGCTCTCTGGTGGATGAACTCCTTGAGCCTACCGTGATCTATGCAAAATCCATCCTCAACTTGGCTGAGGCTGTGAAAATCAGGGGTCTTGCTCATATCACAGGAGGCGGGCTCATTGACAATCCCCCGAGGATGCTGCCGCCTGGTTTAGCCATCCAGTTGGATCTGGGCTCATGGCATGTTCCTCCAATCTTCAATTATCTGCAGAAGCTGGGCAATATAGAGGAGCATGAAATGAGACGCACTTTCAACATGGGACTTGGCTTTATCGTGGCGGTAAGGCCTCATGATGTGGACTTGGCCTTGGAGACCCTTACTTCGTCAGGCGAACGGTGCTACGTGGTAGGTCGGGTGATCCCCGGCAACGGGGAGGTGTTATTCGTCAATGAATAGCGCTCTACGACGGAAATCCCGGATCGTCGTTTTGGCCTCAGGGAGAGGGACGAACTTTCAGGCTATAATCGACGCAAGTGAGTCAGGGAGGCTGTCAGGAGAAGTCGTAGGACTTGTCTCTGATAATCCTAATGCCGCTGCGCTGGAGCGAGCCCGGTGCCACGGAATCCCCCAAGTCGTGGTGGAGCGCAAATCATACCCTTCCAAGAGGGAGTTTGACTGCGGCCTCAGAGAAGCGGTAAGGCAGTTCTCACCTGACCTGGTAGTCCTTGCCGGGTTCATGAGGCTCTTGGGGAGAGATTTCCTTGACGAGTTTTCGGAAAGAGTTATTAATATCCACCCTTCGCTTCTCCCTGCTTTCAGAGGCCTGGATGCTCAGAAACAGGCTTTGGAGTATGGGGTCAGATATACAGGCTGCACAGTGCATTTCGTGGATGAAGGGACTGATACAGGCCCGATAATCGGTCAGAGGGTGGTTCCTGTGATGCCTGACGATATAGAGGACACACTTGCAGCCAGGATCCTAGTTGAAGAACACTCTCTCATGGTTGAGTGTATCAACACTGTTCTTGCCGGTAGAGTCCGAAGGGATGGAAGAAAGGTCATCATGTACGGAGGCTGATGAAATGGCAAATCCAAAAGCAATCATAAGTGTTTACGACAAGTCCGGCGTAGTGGAGTTCGCACAGGCGCTACAAGACCTGGGCTTTGAGATCCTATCTACAGGGGGAACTGCAGCAGAGCTTTCTAAGGCAGGAATTCCTGTCACTTCGGTGTCTGAGGTTACAGGGTTTCCCGAGATCCTGGGAGGCAGGGTAAAGACCTTGCACCCGGTGATACATGCAGGGATACTTGCTCGCGCAACCCATGAGCATCAAGAAGAGCTGGAGCGCTATGGGATAGGCTCTATCCAACTCGTGGCAGTGAACCTGTACCCGTTTGAGAAGACCATAGAAAGACCTGGTGTGACCTTGGAAGAGGCGGTTGAGAATATCGACATTGGCGGGCCGACTATGGTGCGGGCAGCTGCGAAGAATCATGAGCGTGTTACAGTCGTGACAGATCCCGGTAGATACAGTGAGATTATTTCAGAGCTTAGGTCAAAAGGCCAGGTGTCAAAGGAGACACGGGCAAGGCTCGCTGCTGAGGCTTTCCGGCATACTTCTCAATATGACGCTGCAATTACAGGCTACCTTAGCAAACAGTTGCCTAAGAGCCAGTTCGGCCCTGTATTAACTGTCAGCGGAACAAAGGCTTTTGACTTGAGATACGGTGAGAATCCTCACCAGATGGGAGCATTCTACGCAATCGGCGATCCTCCTTACTCAGGCATTGCCGGCGCCAAGTTGCTTCAAGGCAAGCCTCTGTCGTTCAACAACCTGCTTGACGCTGATGCAGCTCTTAGAATCATGCGCGAATTCAGAGAAGAGCCTGTTGCAATCGTTATCAAGCATACGAACCCCTGTGGTGTCGCAGTGGGAGGCAACCTTGAAAACGTATACGTCAAGGCGCGCGAGGCTGATCCTGTATCCGCTTTCGGTAGTGTAGTCGGGCTGGGCGGGGTAATTGACGTTGATACAGCTACAAGAATTACAGAAACCTTTGTTGAAGCAGTTCTGGCAAAAGGCATCACAGACGAAGCCCTGAGTGTGCTCGCCAAGAAGCCTAACCTTCGAGTCCTTATCCTTCCTGGGAATTTCGAAGACGACCTCCCCAAGCTTGATGTCAGGTGGGTGGACGGCGGGTTCATTGCTCAGAGCCCGGATGTCCCACAAGACCTTGATGTTGCGTCTCTTAAGGTCGTTACTGAGCGGCGTCCTACAGAACAGGAAGCCAGGTGGCTGCTGTCAGCGTTCAAAGTTGTGAAGCATGTCAAGTCCAATGCAATCGTGTTCTGGAAGGATGGCGCTACTGTCGGCGTTGGAGCAGGGCAGATGAACCGCGTAGGGTCAGTGAAGATAGCAGCGGAGCACGCAGGTATCAAGGCTCAGGGTGCGGTCATGGCGTCAGATGCGTTCTTCCCGTTCAGAGACGGTATAGACGCTGCTCGAGAAGCAGGCGTAACCGCTATCATACAACCGGGTGGATCAATTCGGGACAAGGAAAGCATAGACGCTGCCAATGAGCATGGGATGGCCATGGTATTTGCAGGTATTCGCCATTTCAGGCATTGAGCATAGCCAATTCATTGATCCGCGCTGATTCATCAATCCGCGCTGATTTAGCCTGCGCCATCCGGGCAGCAGTCCGCTTGGCAGCTTACTCAGACCATAGATGTGGCGCCTGACTTAGGCGCTTCTCTCAGGAGGGAAAGCAGTGAAACGGGATAATCTTTCTATACTTGTAATTGGCCAAGGCGGGAGGGAACATGCCCTGGTTTGGAAGCTGAAGGCAAGCCCTCGGGTGTCCCGGGTGTATGCAGCGCCGGGGAATCCCGGTATGCACGGCCTTGCCGAATGTGTTCCCATTCCTGTAAATGACGTGCATCAGTTGACACACTTTGCCCTTGGACACCATGTGGATCTTGCTGTTATCGGCCCTGAAGCGCCGCTGGCTCTCGGTTTGTCTGATGAATTGATGCGCCTTGGCATACCTGTATTCGGTCCGACTAAGGCTGCAGCATCCATTGAAACCAGCAAGGTTTGGGCAAAGCAATTCATGAGCAGGCACCGAATCCCCACTGCCGACTACAGTATCTTCACAGATGTAGATGCAGCCAGACGTTATGTACGGGTACACGGAGCGCCTGTCGTGGTAAAAGCGGATGGGCTTGCAGCAGGGAAAGGGGTAGTGGTTGCCCACACCCAGGACGAGGCTGAGCAGGCAGTTGACACCGTCTCGCACCTTGCTGAGGGCGGTGAGATTATTGTGGAGGACTGCCTTGTCGGCCGTGAGGCGAGTTTCTTAGTAATCACTGACGGTATGTCTGCTGTTCCGCTTATTAGTGCAAAAGACCATAAGCGCGCCAAAGACGGTGATAGGGGACCGAATACCGGAGGCATGGGCGCGATCGTTCCTGCTCCTCTGTTTGATGCTTCTCTTCAGGCGAGGATTTTGGAGGAGATCGTAATGCCTGCGATAAGAGGCCTTTCTGCTGAGGGTCGTCGTTACGTCGGAGTCCTTTACGCAGGGTTGATGCTGACTTCCCAGGGGCCGATGGCGCTGGAGTTCAACGCCAGGTTCGGTGACCCGGAGACGCAGGCGATCCTACCGATGATGGAATCAGATCTTGTTGACCTATTAGAGGCGGCTGTTGAGGGGACATGCTCTTCCATGACGATCAACTGGCGGGACGGGGCATGTGTGTGCGTGGTGGCTGCATCTTCGGGATACCCTGAGAATCCTCAGTTGGGTAAGGAGATTCACATCGATGCGGACCGGGCCCAAAAGGACGGTGTCCTCATCTTCCACGCAGGGACTCGCTTGGATGGCGAGAAGCTTATGGCATCCGAGGGACGCGTCCTGAATCTAGTCAGTACAGGGGGTTCTGTGGAGGAAGCTGCCTCCGGTGCATACCAAGGCCTTTCACACGTCAGTTTTGACGGAATGTGGTTCAGGAATGATATCGGTTCATGAGTCCTGCCTTCCCAGGCCTTTTCGAAGTATGTCCATGTACTCGGTAAATTCGGCTACTTCCACGTCCCAATCGAGGGATGCGAGGTTTTTTCTGTGGAGATAGTCCTGCTGAAATCCGTCCATAACAAGCTGGATCAGCTTCAATGCCTTAAGAGGATCGACGTCGGGTCTTAGATCTGAGAAGGTAATCCCATCTAAGATCTTACCCATTCCCTCTTCTGCAGCTGTATCAATGAGGGCTTGGAGTTCCTGTTTTACGTCGCCGGGTGAATCTTGGATTGCTACCGCCAGAAACTGATAGAGGGTAGGATCATCTTGAAAGAGTTTCAGTTTGATTAGGGCAAGCCTCGTGAGGCGGTGGAAGATATCACCCGGCGTATTCTCCTTATCAGCCTCGTAACACGCGAGCAGCTTCTCCTGGAGTTTTGCTGTAGCCTCC
>DUVA01000188.1 GCA_012841305.1 Bacillota bacterium | reverse complement strand
TTAGATGGCCTCATAGTGTGTATACCTGCTTTCAGTTGCTACATCCCGACATATCCCGAAGACTGCCATGACCAGCTGGCGACCGTCAAGACTGCCAAGCCAACACGGCGATCCTCAGCTACATTATGGGGACGAGATAAGTGGTTCCGGGTGTAAACACATTCATTCTCTCAGCAAAACCCAGATTCCTGCCAGATCCCATTTCACTTGATCCTATTTCAGAGGTAAGCCGGACTAGACTAACCAGGCCTTACTCACCATGTCTTTCGGACTGAGTGAAGTTCGCGTGGTTCAGAGCGCTGGGGTTGAGGCAGGAATTCCGCAAGCGCCGTTTTCCCTGGATATTCATTCCAACCAGCACTCTGGTTATGACCATCAGATTAGATGGGAGTGTTACCCATCTATGAGAGAGCATATAGAACCCCCTTTCCGGCCCCCTTTTCGGCCTCCTTTCCCCTTACCCGGGCGGAAGCCTTATTGACCATCCCAAAGCCCCCTTACAGGGTGTCTCAGCCGAATATGGCTTGCCTGGAGAGCCATTCCGGTTTTGCTGCATGATTTTCCACAGCTTTTGCGGGGCGATAGTCTGCATGGTCGAAAAACGACCACCGTGAGGCTCTTTGGTGGTTTATTTTCAACCACTCTTTTCAGCACAACTGCCTGGATGGCCGAAAATCGACCATCCCGAGGCTTATTGGTGGTAGATTATCAACCACCATCATGCCTCAAGCGGGTAGAATATAGAACACCTCACCATAGAGAATGCCTTCACTTGAGGCTTGTGGATACAAAATCGACCACATTTTTCAGAAAGGTGGGCGAAAAGCTACCACCTTCTCCAAAAAAGTGGTAGAAAACCTTCCACCTGAGCATTAAAGAGCTATCAAGATCCCCCTTCAGCCCAAAAAAGTGGTCGAAAATCAACCACTATTGCCATTCGGGGTGGTCGAAAACCCACCGCTTATCGGCTTTTTGCCGCGAAAATCCGAAAAGGTGGTTGAAATTGAAGCCGCGTTTGGAAAAAAGTGGTTGAAAATCGACCATACTCATGTTTGCCGTAAACGCCAAATAGCCCCCGCCTTCAGTGTATGGGGCTATTGTGTATGCCAAGGCTGTAGCACGTCCTCCTCTCAATCGGCATGATCCCCAGTTGAGGGCACACTTTGACGCTTACAAATCTGTGATCGAAAACCGGACAGACTGTTTCTTCCAATTGCTCCCTTGCAGTATTCATGATGATTCACCACATGCTACATTCTATGACTTGCGAAATTCCTGGGGTTGAGGAGAGGCCAATTGATTCCATTGGCACATTACGGTAGTATTGTGGAAGAGGGCTTGAAACGGGAGGGACGAGGCAAATGAAGGTTTTGGCTCTTATAGGTAGCCCGAGGAAAGAAGGTAATACTCAAGTACTAATTAACGAAGTCGTGCGAGGCGCTGGGAGTGTAGGCGCGTCCTGCCAGGTCATAAATGTATGCGATCTTGCCATTGCGCCCTGTCGAGGATGCGAGAGTTGCCGGCGCACCGGAACTTGTGTTCAGAAGGATGACATGCTGGACATGTACACAAAGATTTTGGATAGTGATGTCTTAGTCATAGGTAGTCCTGTATACTGGTGGGGCCCGTCCGCTCAGATAAAAACGTTCATGGATCGAATGTTTGCCCTGGTTCAGCAGGGGGGATGGAAAAGACTCAAGGGGAAGAAGGCAGGGATAGTGACTGCGTACGGTGATTCTGACCCTAATACGCCGGAACACTTGTTAGGAATGTTTAGGCAAGCCTTTGACCACCTTGGAATTGACATCGTGGGGACTCTTGGAGTCACTGCGGGCCGTAAAGGCGAGGTTGCCGATAACGAAGAAGCCATGGAACAGGCGTTTAGCTTAGGGGTGAGACTCTGCAAAGGGCCTCGTTGTGAGGCCTGAACAACAGTCGCAAGGGGTTTGCTGAATGACATCCTTTTTCTCTGTCGCCACAGAAAGCCAATATGAACAGAAAATTCAACGGTCTGTCTTCATAGGCCATGCTTCGCCTGCTCAGGATGAGGAGGAAGCAAAGCAGTTCATTGCCAAGATCAGAGAAGAGCATGCTCAAGCTACTCACAACTGTTATGCTTACCGGGTCGGGCTTTCCGAAAACCCTTTGGCTTACTACAATGATCATGGTGAGCCGTCAGGCACTGCCGGCCGCCCGATTCTTAGTGCGATCTTAAAAGCGGATGTTACTAATACAGTTGTCGTGGTGACTAGATACTATGGCGGCCGAAAACTAGGAGTGAGAGGCCTTATTGACGCTTATCACAGCACAGCCGCAGGGGCCTTGGGGCAAGCCGGTAGAGTTGAAATCATCCCTCGTGTCCCTCTGGTCATAACTTGCGAATACTCAGAGCTAGATCAGGTCAACTACTTGCTGAGCCAATATGACGCAGTGATTAAGAAGACAGACTACCAAGACAACGTCTCCCATGAACTCCTGGTCCCTGAGGCGGACTATGCTACCATTATCGCTCAACTCTCAGCCATACCCAGGGTGGAAGCCATACCCGGGGTGGAAGCCATACCCGGGGTTAAGCGGAAGGGAAACGAGAGATCAGGCTGAGTTTTCGCTTCCTCCGCTTGTTTTTTTATTTGCTCCGCGGGTTGCTTCCCGGGCAGCTCTATATCTCATGCGCCACCCTCATTGCCTCATGAACTGCATGCGTTATCCGGCGTGGGCTCGATGCATCTCCGATAACGTAGTGGTCTATCCCTGAACCTTCCAGTTGATTTGCCAGAGAATCCTCAGGGGTGGAACCCACCGCCATCACGACAGAGTCAAAATCCCCAAGAGTTTCTGTCTTTCCGTCTTTTTCATAACTGATATTGCGCTCACCGATACCAGTTAGCTTTGCCCCGGTGATGATTTTCACGTTATGTTTCTCCAGCCGATCGAAAAGAAGAGGCCCTACAAGCGGGCCGATGTCTGCGCCTATCCGGGGCAGCATTTCTACGATAGTGACTTCGTGGCCTTTTTCGGCTAAGAACTCAGCAACCTCACATCCCACCAGCCCACCGCCGATCACTGCGACTTTTTTGCCCACCTTGGCATTGCCGGTAAGCACATCCCATGACTCCACCACATTCTTACGATCTGCTCCGGGGACATCCACTGCTGCAGGACGCGCGCCTGTGGCGACCACGACGACATCGGGTTTCTCTGCTCGGATCGCCTCAACTGTCGCTTCCTTGTTGAGGTGAACCCGGATACCGAGTCTTTCCATTTCTTTCGCCTGGAAATCATTGAACGTGCCGATTTCGTCCTTTTGAGGGGATGCGGCAGCGAGAGGGAGTTGGCCTCCAAGGTCGGCTGTCTTTTCCCAAAGGGTTACCTTATGCCCCCTCAGCGCAGATACCCGTGCAGCTTCCATTCCGGCAGGTCCTCCTCCGACCACCAACACTTTGCGTGAGGTTGGGGCCTTCGTCATAGGAAACTGCAGTTCATACCCTGCGCGGGCGTTGACTGTGCAACCTATGCGATGTTCTGCGAAAAGCTCGTCAATGCACGCCTGGCAACACGCGATGCATCTGCGAATTTCGTGAGTTCTGCCTTCCGTCACCTTCTTTGGCAGGTCTTCATCAGCGAGAAGCGCTCGTCCAAAAGCAATGAGATCAGCTTTACCTTCAGCCAAGATCCTTTCTGCCAGTTCAGGATCGTTAATTCTTCCTACAGCAATCACAGGGATGCTCACGACTGATTTTACCTCTTCAGCAAGGTCAACAAGACATCCTCTGGGCCTTGAAAGCGGTTGAATTACCCAGCTTGCTGTTTCGTAGAGGCCGGCGGATACATGTATTGCATCGATGCCTTCCTGCTCGAATCTTTTGGCAATAGTCTTGCCTTCTTCCAAAGTAATTCCACCGGGCATCTTTTCATCTGCACTTATTCTGGCCAGAACAGGATAGTCAGGCCCTACAGCCTGTCTTACCGCACGAAGTATTTCGACTGGGAATCGCATCCTGTTATCAAGTGTCCCTCCATACTCGTCTGTCCTTCTATTTGTGTGCGGGGACAGAAACTCGCACAGGAGGTATCCATGCGCGCAGTGTATTTCGACTGCGTCGAACCCTGCGGCCTTTGCACGCGTTGCGGCTTTGCCAAAGTCCTTAACAAGTCCTGCAATCTCCTCTTTCGTCAGCTCTCTCGGCAATTCCCCGGTTACCGGGTCAGTAATGGGTGACGGCGCAAGCGGGGGATGGCCTGTTACTCGAGACGTAGTCTGCCTGCCTGCATGGAAAAGCTGTATTGCGATTTTTGCCCCGTGGGCGTGGACTACATCAATCAGGCTTCTCAGGCCGGGAATGAATCTATCGGAAAAGATAGCAACTTCATTCGGGAAGCCTTTGCCAAGGGGGTGAACGTTAGAGGCTTCTACGATGATCAGCCCTACTCCACCCTTTGCCCTTGCCTCGTGATAGGCTCGAAAGGTGTCAGTTACAGAGCCGTCTTCATACGCAAAGTTTGTTACCATCGGTGGCATGATCATACGGTTGCGAAGCTCCATATTTGCGATTTTGATCGGACTTGTAAGAAGCTTAAAACCTGCCATTAGAATCACCGCTCTCTCATATGTTCTGTGTTATGCACCAAGGCATAGTTTCCGCATAAACCGAAGTTAGTATGCCGAATCCTTCGTTTGCTGCTGAGCCACACCTTACATGCGCCTCCCACCTTGACTCTATCCTTCATTAATTCTGGAGGCAGATGTCTTTATGCAAACTAACGCTTTACATGTGTGAAGTAAGAGTGTATACTTGTATTGCACGAACACACACTAGTGCGTCAGTGATTTACGCATATATCGTCAAAGCACACGTGTGCTGTTGGGAATTACAAAGGTTTGGAAATTTCACAAGAGTTCAGGGTAAATGGGTTCACATTATAACCAGGGGAGGGATCAGCTCATGGATTTCGGTGTACGACTAAAGAAGATCCGCACTAATTCAGGGATGAGTGCGAGGGACCTCGCAGATAAGGTAGGTGTTTCTGCAAGTTTCATCTACCAGTTGGAAAGAGGTGAGGCAGCACCCTCATACTCGACTCTGAAGCGGATCGCAAGCGTCCTGGGA
>DUVA01000023.1 GCA_012841305.1 Bacillota bacterium | reverse complement strand
GTCTATTACTGTAGATGCAGCCAGTCCAATGCGGCCTTGCCTAATGACTCGCAGGGCGCGTCCGGTAGTCCTTTTAGTCTCCAGGCGCTTTAGTCTGTTCGCCTCGAATGACACGGGAACCTCTTCGCTCGTGACACAATATGCCTCAGCCGCGTCTGCGCATCTTGCAGCTTTCCTAAGCAAGCTCTCCATTGCTACCTACCTCCTACAACCACGTTTCTAATCCTTATGTGCGGGCTACCGTCAGAGACCGGCAGTGGCCATTGCCCGCCTTTCCCACACCCTCCGGTTCCGCCCCCTGAGATCTTGAAATCATCGCCTATGGCGTCAATATTCTTCAGCGTGTCAAAGACGTTTCCGGTCAATACCACATCACGGACGCGTTCCGCAATTTTTCCATTACGGATCATGAATGCCTCTCTCGAACTGAAAGTGAACATTTCCATAGTGGTTTGGCCACCGTATGCATCAACTGCATAAATGCCTTCATCTATGCCGGAAATCATGTCTTCAAAGCGTGAGGCGCCGTTTTCAATATAAGTATTAGTCATGCGCACAATGGGACGATGCCGGTAATCAATGGCGCGGGCGTTTCCTGTAGTTCCCTCTCCGAGCTTTCCGGCGGTCTCCCGGGAATGCAGCCTTCCAACGAGGATACCATCCTTTATTAGATAAGTTTTGGATGCAGGGACTCCTTCGTCATCATATTTGTATGATCCTCTTTGCCCGGGGAGAGCTGCGGAATCTACGATGTTCAGGATAGGTGCGCCAAATTCCTTGCCCAGCACCATGATGTCGCGCATCCTGTCGTTTTCGTAGATGAAGTCAGATTCGCTTAGATGACCGAAAGCCTCATGAACAAAGACTCCTGCAAGCCCGGGATCAAGAATTACGGTATATTGACCACCCTTTACAGGCTTTGCGTCCAGGCATTCCACTGCCCGCTTGGCTACATCTCGGACATCTTCATGTAATCCTTCCACTGCCTGGAATCCCGTTATCCCCCCGGCAGTCGTGAACATTTGCTGGACATTGTCACCGTCTTTAGCGAATGCAGTAAAAGTGGCGCCGACATCGCAGTACTGTTGTTCAATGAATGCGCCTTCTGAGTTGGCAAAATACTTTTTAGAGTACCTGTCCACATAAGCCACGCTGGTAGTTTGCACCTTTGGACTGTAGCCCAACATGATGTTGTTGTAATCATCAAGCAGGGCTTTCTTGTCTGTCAGACTGATTCCTCTCGGGTCCTTGACAAGCTCCGGAGTAACAAAGTCCTCCACCGGTTCTGTGGGAGCGAGGATGGCTCTGCTGTTTCCTACGAGTCTTGCCTGGTTGACGGCGAGCTTCACATGATCTTGGAGATTCTCGATATCATTGAAAGACACGAATCCCCACCCACCGTTCGCCAATGCGCGGACACATCCTCCCATGGAGTGCGCAGTGGATAGCTCATCTACCTGCTTGCCTCGGAGAGAGATTCTGGTTCGTTCATGGTCCTCAATGCGAATTTCAACATAATCAGCGCCATGCGATTTCAATGCAAGGCTGATGAGGTTTCTCACAATCAATAACCCCCTGTCTTAGGCGATTCTTTCTGGCGATTCCTTCTCACTAAATCGAATGTAGATTTCAATCCGGTTGATTACTAACATTCGACCAACCCCCTTCGTTTCCCTTTTGGGGATTTGCGTGCTCAAGGAATTCAAAAGACTTCTAAAATGAGCTTATACTTAGAGGGAAGGGGCTGCGGAACGAGGTAGGATGCATTTTCCGCCTCCTCCCACATCAGCGACTTTCACCTTGATGTCATAGAGCTGTTCTAGGTTGTCTTCTGTCATAACTTCGTCTGTCGGGCCTTCGTGCATAATCGTCCCATTGTCCAGCATTACTATGTGGTCAGCGAACCGTAAAGAGAGATTCGGATCATGCATGGCTACAACTGCTGCGCATTTCTGTTCTTTCACAAGTCTTCTTATGGTGGTAAGTATCATGTGTTGATTTGCGAAATCCAGGTGGGATGTGGGTTCATCGAGGAGAAAGTAAGTGGCTTCTTGTGTAATAGCTCGCGCTATGAGGACGAGCTGTTCCTCTCCGCCGCTTATTTCCGCACAGCTTCGCTCTCTGAGGTGTGGGATGCCCATTACATCTAGAGCCTTGTCCGCAATCAGGTAATCTTCCCTACTGGGCCTGCTGAAGATATCCAGGTAAGGGGTCCTGCCCATTACCACCATGTCCAGGACTCTGTAAGGGAAAACATGGTTATGCTTCTGCGGAACGAATCCCAATTTCCGGCCGGTAATCGCCCTTTGTGTGCTGTGGACGTCTATTCCGTCCACGGTAACTTGACCGGAATCAGGCTGGAGGGTGCCGTTTATCAGGCGCAATAGAGTGCTTTTCCCTGACCCGTTGCGTCCTAGAAGGCAGCATAATACTCCCCGTGAAACACGAAAGGAGCAACCTTTGATTACGCAATCTTGGGCGTAACTGAAACGGAGATTGCTTACTTCGATACAGCCGTTATTATCTCCAGGCACTTTTTTGCCCTTCCTTTATTAGCAAATATGCGAAAAACGGAGCGCCGATAGCTGAGGTAAGTATGCTGATTGGAATTTCAGATGCAGTCACTGTCCTGGCGAGGTCGTCCACAAGCAGGATGAAACCTGATCCCAATAACATTGACATAGGCATGGAGGTATCGTGGTTGACCCCGGCTGTAAGGCGAGCTATGTGGGGGATGACCAGTCCGACCCAAGAGACAGTCCCTGATACGCTTACACAGCAGGAAGTCATGAGAGTAGCTACTACGATCAGGACAGGCCGCAACAGTTTGACATTTACGCCAAGTGAGGCTGCTTCCTCGTCTCCTAGTGAAAGGACGTTCACGCGCCATGAAGTCAGAATCAGAAACACCATACAGGGGACGAGTAGAAAAAGAAGTGTTCGTACCATGTCCCATGACGCCCTGTGGAATCCCCCCATTATCCAAAAGACAATTGCAGGCAACTGTTCATAAGGATCTGCGATATACTTCAGAAACGACAGGGCTGCAAAGAAAAAAGCGGAAATCACGCTTCCGGCAAGCACCAGCATGACTACACGTTGTCCTCGACTAAGTGAGGCTATAGTATATGTAAGAATTACAGCCAGAATGCCGAATGAAAAAGCCAGCAACTGAATGAGAAGAGGGCTTGTCCCAGGATGAAGTATACCGAGGGCTGCCCCGAAGCAACATCCTGATGTGACGCCGAGAATGTCCGGGGAAACTAAAGGGTTACGGAACATTCCTTGAAATAATGTGCCTGACATTGATAAAGACGCGCCGACCAGCAAAGCAAGGAGGATACGCGGCAATCGAATATGATACAGGACATTGACAGCCGGTTCTTGAAACCTCACGACGGAATGGTCTACCGATAGAAATGTCAGTATGTCCTCAAGTCCTATAGGATATCTTCCGCACATCATTGAGCCTAAGAAGACAATTACCACAAAGCATGCGGCAGGCAGTAGTTTCAGGCTGTTTTTCATTATCTAGAACTCCTGCGAAGTCTTCTCTGCCGGGAGGTCTAGTTCACCTCCGAGTTCTGTAAACGTCTTCCCGAAAAACCCTTTGTGAAAAGCATTGGCTTCTTCTAAGACATCCAGATTTGCAAATACATCAGGATGAAGGATTTTCGCAAGCCAAATCATCCCTAGAATGGATCTGGGCTCAGGGTAATCCCATGGTTCAAGGTTCGACGGGAATAAATAAACTTGTTCGTCCAAAACAGCATTGACGCTCGTAAGTTGTGGACTACTTTTAATCTCGTCAGGCGTTGCTGAAGGAGAATATGCGACAGAGACGATGACATCCGGATTCCATTTGACTAACTGTTCCGCGGAGATCCTGTTCCAGTGTCCTTCAAGCTCTTCTGCTACATTGATGCCACCTGCTTGCTCAATGATGAAGTGCTGATACATGTTTTTTGAACATGTTGACAGCATTCCGTGAGCGCCTGCCAGGTAAACGCGGGGACGATTTTCCGAAGGGACATCCTTCAGGTTCCGGTTGAGCATCGCCAGTTTCTCATCATAATAAGCCATGAGTCTTCCTGCCTGGTCTTCACAGCCCAGGAGATCGCCTAGGATAAATGCTGCTTCTTTCATTTTCTCCAGGTCTTCGGGTACCAGAATAAGAGCAGGTATCCCCATGGATGCTAACTGGTCTATGATATGGGCCGAGTCCTTGCCTTCAGACAGAATGACAACATCGGGATTGCACGCTATCATTTGCTCGACGTTTAGGCCGCGGCTCTTACAGCCGATCTTAGGAAGTCCGGCGATAGGAGGATGGACTTGAGTCAGGAAATCACTCTGTAAAGAGGCGCAATCGGCGGCTACCAGCTTGGACTGGCCGCCTACAGTGAACACCATACACGTGGCCGGTTGCCATGTGGTGATTATCCGGTTTACAGTGGCAGGGATGACAACTTCCCTTCCTGCCTGGTCCACGATCAGGCGGGTTTCGGGGGCTGCTGCGCCTTGAACCGGGCAAGTTAGTATGAGACAGCAAACTAGGAACAATGCAAGCGAAAGCGCGCTAACGTTTCTTAATCTCATAAGTGCTCCTCCTCATGTCCTCTGTATCCGGCGACAATCTTCGACGTTTAGCGCGAGAATCCCTCCCTGCACGTTATCTTGTCCGCGATCTTAGCAATGCTGCTGTAACGCTCTTAAGGTCAAGTCCGTTGACCTGTTGGACCATGTCGACTGCTGCCTTGGGGAAGGCTGAGATACCGGAATATGCGCCTGCTATCGAACATGCGATAGCGCCGATAGTGTCGCAGTCACCGCCGAGGTTAGCTGCAAGGATTGCTGTTTTCATTGGATCCCCGTCAGCCAGGGCGAAGAGGGCGAAGGCAATGGGTACAGTCTCAGTGGTTGCCACGGTCGTCCCTACGAGGTCGTATAAGCTTTTACAAGCTTCATCTTCGCTATCCTGTGCGAGCGCCAGATCCACAGCCCACCGAATGCGCTTCGCAATGGACGGAGTCGCTACTGCACGGCCTCGCATAGCCCCGAGTTCAGCTCCCCGGACTGCTGTGTCTACGATATCTTCAGTTGATTTGGCGCAGTGAATAGCTTCTGCAATTGCACAACTTACTGCAGCTGCGCCTGAGATTGCGACACTTGTGCCATGGGTTGGAAGGCAGCAGAGCTCTGTGTCATTCACCGCGCCGGTGAGATCCCCGGCATTGATTATGCCCACAGGGCTTATGCGCATCGGAGCCCCGTTGGTTTCCCCGAACTTCCCGGCTTCAGCCGGTGGAACACCTTTTTTGAGAAGGGTCAATGCTCTCATTGAACTAGGGCCAAGTACAAGTGCACCTTCTTTCAGCGCACCTATGGATTCCGCCCAGGCGAGGATTTCGCGGGCAACGCTTTCCGGCACCACCTTGCCGTTGTCAGATATGATAGCCTGAGCGACAGCTAAGGTCTGGGCTGTATCGTCCGTAGTGCTGCCTGCCGAAAGGCCATCGTGTATGTAGTGGCCTTTGGGCGCTGGAAGAAACCACTCTATGCGTCCTATTTGGCTATGGATTTCATCAGGTGTCATTAGCGAAGACGGCATTCCCATAGCGTCTCCCACCGCTACTCCTACAAGGCATCCGTATGCGTGTCTAAAAAGTCTACTATCAGCAATATCCATAATAGCCACAACCCCTTTCCAATGTATATCTACAGATTGCACGTAATGTATAAGCTAAGCGTAATGCGCCGAATCTTCTAGAGCGCTCCGTAACCGCGCTGAGCCATGACCACAGCTATCGCCGTGATGACAATGGCGGCTGCTATGACTACATAGTCGCGCCGGGCCATCTCTATCTTCTGCAGCGTCGTCCAGTCGCGAGTCGCGCCGTAACCTCGATTCAGCATTGCGCAGGCTAGGTTCTCGGACATGCGGATGGAGTCTACAATCATGGGAACCATTATCGGCACGTACGCCTTGATGCGCTGAACCATTCCTCCTGTGTCAATCATTGCTCCCCTGGACCTCTGGGCGTCAAGAACCATTGCTGATTTTGCTTCCATGGTGGGAACAAAGCGAATTCCGGTTGTGATAACGAAAGATATCTCATATGGCACGCGGAGGATTCGAAGAAGCTGAAGGAAGTCGCCCAGTGGAGTCGTCAGGGTAAGGATTGATGACGAAGCCACCATGGTAATAATCCGCAAAAGCAGGGTAAAGCCGTATAGGATCCCCCCTGTAGATACAGGAAGACGTTTGCCCGGCCATGAGTAGAAGAGGACTTGCCTTGCTTCAGGGCTGGAAAACGTTGAGGCAGGATAGGTATACCCGGTTATGATCATGATCATGACGAACACAGGGACAAGAGGCGCTAACATACCCCATAGCCTGCGGAACGGTAGGCGGGCGACAAGAGCGATGATTACGACAGACAGGAGTATGAAGACATTATATACGGGGTGCTTAAACAGGAATAACGCAGTGATAAGGCAGATGAATGCTACTATCTTTGCCCTTACATCAAGTTTATGGACTGGAGATTTCCCCGGAACGTACTCAAGAAACATATTCAATCAATCCCCCCGCAAGTCCTCTGGTCTCTGATATCCCCTGAAAGTCCTACTGTAAGAGCCCTGGATACCACAGCTACTGCTTCGTCCACTGTAGTTATGCCTGAGGGCATGCCGAGGTCTTCGAGTTCAGTTGCGAGCTGTGAGATCTGGGGTGGTGTAAGATAGGCTTCTCGAAGCATATCTCGCTGACTAAAAACCTCAGAAGGTGTCCCGTCTGCTACGATCCGGCCTCTATGCATTACCACGACCCTTTCGGCATATTCAGCGACGATGCGCATATCATGCGTGATCATGATTATGGTGTGGCCGCTTTCGTGAAGATTCTTCACTAAGCCCATCATGTGCTCTGCGCCGATCCAGTCTTGGCCTGTGGTTGGCTCATCGATCACAAGTATGTTGGGGCGCATAGCCAGGACTGATGCGACTGCAAGACGTTGTCTTTCGCCTTTTCCTAACGTAAATGGATGGCGGTCTGCCACGCCCTGAAGGTTGACGAATTCCAGGACTGCTTGAACCCGTTGTGCTGCTTCCTCCTCAAGGAGGCCTGAATGTCGCAACCCGTACCCTACTTCTTCCCTTACTGTTGAGCAGAATATCTGGTGATCCGGGTTCTGAAATACGTAACCCACACGCCTTGACAAGCTTCCTATGGTTTGGCCGGTTGTGTCTATTCCGTCTATATATACTGTGCCGCGCGTAGGCTTTAGGAGGTTGTTGAAGTGTTTAACAAGAGTGGTCTTTCCTGCGCCGTTTTGTCCGATTAAAGCCACAAACTCGCCTTTTGCAATCTCAAGGTTGACGCCACGAAGAGCCTTAACATTGCCGTAGTCATGTTCCAAGTCTTTCACCAGCACTGCAGCGGGAGGAGATGACCGCGTCGGCGCGACAGGCGTTGGAGCGACAGGGGGCTGCGCTTTTAAAGGGCCGGCAGCCGGTGCAAGGAGCGTCCTTGCAAGTTCTGCTGCTTCCGCTATAGTAAGGGGCACATCCGATGACTTGATGTAGCCCAATTCATGCAGTTTCCAGCCGAACTCACACACTTGAGGAGGCCTAATCCCAAACTCGCGTGTAAGAGGAACATTACAAAAAAGGTCGCGCGGGTATCCGCGCCAGACGACTGCACCTGAATTCACCACGATGACTTCATCAGCCCGCTCAGCCACGTCCTCACTGGAATGCTCCACAGCTAGAATCGTGAGGTTGCGTTCACGCTGAAGGTTGTCTATTGCCTTGTATATTTCCTCGCGCCCCAGCGGATCCAGTTCCGAGGTAGGCTCGTCCAAGACCAGGATCTCAGGATCCATGGCGAGGATACCTGCTATCGCAAGTCTTTGTTTCTCGCCTCCTGAGAGTTCGCTTGTGAACCTGTCCTCATATCCTGTAAGCCGCACAATCCGAAGCGAATCATCAATGCGTTCTCGGATTTTCTTGGCATCGAGGCCTATGTTTCCCGGGCCGAATGCCACATCCTCTTTAACTGTAATCCCGAATATCTGCGTTTCCGGGTCCTGCATTACCAGGCCGACTTTGGATACAAGGGTCTGGACTCGGAATCTTTGAGTATCCATACCCATGACAGATATGTATCCTTCCAGATCTCCTTCGAAAAGCTGAGGGATGAGACCGTTAAGTGTCATTGCAAGCGTTGTCTTGCCTGCGCCTGTCGGGCCCATGATCGCCACGAACCTCGGAGAATCTACCTGGAAGTTGACATCTTTCAGGCTGTAAGTGGGTCCTTTCGGATATTTGTACGAAAGAGAGTCAACTTCGATTACACGGATTGCTTTCGTATCTCGCAAGGCGCTAACCCCCATTGTGTATCAACTATCCCCTTATCTAGTGGCAACCTAACCTTCACCTTTTCTATGTCGGACTTAGCATGCCGGGCTCAGCGTGCTGGGCTCAGCATGCCGGACGTAGCAGGTGTCCGACAATTGACACGGGTTTACTTGTGGCATCTTTGAATTCGGAGAATGAAGCTAAAGGCAAAGAGGCTAGAATACAAGTAGACGGCCCCGCCGATTTAGCTATGTCAAGATTACAGTCAGAAGACAACTCCAGCTCCAGGCCTGCGGATTCCGCCATCTGACAAGCCTCATAGTATATCCCTTTGGAGCCTACAGGCAGGATGTCACGGACAAAAGGCATAAGCGAGACTGAAATTGCTGCGGGAATATCCGCGATTTCGGGATCGTCGATTATGACTGTATCGTGGGGCGCGCTTTTGGGGATGCCTACACATGCGATGATATCACCAGGCTTGCTTTTCCCCTGCCTAATCTGTCTTTCCTCTGCGATTCCTATCACTGTTACACCGATCCCTGTGGCAGTGGTAGGGACATTGTCTTCTGTGCTGCCTGTGACCACATTCTCCCCGACCATACCTGCCAGGCGCGCTTCAAATCTGACACCTTCAATGATTTGCCTGCCTGTTGGCTCCATTTCGACGCTAAGGGTGTCCACCAGCACTAAGGGGCGGGCACCTGAAGCGACTATCTCCATGAGCGGGACACGAGCAGCGAATCGACCGAGTAGTTCAGCGGGGGCGGGGACAGTGTCGTTGGGCTTCGGGCCGATTCCTCCATCGGAATCGCATGCTATTACAAGGTAGAATGTGCCTGCAAGCCTGACCAGCGTCAAATCGCGCCGCTGGGACAGGCGTTTGCGTAGTATCAGCTGAGCGTCATATGTATCAGTGACGCCTGCAAGTTCCATAAGGTCGTTATATACTCGAACGGCGGCATCTTGTGAATCCATGGCCTTTTCCGCCCCCTTAGTTTTTGGTTAGATCATGTCACTTCTCTTTACGATGAGGTACGCTACCCCTGCGATAATAACGTTGACAGCTGACCCTACCAAGAGGGGCGCAAGTAGGCCAAGAGCCAGCCCCATCCCACCGATGGGCACCATAATGAATGCACCGACCACGCCGTTAAGTAGAGTCGCGGCAATGATAGCAGGTATAATCCCGGCCTTTTTGCTAATCCACCAGAACGCAGCTGCGAACACCGCCATCTCGGCAGCGATGAGGATATGAATGGGGACGCCTAATGGGAAACCGGTAGTGGCAGCAGTGAATATGTGGCCTATTGCTGCTACGATACCGCCTTCGAGCCAGCCGAAGGCTACTGCGCTGAAGTAGCCGGGGCACGAGTCAAGCGCAACAGTCCCGGTAGGACTTGGGATCTTGATGAGCGCTCCCACTGCACTAAGTGCCACAAAGATTGCCATTCGGGCCACGCGCCTAGGAGTCCAATACGTCTTTTTCAGATCGCCTTCCCTTATTCGTGGATCTGTCGACATGGAACGCACCTCCGCTTAAAGATGTGCTGTCATCTCAAGGTATGAACGTCATGATACCTGTGTCTTAATACCTATCAAGTTCCCTTTGACTTCTCTTTGGTTCCCTCTTACGTCAGCGTTCAATGACACTGTAAACTTGCATCTATCACCTCTCAGTACAGATTTTGCGAATTCCACCGGGGCACCGGATCTGTCAAAAGTTGTCCTTCTAATCAAGAATGCAGGACTGCCTGCGGTCACCATAAGAATTCGCGCTTCGTAGTCGTCTACTGATACTGAGTTTAAAGCCTCCTCAGCACGGGCAGGATCCAGATCACATGTATCTTTAAGTAAGTCAAAAAGGGATTCCTTTGCGAGGTCTCGGCCAAGTAGCAGGTGACAGAGTGTATAAGGGAGATAAGATGTTTGAAGGCATACAGGGATGCTTTTTGC
>DUVA01000187.1 GCA_012841305.1 Bacillota bacterium | reverse complement strand
TACCGGCGTTTCTGCAATCATAGTGGCAGGGGGAGCTAATCCCGCTCATGAGACTGTCCTTAAGGCCGATGAAGAAGGTATCCCCTTACTGACAACGTCAAGGCCTTCTTTTGAGGTAGCAGGCATGCTATACCATATGGGTATAAGGGGCAGAGTGAAAGAGTAAAAGGGGAGGGGAGTCAGGTGCGGCTCTTTTGGGCTGATCTCCATATCCACACCGCTCTTTCCCCTTGCGCAGAGAATGAGATGACTCCACCTGCAATAGTTCAGGCTGCAAAAGCCAAGGGTCTGGAAATTATCGGGATCTGCGATCATAATTCTGCGGAGAATGTTCTGTCAGTTATCGAGGCAGGTGAGGCTGAAGGCGTGACCGTCCTCGGCGGAATTGAAGTCCAGACTGTAGAGGATGTGCATGTCCTGACGTTCTTCCCGCGTGTAGATGCGTTGATTTTGTGGCAGGACGAAGTCTATTCTGCTTTACCTGACATTGAGAATAACGAGGCAAGGTTCGGCGAGCAACTGTTAATGGATTCTCGTGGCAACGTGACAGGTAAGCTACGCACTTTGCTTCTGGCCTCCACATCCATGAGTATTGATTACGTAGGAAAACGTGTCCGGGAATTGGAAGGCCTGATTATACCTGCGCACGTGGATAGGCCGTCATTCAGTCTCATAAGAAACCTTGGGTTTGTGCCTGATGCGCTTCGACCGTGTTGCATGGAGATATCAAGAAACATCAGTCAAGATTTGGCCAGAGACAAATTTCCGTCTATTGCCCGGTTTCCCTTTGTCAAGTCATCGGATGCTCACAGGCTAAGTGAAATATCGGCATATACCGAAATCCGAATGGAGGACGCAAGGTGGGATGAACTTCTACTTGCTCTCTGTTTTACCGGAGGGCGGCACATTGCGCCTCTTGACGCGACTATGTGACGGTTATGTTCCAAATCGTCGAAAGCAGGAGGGATTATGTGCGAGAGCTGTCTCTTCACATCCTGGACATAGCTCAAAACTCTATAGAGGCAGGAGCTGCGAATATAGAAATTGTAATCAGTGAGGACGAGTCTTCTGATGTTTTGACTATCCTTATTGCCGACGACGGGCGGGGAATTCCCGCGGAGATTTTGGAGAGTATTGCAGATCCTTTTGTCACATCCAGAAAAACTCGGCGAGTGGGGCTTGGAATTCCTCTGTTTAGGGAAGCTGCAAGAATGGCAGGAGGGGATTTGAAAATTCGATCCAGAGTGGGGGAAGGGACAGAGATTACAGCCGATTTTCGGCTCAGTAGTATTGACAGAGCGCCCCTTGGAGACATGGCGGAGACGATGGCTCTTCTTATAGTCTGCAATCCGGACGTAAATTTCAAGTACCAACATACCAGAGGGCATGCTAAATTCGTGTGCAGCACAAATACGCTGGTGGAGATACTTGGTGACATACCTATCGGAAGTCCGTCTGCTGTGCCTGTAATCCGCAGTGTAATCAGGGAAGGGCTCAAGGATGTTCAGGTGTCGTGAACCGGTTGCGATGAAGCGTCGGAGGTTGCAGATGATATGAAAGAGCGAGGCAGAGTAGTTGAAACTGCCGGTAATGTGGCTAAGGTTGAGATACTTCGAAAAGATGAATGCAGCCGCTGCAAAGTGTGCGGGTTTGGGTCAAGAGACAGGATTGTCGCTGTAGCTACAAACACTATAGGCGCGAAGGAACATGATGAAGTTGAAGTGGAGTTGGAAGGCTCCCAGGTAGTTAGGGCAGCTGCAATTTTATACCTGATACCTCTTGCGTTTCTCTTGGTCGGCCTCTACTTCGGGACTGTATTTGCATCTTTCATTGATCGGCGGGATATGGCACCGCTGGCCTCAGCGGTTTTGGGTTTCGGATTACTGGGGCTTTCATACGCGGGAATAGCTGTATACAGCAAGCGTCCTGACATTTCCAAGTACCGGGTAAGGGTTATTGGAATACTCGGTACGAATGAGCATCAAAGGAGCGGCGACGTAGATATTCAAGATAAGGTATGAAAAGTATGGAAGGGGGATTGTGAAATTTCGCACAAAGTAGTATCCTAGTGAATAGGACGTGGGACAATAGGGTTTGAATTCCAAATGCTGGAGGTTCCGGAGAGAGCTTATTGGTTGACGTGAACATGGGATTTATGACCGAGTTGATGGGCAAGTCTTGGGAGGTGTCGCAAGTGAAAACAGTTGAAGAACTCGAACGAATCAGGAAGCAAGCTCAGGCAATGACAAGACTCAGAGAAGGCGGAGAGACTACTAAAATCGTGGTAGGTATGGGGACATGTGGGATTGCAGCAGGTGCTCGTGAAACTCTCTCAGCCATAATGGATGAGCTTGCACGGCGTAATATCCAGGATGTTATTGTGACTCAGACAGGTTGTATCGGACTGTGCGAACAGGAACCCATTATTACCGTTGTGATGCCGGGCACCGAGAAGGTTGCGTACGGTAAGGTTTCCATGGAAAAAGCACGCAAGATTGTGGCCAGTCACGTTGTGAACGGCCAGGTAGTCGGAGAGTGGGTTATTCCTACCGGTTAACGGAAAAGAGCGCCTTTCATGAAAAGGGGGCTTCGAGATGGATGTTATGCCTGCAAGCTTAGACAGTTCGGAATCGACTATCAAGGAAGTTATTGTGAGGCATGGTGAGAGCGAACATGAACTTGTCGCTATCTTGCATGATGTTCAGAGGGTGTTTGGATACCTTCCTGAAAATGCGCTTATCCAGGTTGCAAGGGGCCTTGATGTGCCACTCTCAAAGGTGTATGGTGTCGCTACCTTCTATACCCTGCTTTCTGTAGAACCCATGGGAGAACATGTAATCAGAGTATGTGAAAATGCGCCATGCCATTTGCTGGGCGCATTTTCACTAATTGATGTTCTCCAGCGAGAACTGGGGATTCCCATGGGTGGCACCACAAGTTGCGGTAAGTTTACTCTCAAACACACCAGCTGTCTCGGAGTATGCGGTGTAGCTCCGGCAATTATGATTGATGATGAAGTGTACGGCAACCTCACGCCCGATGATATTCCGGTTATTCTTGACAAATACAGGTGACATCTGGGGAGGAGGTGGACACTCGTGCAATTCTATCGTTCACATGTCCTGGTATGTGGGGGAACTCCATGTGTTCTTGAAGGATGTAGGGCGGTCCGTGATGCCCTCATAGGTGAGTTAAAGCGCCTGGGTCTGGATGAAGAGGTAAGGGTAATTGAAACCGGCTGCTTGGGCCCATGTGATCTTGGCCCTGTAATCGTGGTTTACCCTGAAGGGACTCTGTATGAGAAAGTTGCGGTTTCCGATGTCCCCAAAATCGTCGAGGAACATCTTCTAAAAGGCAGAATTGTGCGGAGCCTTACAGGTGAAGGCCGGCTTCGAGGAATCGTGAGTTATGAGGAACCTGCGTATCTTGAGACTCAAGAGAGGATTGTCCTCAGAAATTGCGGGATTATCGATCCCTCCTCTATTGAGGAGTATATCGCCTCTGATGGATATCGGGCCTTGGCAAAGTGTCTGACTGAGATGGAACCTTGCGATGTCATAGAAGTTATCAAGCGGTCAGGGCTTGTAGGCAGAGGAGGCGCTGCATTCCCCACAGGTTTGAAATGGAGCTTCACAGCGAACGCTGATGCTGATGAGAAGTACATAATATGTAATGCTGATGAAGGCGAGCCGGGAACCTTCAAGGATCGTCTGATTTTGGAAGGAGATCCCCATAGTATTCTTGAGGCCATGGCTATCGCCGGATATGCAGTCGGAGCCCAGCGAGGCTTTGTGTACATAAGAGGCGAGTACGGACTTTCCATCCATCGGATAAACCAAGGGATCCAGCAGGCGAAGGCCATGGGATTGCTGGGCGATGACATCTTTGGCTCGGGTTTTTCCTTTGATGTGGAGGTTAGAAAAGGCGCAGGGGCTTATGTGTGTGGTGAGGAGATTGCGCTTATCGAGTCTATGGAAGGCGGAAGAGGAGAACCCAGATTCAAGCCCCCGTATCCTGGTACCCATGGTTTCCTGGGGAAGCCGACAGTAGTAAATAACGTGGAAACATTGGCGAATATTCCTCCGATAATACTTAACGGAGCTGACTGGTACAGGGGATTCGGGACTCCGAGGTGTCCTGGCACGAAGGTATTTACCATGACAGGAGACATTAACAGCAAGGGTCTTATTGAAGTGCCGATGGGTATCACCCTCCGCAAGGTTATCTATGAGATCGGCGGGGGAATTCCCGAAGGCCGAAAGTTCAAGATGGCGCAGACCGGAGGCACTTCCGGGGGATGTCTGCCCAGCGAGATGCTGGATGTACCTATGGATTACTTCACTCTCCCTGAGATGGGGTCTGCTCTTGGGTCAGGCGCGTTACTCATAATGGACGACAGCCACTGCATAGTTGATATTGCAGAATCCTTCATGAGGTTCTTTGCCAGGGAATCGTGTGGGAAGTGTGTTCCTTGCAGGGAAGGCACAGCGAGATTACACGATATTGTGAAGAATCTCGCGCAGGGTAACGGAACCTACGAAGACCTCAGAGTCTTGAAAGACCTGAGTCATGCTATGCAAAAGACCGCCCTTTGCGGGCTGGGTCAATCTGCGCCTATACCTATTATGACCATGCTCAAGTATTTTGGAGACGAGTTTGAGGCTCACATCAAGGACAAGCTGTGTCCCACCGGGACATGCAGGCTATGACTTCACTGTGCTCCATGACGGAAGGAGTGATAGAAGGTGGCAATGGTAACGATAGACGGCCAGAAAGTCCAGGTAGATGCCGGCACCACAATTCTTGAGGCGGCTCGGAAGGCGGGGATTGATATCCCAGTTCTGTGCCATCATCCTGACCTGGAAGTCCAAGCCGTTTGCCGTATTTGCGTTGTAGAGGTAGAAGGAGAGAAGCTACTTCAACCTGCGTGTGCCTTTCCGGTAAGGGACAACATGGTGGTCCGCACGAATACACCTGATGTGCGGCATGCCAGACGAGTAAACCTCGAGCTCATCCTTGCTCATCATCCTACTGACTGTCTCCAATGCATCAGAAATCAGAATTGCGAGCTTCAAGCACTCGCCGAAAGGTTGGGAATCAGGGAGGTTCGCTTTGAGCGTAAACTTCGTGGTCTTCCGCTGGACGAGTCAACTCCGTCAATAGTCCGCGAACCTGATAAGTGCATATCCTGTCGGAGATGCGTAGCCATGTGCCGCGATGTGCAGGCTGCGACTGTGCTATGGCCTGTGGGAAGAGGCGTAGACACGGTGGTGGCGCCTGCATGTGAGAGAGAATTGGGTGACGTGGCGTGTGCTTTGTGTGGACAGTGCATTCATGCATGTCCTGTAGGCGCTATTGCAGAACGCAATGATACGGAAAAGGTTTACCGGGCACTTGCAGATCCCACAAAACATGTGATTGTCCAGACTGCACCTGCTACAAGAGTCAGTATCGGTGAAGAACTGGGCTTCCCACCTGGCAGGATTTTTACCGGACAACTTGTTGCAGCTCTCCGAAGACTTGGTTTTGACAAAGTTATGGATACTGACTTCACTGCTGACCTGACGATTATTGAAGAAGGTCATGAACTTTTGAAGAGGATTGAGGAGGGAGGCCCTCTCCCACTCATCACTTCGTGCAGTCCGGGTTGGATCAAGTTTGGTGAGCATTTCTTCCCGGATCTTCTGGAGTACGTCTCTACCTGCAAGTCTCCGCAGCAAATGTTCGGAGCCCTTGTAAAAACCTACTATGCCAGGCAAGCAGGGATAGATCCGAAGGACATTTTCTCAGTGTCCCTTATGCCGTGCACTGCCAAGAAGTTTGAAGCAGGGCGTCCTGAGATGGCTTCGTCAGGATACCAAGATGTAGATGTGGTCCTTACCAGTAGGGAGCTGGGAAGGATGATACGTGAGGCAGGGATCGATTTTGGGAACCTCCCTGATGAGGAACATGATGCCCCAATGGGTATTTCCACGGGTGCAGCTGCGATTTTCGGCGCTACCGGTGGGGTGATGGAGGCTGCTCTGAGGACGGTTTATGAGGTGGCCACAGGCTTGGACCTACCCAGTATTGATTTTCATGAAGTCAGGGGCCTTGAAGGAATCAAAGAGGCAGAGGTTGTGCTGGGCGATATGAAAGTCAGAGTGGGAATTGCTCATGGCCTTGCCAATGCCAAGAAGATCCTGGAAATGGTGAGAGACAAGAAGAGGGAGTATCACTTCATTGAGATAATGGCGTGTCCCGGCGGTTGTGTTGGTGGCGGAGGCCAGCCCATACCTACCAACATGGAGATACGAGAGATTCGCGGTAACGCTCTGTATGTCGCAGACCGTCAGCTGCCGCTTAGGAAGTCTCATGACAATCCTGCGGTAAAGCAACTCTATGAAGAATTCCTTATGAAACCGCTTGGGGAAGTCTCGCACCGGCTCTTGCACACGCACTACACGGAGCGTAGCAAGTATCCGATATCTCAAAACGCCTGTGATTAAGTGCGGAATCAAGATAGCGCCTCATCTGCCTTAAGCGGAAGGACAGATTAAGCTTGCGACAGAGCGGCGCAAAAGCGCCGCTCTGTCGCAAGGTACGAGAAATCTTCGAGTCTATTCAAGGTTGATGCTTATGGATTCATGTGCGGAGGGGGGAGGACAGTGAAAAAAGAGGACATTCCTGATGTTGTTATTAGGCGCCTCCCCATATATCTTCGGGTTCTTGAGAATCTTTCTGAGGACTCTTACGGAAATGTGATTTCCTCCTTTAAGTTGGGTGAAAAGTCAGGCGTTACTCCTGCCCAGGTCAGAAAGGACCTCGGTATTATCGGCGCCTTCGGCAAGCAGGGACTTGGCTATGATATTGTGATTCTGCGCAATAGACTCAAACATATTCTTAATCTGGACAAGGAGATAAAAGTTGGCATTATTGGCGTTGGCAACCTGGGTCATGCGATTGCCAGGTATATAATTCAAAGGTACGCCACTGAAAGAGACTACCATCTGAAGTTGGTGGCCTTGTTCGATTCCAATCCCGAAGCAATAGGAGAAGTTATTAACGGAGTGCCTATAGACCACATAAACAGCTTCCACGACAGGGCCAAGGAGCTTGGATTCAGAATGGTTGTCATAGCCGTTCCCGCTGAGGCTGCTCAGGCCGTGATGGATGAGTGTGCCATCGCTGGAATTGAGGCAGTCCTTAACTTTGCGCCGGTACACTTGAAAGCGCCTAAAGGAATCAGAGTGCATAATACGGACCTCAGCATAGATCTCATGCACTTGGCTTATTACCTCTAAAGCATGGGGAGGATTATTTGAAGTCGCATCGAATATGTATGGTGATTATTTTAGGCGTACTAACAATTGCATTAAGATACATTTGCTGGATTTAATAACATGAGATATGTCAGGCTATGGGCAAGGAGGAATAATATGTATAAGATTCTCAAGAAAGAAACGCTGGCGCCTAAGATTAAACTAGTCGAAGTCAACGCTCCTGAAATATGTGCTCATGCACATCCGGGGCAATTTGTCGTGCTAAGGATGCATGAAAGGGGAGAGCGAATCCCCTTAACAATAGCCGATAGCGACGCTAAAACGGGTCTTTTGACCATGGTATTTCAGGAGGTCGGGAAGAGCACGACAGAGTTAGGCACGCTTAATGAGGGCGATTGCATTCAGGATATTGTGGGCCCTCTTGGGACTCCCAGAGACATTGAGAAGCTGGATTGCGTCGTCTGTGTCGCGGGAGGAGTAGGGGTTGCTCCCATATACCCTGAGGCAAAAGCTTACCATAGACTTGGAACGCGGGTCATATCTCTTATCGGTGCACAGACGAAAGACATGTTGATATTCAAGGATAGGATGGAACAAGTCAGTGATGAGGTCTACTACAGTACAGACGACGGAAGCTTCGGACATAAAGGTTTTGTCACGGAAGTCCTTTGCGACTTGCTGGAGAAAGGGCTTCGTCCTGACGAGGTAATAGTCATAGGGCCTCTTCTAATGATGCGCGAAGCTTCAAGAGTTACTGCAAAATTCGGGGTAAAAACCATTGTCAGCTTGAACGCGATCATGGTAGACGGCACCGGGATGTGCGGTTCATGCCGTGTGACAGTCGATGGCGAGACCAAGTTTTCTTGTGTTGAAGGTCCTGCGTTTGACGGTCATAAGGTGGATTTTAACGAATTAATAGCAAGACAGAGACGCTTTCTGGCTGAGGAGAAGCTTGCCATGGAGCATTATCTGGCCGGCGCGGGGGGATGCAAATGTCATCAAAAGTAAGAAAACCAAGACACGAAATGCCAAAACAAGCACCGGATATTCGCAGTAAGAACTTTGAAGAGGTGGCGTTAGGCTACACCGAGGATTTGGCAGTGGCTGAAGCCACTCGTTGTATTGGGTGTCCAAAGAAGCCTTGCGTCGCCGGGTGTCCCGTCGGTGTAGATATTCCTGAGTTCATATCCCTTATTGCAGAAGGCGACTTTCTGGGGGCAGCAAGAAAGATTAAGGAGAAGAACAGTCTACCTGCTATGTGTGGCCGCGTGTGCCCTCAGGAAAGCCAGTGTGAGGCAGTATGCACTTTGGGCAAGAAGGGTGACCCTGTAGCGATAGGGGCTCTTGAGCGTTTTTGCGCTGATTACGAAAGAGTTCACGGGGAGCCTCTGGCCAAAGCCGGGCTCTCTGACGCATCCTTGGGCAAGGTCGCAGTTGTCGGTTCAGGCCCTGCAGGTTTAACGTGTGCAGCTGAGCTTAACAAGCTTGGCTACAAGGTTGTTCTGTTTGAGTCTTTGCATGCTACAGGTGGCGTGCTTCGATATGGTATTCCTGAGTTTCGTTTACCTAAAGCCATTGTTGACGAGGAGGTGGAATATATTAAGAGTCAAGGCGTAGAAATACGCCTTAACGTGCTTGTAGGTACAACAGTTACAGTGGATGAGCTTTTCCGACAAGGATTTGACGCCATATTCCTGGGTACAGGCGCAGGCCTGCCCTATTTCTTGGGAGTGCCCGGGGAGAATCTGAACGGTGTGTACTCCGCTAATGAATTCTTAACGAGAGCGAACTTGATGAAGGCCTATCGATTCCCGGAATATGACACCCCGATTTGGGTCGGCAAGCGCGTCGTAGTCGTAGGCGGAGGGAATGTGGCCATGGATTCCGCCAGAACCGCGCTTCGACTGGGTGCAGAAAAAGTCACCGTTGTGTACAGGCGTTCAAGGGCTGAAATGCCTGCAAGACTGGAAGAAGTCGAAAATGCCGAGGAGGAAGGAATCGAATTCATGCTCCTTTCAAACCCGGTACGTATTCTCGAAGACGACAAAGGCTGGGTAAAGGGGATGGAGTGCATCCGAATGGAGTTGGGCGAGGCAGACGATAGTGGTAGGCGTAGGCCGATTCCTGTTCCCGGTTCAGAATTTATCCTAGACGTTGACACTGTAATATCCGCTGTCGGCACCAATCCAAACCCCCTTTTAATCAGGACTGTTTCCGGGCTTGCTCTGGGCCGACGCGGGAACGTTATCGCTGATGAAGCAACAGGCAAAACGAACATACCTGGGATATTCGCAGGTGGTGACATTGTTACCGGCTCCGCCACTGTGATCGCAGCAATGGGCGCAGGTAAGCTGGCTGCCCATGGGATTGACGAGTATATCCGCACAAAAAACGGAAGGGGTATGTAGATATGTCGAAAGGGACTTACGGTAGAATTCCTCCTGACATCGAGATTGCACAGAGCGCAAAGCTCAAGCCTATCCTGGAAATCGCGAAGAGTATAGGACTTACTGAAGATGATCTTGAATTCTACGGTAAGTATATGGCAAAGGTTAGCTTAGAGACTATCGAAAGGCTGAAAGCGCGTCCTTATGGGAAACTGATTTATACTACTGCGATAACAGCCACTCCTGCCGGTGAAGGCAAGACATGTACAGCCGTAGGACTGGCTCAGGCTTTGGGGAAAATGAAAAAGAGCGTCATGGTCGCCCTGAGAGAGCCGTCGCTCGGCCCCACTTTCGGTATCAAGGGCGGTGCTGCGGGAGGAGGATACTCACAGGTGCTTCCTATGGAGGATATTAACCTCCATTTCACCGGAGATATCCACGCGGTAGGCGCGGCTCATAATCTCCTTGCAGCCATGGTGGAAAACCATATCCATCAAGGGAATGATCTGGGCATCGATCCGAGGAGAATCGCATGGCGTCGAGTTATGGATATCAGCGACAGACAACTACGCAATATAGTAGTAGGCCTCGGAGGCAAGGCAAACGGCACTCCTATGGAGAGTGGATTTGACATTACCGTGGCATCGGAGATCATGGCATGTTTCGGGCTATCGCCTTCGATAAGTGCTCTGAAAGAGCGTTTTGCCAAGCTTATCGTGGGATACACTTACGATGGGAAGCCGGTCACCGCTGCTGATTTAGGGGCAGTCGGGGCTATGGCAGTCATTATGAAAGAAGCGATAAAGCCGAATTTAGTCCAGACTCTCGAAGGGCAGCCTGCTTTTGTGCACTGCGGGCCTTTCGCGAATATCGCGTACGGCAATAACAGTATAGTAGCTACCGAGACAGCTCTTAGATTGGCTGACTATACTATTACGGAAGGCGGATTCGCTGCTGACCTCGGTGCTGAGAAGTTCTTCGACATAATATGTCGCGTAACCGATGTAAGGCCTGACGTAGTTGTGATCGTTGCGTCTGCCCGTGCCCTTAACCACCATGGCGGAGCACCGAGGGACAAACTTGCTGAGACGAACCTGGCTGTTTTGGAGAAGGGTTGCGAGAACCTGGATAAACACATAGAAAACGTAAGAGACAAGTTCGGCCTTCCGGTCGTTGTAGCCATCAACAGATTCCCCACTGATGATGTGGAAGAGCTGGAATTCTTGAAGAAGCATTGTGATGATTTAGGAGTTCGCGCTGCTATCTCTGAAGTAGTGGGCCGTGGTGGCGACGGCGGCTTTGAGCTGGCTAAGGAAGTCCTGGATTCTCTGGAGCATGAGAAGCCTGACTTTAGATTCTTGTATGAACTGGATAGTCCGGTAAAGGACAAGATTGAGAAGTTGGCTAAGGAGATTTATGGGGCTAAGGGAGTTATTTACTCAGGTTCTGCAGAGCGTGACATCAGGACCATCGAGAAGCAGGGCTTAGGAGGCTTGCCGATTTGCACTGCAAAGACGCAGCTTTCGTTGACTGATGATCCTGCCTTACGAGGAGCGCCCACTGATTGGGAGCTTAACGTACGCGAGGTGCGGGTATCTGCAGGCGCAGGGTTTATTGTGCCTCTTTGCGGGCAAATGATGACCATGCCCGGCCTTCCCAAGCATCCTGCTGCAGAGAATGTTGACATTGACGATGAAGGGAATATTGTCGGCCTGTTCTAGCAAGAGGCCTTATTTGTTGACTTGAGCCAAGTCTGAATCGGAATGACTGGGCAACCTTGGGGGCGTGGGATTCTTGCGCCCCCTTACGTTTTGCCGGTGTTTCCAGGTTAGCGTGGGTTTATTTCTGCATAACCGGGCTAATTGTGGTATTATCTTATGGGGATTATGACAATCAACTGTGAAAGGGATCCATGGCGCATTGCGCCTGTTTGAATATGTGAAGGTATTCGGTTATTAGGGAGACTGTAAGATTGTCGGAAGGGGGAGTATTTGAGAACATGGCAATTAGGACTTTCAAAGGAGGAGTCCACCCAAGTTATAACAAAGATGCGACGTATGCGAAGCCGATTCGGTCTATGCCTTCTCCGGGGAAGGTTGTGATCCCTCTTCATCAGCATACCGGCGCTCCGTGTGAGCCCATTGTGAAGGCGGGGGATGAAGTCAAGATAGGTCAGAAGATAGGCGACAGCAAGGCCCGTCTTACTTCTCCAATTCATGCCAGTGTGTCCGGAAAGGTAAAAGCTGTAGCGAAGCATGCGCAGTCAAGCGGTGTGGACGGGCTTTCTATCGTGATTGAGTCTGACGGCCTTGACACTTGGGATGAGAGTGTAAAGCCTCGGGACAGTGTTGACAGGCTAGGTCCGGATAAGCTAATTGGAATCCTTCGCGAAGCAGGTATAGTAGGTCTCGGAGGGGCTGCATTCCCTACGTATTTTAAGCTTACCCCGCCTCAAGGCAAGGCCTTCGATACTCTATTGCTCAACGGGGCAGAGTGTGAGCCTTATCTTTCCGCTGACCACAGGCTCATGGTAGAGCGTCCGGCTGACGTGGTTGCCGGCGCCAGGCTGCTTATGAAAGCCATTGGAGTGGAACGAGCGGTTATAGGCATTGAGAATAACAAGCCTGACGCAATTTCGGCTTTGATGGAAGCCGTCGAAGGAGACGACAGCATCAAGATTGTGCCTCTTGGAGTCAAATACCCGCAAGGCGCAGAGAAACAGCTGATTTGGGCAATTCTGGGGCGGGAAGTGCCTTCAGGTGGTCTGCCGGTGGATGTGGGTGTAGTGGTAAACAACGTAGGCACTGCGGTTGCAGTTAAAGAGGCGGTAATCGACGGAATGCCCCTTGTTCGGCGAGTTGTCACCGTAACCGGAAGCTGTGTGAGAGAGCCGGCGAATCTTATGGTTCCCATAGGAACTCTCGTAAGCGACATCATTGAGGTCTGCGGTGGGACTCGAATCCCGCCGAAGAAGGTAATAATCGGTGGGCCTATGATGGGTATAGCGCAGTATACTACAGAGATTCCCGTGACAAAAGGCACGTCAGGAATACTGCTTCTTTCAGAGAAAGAAGTTGCCGGGGATGAACCAATCGCTTGTATCAGATGTGGTAGATGTGTGGAAGCGTGCCCAATGAATCTTATGCCTCTTTGGATAGCGGGTTATGCAGAAGCCGCAAGGTTTGATGAGTCTGAGAGGCTGGGCGCACTTGACTGCATAGAGTGTGGGTGTTGTAGCTTCATTTGCCCGTCACGGCGACGGTTGGTGCAGGGGATTCGGTTGGCAAAAGCGGAGATTAGGGCAAGGCGTAATGCCAAGCGTGGATAGAGCTTTATTAAGATTGAGGGAGCTTCGACAAGTGGGAGTTCGGAGGGATTAGGAAATGGAAGGCAGCGGATTTATAGTATCTTCATCACCGCACCAACACACTACTGTCTCAACTCCGATGATAATGAGTGACGTTATTTTGGCGCTCATGCCTGCATGTTTTGCAGGCGTATGGTTTTTCGGATTGCCGGCGCTTGGCATGATGGCAGTATGTGTGGGGTCAGCTGTTATTACAGAGGCGGCTCTTACGAAGATTTGCGGAAAGCCTGTAACGGTGAGAGACTACAGCGCAGCTGTTACCGGCTTGTTGCTTGCTCTTGTGGTTCCACCCGATTTGCCGCTGTGGGCAGGGGCTATCGGGTCAATATTCTCCATAGCCATAGCAAAGTTTACTTTCGGAGGTTTGGGTCAGAACATATTCAATCCTGCGCTTATTGGCAGGGCGTTTCTACTGGCTTCGTGGCCGGTGTTTATGACCAGGTGGCGCTGGCCGGTTCATGAGGCAGCTTGGATACCGAAGTTTGATGCTCTGACCACTGCGACTCCTCTGGTTCTCATGAAGTACATGAACATCAAGGCGCCTTATGCGGAATTATTCATAGGGCGGATTGCAGGCTCCATCGGTGAGACTTCGGCTTTTGCTATTCTACTGGGTGCGGCGTACCTCATATATCGAGGCCACATAGGCCTTAGAATTCCCCTCAGTTTCATAGGTACTGTCGCAGTGCTGACAGCGCTTTTTGGGCAAGACCCGCTGTTTCACATTTTGGCAGGCGGCCTTCTTCTGGGCGCGTTCTTTATGGCTACCGACTATGTTACCAGCCCTGTAACTCCAAGAGGCCAGATAGTCTATGGGGTGGGATGTGGTGTGCTCGTAGCTTTGATAAGGCTTTACGGCGGATACCCTGAAGGCGTGTGTTACGCGATTCTCATAATGAACGCTGCCACGGCTCTGCTAGAGAGATACACGATACCACGGAAGTTCGGAGAGGTGAAGAGGGTTGCGTGAAGTATTGCGGTTAGGTGTTGTGCTTCTTGTAATATGCGCAGTTGCCGGCGCTGTTTTGGCAGTCGTTAATGGGATCACCAGTGACCGCATTGCAGCACAGGCAACTATTCGCTTACAGCAGGCTTTGAAAGACGTGCTCCCGGAGGCAGATGAATTCCGAGACGTGACAGAGGCCCTTTCTTTTGTGAAAGCAGAGGCTTCTTCCGGAGGAAAATCACCTTTTGCCATTGTCGACAAGATGTATGCAGGTTACTTGCGAGGTGAACGTCGAGGTTTTGCGTTTATGTGTTTCCCCGCAGGATACGGCGGTGTTATTGAGACTGTGGTAGGGGTGTCTTCAAGTGGGAATGTCTCAGGTGTCTCTGTGGTCCGGCATTCTGAGACACCCGGACTGGGCGCGAATATTACCGGCGGTGAGTTTCAAAGGAGATTCGTGGGAATTCCCGCAGGAACAGAGGTAAAGGTGAAGAAAGACGGAGGCCAGGTCGATGCGATTACAGGCGCCACCGTCTCTTCAAGGGCAGTAGCAAATGCAGTGAATGAAGCTCTTCGAGTGTTTGAGGTTGTAAGCGACAAGGGGGCACTGGGAAATGAGCTTTAAATCTGAATTCAGTAAAGGGATTATCAATGAGAACCCTACTTTTCGGATGCTCCTGGGCATGTGTCCGACTCTGGCCACGAGCCTGGCTATCTCTAACGGGATAGGTATGGGGCTTGCCGCTACGTTTGTGCTTGTCGGCTCAAACGTGATTATATCCGCTCTTAGGAAAGTTACGCCTGAGAAAATTCGGATACCCATTTTTGTTGTGGTTATTGCCACCTTCGTAACAACAGTGGACTTGATTATGGCGGCTTTCTTACCCGGTCTCCATGAAGTGCTGGGAATATTCATTCCACTCATAGTAGTTAACTGTATTATCTTCGCAAGGGCGGAGGCTTTTGCTTTCCAGCATGGGATAATGGATTCATTGGCTGACGGCCTCGGCATGGGGCTTGGGTGGACCTTAGCTCTGTGTGGACTGAGCGCGATAAGGGAGTTGCTCGGCACAGGGACTATCTTGGCCATTCCTGATTTCGGGTTCGCGGGGATCCGCATTTTTGACCAGAGCTTGGCTGCAGTCATGGTAATCCTTCCACCCGGTGGGTTTATCACCCTGGGGCTCTTAATAGGCTTGCTGAACTGGGTGGCGAGTAGGAACAAGAAGAGGGCACAGGAGGGATAGCATATGGGGAAATTGCTTGTCATATTTTTTGGCGGGGTGCTCCTAAATAACTTCATTTTGTCAAGATTCCTCGGGATATGTCCGTTTATCGGGATATCCCAGCGAGTTGAGACTGCTGCCGGAATGAGCGCAGCCGTGATTTTCGTCATGGGCCTTGCCTCAGTAGTTACATGGTTCTTCCGTCATATGATCCTTGTCCCACTGGGGCTTGAATACCTTCAGACGATAGGTTTTATCCTTATTATCGCAGCTTTAGTGCAACTGGTGGAGATGGTAATACAGAAGACCAGCCCTCCGCTGTATCAAGCTTTGGGCATCTATCTTCCGTTGATTACAACGAACTGTGCAGTTCTCGGAGTAACGATCTTGAACGTATCGGAAAACTATAACCTGCTGGAGGCGGCTGTTAATGGTGTGGCAGGTGCATCGGGATTCGCGCTTGCGATATTACTGTTTGCTGCTATTCGTGAGCGAATGGAACTCAGTGAGATCCCCGAATCCCTAAAGGGCTTCCCGATAGCACTGATAACCGCCGGACTCATGTCAATGGCGTTCTTAGGTTTTGCCGGTTTCAGGTTACAGGCCTTATTCGGAGTGATGTAGGCTGCGATGAGAGGTGATATTAGATGGCAGTTGTAGAGGCAATATTGGTTCTCGGGTTAAGCGGAGCTGTATTTGGGGCGATTCTTGCCTTGGCGTCACAGAAATTCCATGTGGAACAGGATCCCAGGCAGGATGAAATAGTCCAGCTCTTGCCGGGGGCCAATTGTGGCGCATGCGGATTCCCCGGGTGTTCCGGCTTGGCTGCTTCTATAGTGGCGGGAGATGCGCGTGTAAATGCGTGTCCTGTTTCCGGCAGTGAGACTGCGTCTCGGATCGCTGCTATTATGGGAGTTGAACCTGTCACTGAGACTGAGAAGAAGGTTGCCAGGGTTCTTTGCCAGGGCACTGATGAGAGATGTGCGCCCAGGTATGTCTATGACGGACTTCGCCAATGTAAGGCTCAGAATATGGTTGCAGGCGGCGCCAAGTCGTGCGTATATGGATGTCTCGGTTTAGGATCCTGTGTTGATGCATGCAAGTTTGATGCTATTCATATGGGGCCTTCGGGGCTGCCAACTGTAAATGAGGCCAGATGCACATCATGTGGCATGTGCGTTGATGCATGTCCCAGGGGAATAATTCAGCTTATGCCCATGTCACAGCAGGTTACAGTCTTCTGTCGCTCGAAGGCCAGAGGCGCTGAAGTCAGGAAGACATGTAAGATTGGCTGTATCGGATGTGGAATATGTGCCAAGGCGTGCCCGAAAGGCGCCATTACCCTTCAGGATAATCTTGCTGTTATCAATCTCGAAGAGTGTGACGCCTGCGGCATCTGTGTTGAGAAATGCCCGACAAAGTGCATTGTAATGAGGGACAATGCTGCTGTAGTAGATGAAGCCAGAAGCGCAAGCTAGTGCCGGATTGCCCGGGTGATAGGGAATACCAGGGTGATACGGAATGCCAGAGTCTACTAAGTGGATCACTATGAGACCATTGATTTCTCCCAATAGCTGCCAGTTTCGCCGAAGACGGCGACCAATTTTGCGATTCAAGCGAGCTGCGTTAACATAATATGGGAGAGAACAACGGTCTCCACTATAAGCAATCGCCGGTTCCAGAAAGTGTACGTACCATGCAGGGTGGCCCCGCAAGGTATGTACGTTTTCTGAGGCGGTGTTCCACTCAGGGACGGCCCCCAAGCCAGGACTTCCGCAAGCCAGAGAGTGTAATATTGTAATATGTGCTGAACCGGCGTAAACACTCAAAGGGAGCGATTGGAAGAGGCTATTGGATTTTCGGAAATGTCGAATTAATCGAGGTATCTCAACGTCTCCGGTTTTCGAACACGGATTCCAGAACCGTGATAGGAAATAGCACACGGTTCTCTGAAGCTGTGTTTAAATTTCAATTAGGCACCCTCAAAGTCGCTCAATATGTAGAGTCATTCGGGTTGGGTGTTCGGAAATCCAGCACGTCACTGAGATATTCGGTCGAATTCATACATCGAAATCATTGGGGTGATCGGTCAAGGCATACCACCTTCGCATCGGCTCACTGGGTCTCACTGGGTGAGCCAATCGACTATGCGGAAGCCCTCAGATCACCATGAATGGCTCACCACGTGAGCCAGTCGATAGCCGGAAGGACACTGGATCCGCTTAAGTGGCTCTCGGGAAGAGCCAGTCGTCGATTGGGTGGTCCGCAAATCAGCCGGATTGGCTCTTCTGCTGAGCCACATTGGGCTAAGAGACCCTATAAGGGAGCTTTGGTATGGTCAATAAGGCGTCATCACGGTAGCAAGGATGAGTATTACGAAAGGCGGCCAATGTCAGGGACAGGTTGGGCTCCTTTAAAAGCCGGTGGGGTGATTCGGGATAAGCCAACAAGCACATAAGGGCATGCCCTTCAAAGACGCTTAATGCGGGGAAAGGGGGCCCTATACGCTCTTTCATAGATGGGCAAAGCTCCCATCTCATCTGACAGCTACAACCAGAGCGATAGTTGAAATGCATATCCGGGAAAAACGGCGTTTGCGGAATGTTTGCTCCGCAAGCGGGTTGCCTTGACAGAATAGTGAACTGATACTTAGATGTGAAAATGAGAGTTGCCGGTGTTTGGCAGGCATGTCGTATTCCGTCTGCCGGACCGGCAACTCTCCATCCATTGTCTGCCCCGGAGGAGTGGCATGGATCTTTTTGGCTT
>DUVA01000186.1 GCA_012841305.1 Bacillota bacterium | reverse complement strand
GTGCTGGAGACTGCGGAGCTTGTCCGTGGAAAAGGTTTCAAGAACGTGCTGGTGACAAACGGCCACATTAACGAAGATCCGCTCAAGGAGCTGATTCCATACATAGACGCCATGAATATTGACGTAAAGTCATTCTCTCCGGCGTTCTATGCCAAAGTGTGTCATGGCAAGCTGGAACCTGTATTACGAACAGCTGAACTTTCACGGGAAGCAGGTTGTCATATTGAGATTACGAACCTTTTGATACCGGGCATGAATGATTCTGAGGATGACATCAGCAAGCTGGTCAATTGGGTTGACGAGGCCCTCGGAGACACAACACCTGTCCATTTCTCCAGATATTACCCGGCATACAAGTTCAGTGAGCCTCCGACACCAATTAACACGTTACGTAAAGCCGCTGATATTGCAAGGCAGAAGCTTAAGTATGTTTATCTTGGGAACGTCCCAGGTATGGAAGGCTGTGATACTGTCTGTTATGAGTGTGGCAACAAAGTGATTGAACGCACTGTCTTTGGCGTGGCCCAATTCAGATTGAGGGACGCCAAGTGCGAGTATTGCGGCGCCCCTATCCACATTATTCAAACTTAATTGCTTCTGTCGGGCAAGAGTCTCTCGCTTCAGAGCAGCAGTCCGACTGATCGCACTCGTTTTCATCAATGACTTGAGCTTGCCCGTCATCACCTATCTCAAACACTTCAGGGCATATTTCAGCGCAAAGCCCACAACCGATACAGAGGTCCGGGTCTACGGTAATATTTGGCATTTTTGTATCACGGCTCCTAATCATAAGATAGAGTCTCTTAATAGACTGCTCAGTGTTCTTGCAGGATTCATCCGGTATTTGCAGAAGCCGCGTACCTCCTTTCAGTTATAGTCTTGTCCTGATCCGGGAAAACAATGTTTTGGGAGCGTTTATGAAGGAGTTCCCGCCACATTGTCGAACCATATTCTTGAATGTCACAAGAAAAGGAGGGATAAAGATGAATAAGAAGCTGCTTATTGCAGTAGTGATCATAGGTGCGATGGCGATTGCCGGCGTAGCATCTGCAGCAAACCATGTCGGTGTCGGTTATTATTTTCAGGGAGACGCACGAGGTTTGACTCTGAAAGGCGAATTGGCGCTTACTGACATGATAGATGTAGGCCTGGATTACTTTGGCATTGAAAACGCAGGCTGGGCCGATATTTATGGATCGATGGATCTCAAAGAATTCGGCGATGCTCTTGTCGGCGCATACGGAGGAATAAGACTATATACTGCCGGTGGAACTTCACCTGCTCTGCTGGTGGGCGTGTGGGGAGAGCAGCCGGTGCACCCGCAACTCGTAGTATATGGCGACGCCGGACTCGGTGTTAGATTTGGTTCCGGTAGTGCCAAGGCATGGCTGGAGGCTTGCGGTGGCGTTATGGCAGATGTTTACGCCCCGTTCTGGCTAGCCGGTGAGATCATTTTCAAGACCCAAAATGCACCTAGCACTACAGGATTTAGAGTCCTTGTAGGTATGGATTTTTAAGTATCCAGTATTAGGCTTGTGCTGTGAGTCTCGGTGTGCAACGACTTTGGTTGCGCGACACAAGGACACGAGCCTAATCCGGAAAACAATGAGATAATCAGAACTGAAACAGGCTGCGCGACTTCACCTGGAAGTAAGGCGTAGCCTGTTTGTGTTTACTCCGTATTGGAACCGCCATACAGTCTTCTTAGAATCCTCTGATGTGGCAGAACATCCAGCACCGGCTGTCGACAATCCTCTCCAAGGTGAGTTTATCAAAAGAGAGACCGTAAAAAGAATTCGGGCCAGGGTCTTGCATAAATATGCGTTATGAGTGTATAATGATGCCATATTCGCCGCAGGCGCCGGTGTAGGACAGCCAATCCTGTTGTTCGCGGGTCTTGCCCGGCCCCAGACCATCCAGCCATGGAGGCAATGGGTAACTTTATACTTCTACATTAACAATAAGGTGGGATATGGTTGTGATTCGTGTTGGAATAGTTGGAGCAGCAGGGTATGCAGGAGGAGAGCTCATGAGACTCCTGCTGGGCCATGAAGGGGTATTGCTTACTAATCTTGTCTCACGAACTCATGCGGGCAAATCCGTCTCACAAGTGTATCCTGGTTACTATGGCTATGACTTACCTCATTTCCAAGAGCTATCTGCAGACGAACTGGCGGACGGGTGTGATGTGGTTTTCTTGGCTTCTCCTTCAGGAACTGCTTGGCCTTTGATAAAAGAGCTGATTTCCGTGAATCCGGACATGAAGATAATCGATATAGGTTCAGACTTGCGACTGAAAGACCCTTTGCTTTACCGGGAATGGTATGGATATACACATGGCGCTCCTGAATTGCTGTCTGAGTCGGTCTACGGTTTGACCGAGTTGCACGCAAAGGAGATAAGCGATGCCCGACTTGTGGCGAACCCGGGATGCTACCCTACTGCGACCATCTTGGCATTCGCCCCTCTTGTCCGCTTCGGGCTGGTCAGCACAAACAGTATTATTGTGAATGCCCTCTCCGGCGTATCCGGAGCAGGAAGAACCCTGGGACAGGGCTATCATTTCCCCGAGTGCAACGAAAACATGAGGGCGTACGGGCTTCTTCGGCACAGGCATATCCCTGAGATTGAACAGGAACTTGCCGCAAGTGCCAGGGCAGGAGGACACGATGAGGTAGTGAGTCTGAACTTCACGCCTCACCTGGTCCCGTTGAATCGAGGCATCCTGATGACAGGCTATGCTGATTTGAGATACGACTCAGAAGGAGACTCGGTCTTCACCTGCGTTAACCAGGGTGCAGGTATTGACCAGGACCCAGGCATCAACTGTGACCCCTGTATTAACCACGTTCAAGGTGTCAACTTGGACGCTTGGGGTCTTACAGAAGTTTACAAAAGTTTCTATCATGGGAAGAAGTTCATCCGAATTCTGCCTCCGGATCAGATCCCGCAGACTAAGGCAGTGGCAGGATCTAACTACTGTGACATCAGCGTTAGGGTGGACGGAAGGACAGGAAGACTATTAGTTATGTCCGCAATAGATAATCTTGTGAAAGGCGCTGCCGGCCAAGCCATCCAAAACATGAACCTGATGTTCGGTGAGCCTGAGGACAGGGGGCTTAACTTAGCTCCAATCTGGCCTTAGGTAGGAGTGGGCAAAGTCGTGTCGTCGTGGGGAAAAAAGATAGAAGAATAGAGGCGATAGGCAGAATGTTGGAGTCAAAACATGAGGCACAAGGAAACTGGCAATCAGCACCGGGCGGGGTTACGCTGCCTCGGGGTTTTAAGGCGTCAGGGGTGCATTGTGGAATAAAGAAGTCCCGTCCTGACCTTGCACTTATCGTGTCAGAGAAACAGGCGCAAGCTGCAGGTGTCTTTACGTCTAACTTAGTTAAGGCCGCGCCTGTCCTTGTGACTATGGAGCACCTGAAGTCCGGGCTTGCCGGGGCAATAGTGGCAAACAGCGGAAACGCCAACGCTTGCACAGGTGATACAGGACTCAGGGACGCGCGGATTATGGCTGCCGAAGCCGCCTGCGTCCTTGGTATTAGTCCGCAAGAGGTCTTGGTGGCTTCCACAGGAGTAATAGGGAAGGCCTTGCCTATAGATAACGTGAGTGAAGGAATTCGCATCGCAGCATCCGGACTGAGTCCTAAGGGCTCAAGTGAGGCTGCCCAGGCCATTCTCACAACTGACCGAACTACTAAGGAAGTCGCTGTGACAGGACGCATCTGTGACCGAAATGTGTCAATTGGCGGAATCTGCAAAGGGTCAGGGATGATTCATCCTAACATGGCCACTATGCTTGGGTTCATCACTACGGATGTGGCAATTACACATGTCATGCTGAAGAAAGCCTTGGTTCAGTCTGTGGACGAGTCCTTTAACATGATTACGGTGGATGGAGATACAAGTACCAATGACATGGTAATAGCAATGGCAAACGGGCTGGCCGGCAACACGGTGATAGACGAAGAAGGCTCTGATTTTCAGGAATTCTGCCGCGGGCTCCGGGTGGTTACAGCCTCTCTTGCCAAAATGATTGTGAAGGACGGGGAAGGCGCCACTAAGTTCGTTGAGGTCAGAGTCGTAGGTGCGGATACTGTAGACGACGCCAGATGCATCGCCAAGACAGTTGCTTCTTCGAATCTGGTCAAGACTGCAATTTTCGGAGCGGACCCCAATTGGGGACGGATTCTGGCTGCTGCAGGCAGGGCCGGCGTAGATTTTCGTCCGGATTTGACAGATGTGTATATCGGGGATGTCCTTGTAGCGCGTTCCGGGAAGGCCAATGGTTTTGACGAAGCCGGTGCCGGGAAGGCCAATGGTTTCGATGAAGCCGGTGCCAGGAATGCGTTAGCTAAGACAGATATAGAAATCACAATTGATCTTAAGAGCGGGAGTAGCGCTGCATCCGCCTGGACATGTGACTTGACTTACGACTACGTGAAGATAAATGCCAGTTATACATCTTAAGGAGGGGTTTGCATGGATCCTGCAAGTGAAAGAGCAAGCATATTGGTAGAGGCTTTACCATACATAAGAGCGTTCTCCGGAAAAACCGTTGTAATCAAGTATGGCGGGTCTGCTATGACAGATCCCCTTTTGAGGAAGATGGTGGCCACGGATCTCACTCTCCTTAGGTATGTAGGCATGAATCCCGTTATTGTCCACGGAGGAGGCAAAGAGATTACTGACCTCATGAAGCGCCTGGGGAAGGAGCCTGCGTTTGTCAACGGGCTTCGGGTGACAGACGCTGAAACTGCTGAAATAGCTGAAATGGTGCTTACAGGCAAGATCAACAAAGAAATTGTCTCACTGATAAATCAAAGCGGTGGGAAAGCGATAGGGCTTTCAGGGAAGGATGCATGCTTAGTTACGGCTGCCAAGATGGAGCCGGAGAAATGTTGCTCATCAGGTGAGAAATGCCAGGCAGTGGATCTGGGTTACGTAGGGACTGTTCGGAAAATCGACCCAGGGGTCATAGATGTAATAGCCGAGGCTGGATTCATTCCTGTAATATCGCCTGTGGCTGCAGACGAAAACGGCATCACCCTGAACATAAACGCTGATCATCTGGCAGGCAGTCTTGCCGGTGCCCTCAAAGCTGATAAATTAATCATGCTGACAGATGTTGAAGGGATCATGCGTGATCCCGGCGATATGTCATCCCTCATAGAAGAGCTTACAATCGATGAGGCAAAAGAGATGACGCGGGATGGACACATCGTGACAGGCATGATCCCGAAAGTCGAGGCTTGTTTCACTGCTTTGCAGGGAGGAGTTGAACGGACACACATAATAGACGGCCGTCGCCCTCATTCTCTCCTCCTGGAGATGTTCACTGACAAGGGAATCGGGACAATGATTCTCAACTAGTTGCAACCTGCGCTTGGGCACAAATGGAGATGCAGTTTATGAGCCGCAGAGAAGGAATGGGGCGCTGAAGGATTCTGCGGGAGAATGGAAGGGAGGGAGGCAAGAGTCTGTCTGCCAGGGACGGATTCTTGTGCCTGGATTATGAAACATTTGAAGACTGAGGAAGTTAAGGACCTGACAAGGAATTACATTATGAATACATACGGCCGCGTCGGGATCTCCCTGACTCGAGGATCCGGGGCCAGAGTGTGGGATGCTGAAGGCCGGGAGTATCTGGATTTTGTAAGTGGGATTGCAGTATGTGGATTGGGTCACTGCCATCCCAGGGTTGTAGCTGCCATAAGGGAACAGGCAGGCAAATTGATGCATTGCTCTAACCTCTACCACATTGAGAGCCAGGCCCTCCTTGCCCGGATGTTGCTGGAGGGATCTCCATTTGGTAAGGTGTTCTTCTGCAGCAGCGGCACTGAGGCTAATGAAGCCGCAATTAAGCTTGCCAGGAAATATGCCAGGGTAAAACACGGGGCTGGCAGGCATGAAATAGTGACAGCTCAAAGGTCTTTCCACGGGAGGACCTTAGGTTCTCTTACTGCTACAGGACAGACCAAGTACCACAAGGACTTCGGACCGCTTCTTTCCGGATTCAAATATGTGCCGTTCAATGACGTGGCTGCTATGGAACAAGCAGTGACAACGGAGACTGCTGCTGTCCTCTTGGAACCGATCCAAGGTGAAGGAGGGGTTCATGTAGCGGACAAAAAGTATCTTGGCCGAGTCAGGGAGCTTTGCGATAAAGTCGGGGCCATTCTCATCATGGACGAAGTCCAAACAGGCATGGGGCGTACCGGCAAAATGTTCGCTTTTGAGCATTTCGGAGTTGTGCCAGACGCCATAACCCTGGCGAAATCCTTAGGAGGTGGGTTCCCCATCGGGGCCCTCCTTGCCAAAGATGATGTTGCAGAAGTGTTTACGCCCGGGACTCACGCTGCCACCTTCGGCGGTAATCCGTTGGCATGCGCTGCGTCATTGGCTGTTCTCGAGACTATGCGTGAAGAAGGCATCCTCGAGCATGTAATGAATGTAAGCCGAATCCTCTTCAACAGGCTGGAAATACTTAAGAAAGAATATCCTCAGGTGACTGAAGTAAGGGGACGAGGACTGATGGTGGGGATTGAGGTCCGGGACTCGCGAGATCCTTGTGTGGAAGCCCCTGCGAAACTCATATGTTCCAGGTGCGCGGACAAGGGACTTTTGGTCAACGCTGTCACAGACACGACAATTCGCTTGCTCCCTCCCTTCGTCATTGGAGAGGGAGAAATCCGGGAGGCAGTGGACATTATCGGACAGGCTATGAAGGATGTCTTTTAGCTCCGGGTTGCACACACATTTATACTGTTTTTTGTAGAAGGAGTTCCGGCAGTATTTTCCGAATTAGAAAAGGCACGCCGAATTCAGGGCATATCCGAAAATGGCGGGCGTCGGAAACTCCACTACCAAAGAAGGGCGGTATCGAATATGTTTGACCGGAGGAATTATCTCTTGGACAATGTCGCTCTAGGAATGCGTGGGAAGAGTCTGCTTTCCATTCACGACCTCAGCCGTGAGGAAGTATGGAAAATCTTTGAGGTCAGTTCCAAATTGAAGGAAGAGACGAAAACAGGCATCACCCATCATCTGCTTTGTGGAAAGACGCTGGCAATGATCTTCATGAAGCCTTCGACGCGGACGAGGGTTTCATTTGAGGTGGGTATGTGGCAGTTGGGCGGATATCCTTTGTTCTTGAGCTCTCAAGAGCTCCAGCTTAAGAGGGGTGAGACCCCTTCTGATACAGCTCAGGTCCTGTCCAGATATGTAAATGGGATAATGATCCGCACATTTGACCAGCAAGACGTAGAAGATTTGGCGAATTACGGGACAATTCCTGTGATAAACGGGCTTACGGATCTTCTGCATCCTTGCCAAGTCCTGGCAGACTACTTCACAGTCTATGAGAAACGCGGAAAAACCAAAGGCCTGAAGATGGTCTATGTCGGCGATGGCAATAACATGGCGCACAGCCTCATGTATGGAGGGGCGAAAGTCGGTATGCACGTGACAATAGCGTGCCCGCCGGAGCTGCAACCTCTTCCGGAGATCGTCGAGGCTGCCAGGGAAGACGGTAAGGCCGAAGGAGTCCAAATTGAGGTGACTCATGACCCGTACGCAGCAGTCAAAGGCGCTGACGTAATCTACACGGACGTATGGGCAAGTATGGGTCAGGAAGCTGAAACAGAGAGGAAAACCCGTATTCTTAAGCCTTACCAGCTTAACGAAGACCTTGTAAAAGCTGCAGAGAATAAGGACGTCATGGTCATGCATTGCCTGCCTGCCCACAGAGGCGACGAGATTACCGATGGAGTCATGGACGGCCCTCATTCGGTTGTGTTTGATGAAGCGGAGAACCGCTTGCATGTGCAAAAAGCTATCCTTGCATTGCTGATGCAGGACAAGAGCGAGTAGTCGCCGGAAAAGTCGTCATCAGTTAATTGAAGCGATCTTAGGAGTGCCAAAAAGAGAGCGCTACAAACTCGATATTTCAGAATCATGTGCACCCGCCTGCACACTCGCCACACTAGCCAGGTTGGGTGCTAATTCTGTGCAACGTCAGCCGGTAGGGGGGTCGATTCTCTGCCACGCTTTTAGATTCAGTGGTTCCCTTTCTATCACATTCTCGGAAGCAAGCTCTAGAGTGGCAGGAATTCGACCGCCTTATCGGGGCTATGGGCTACGCGCAAGCTTTTCTGCGTACGCGGGGAGTGTGTCCTGAAGGCCAGCCCTCACGTCAAGTAGGTGCAGGCTTCAGGTGTTCGAAAAACGACCATAGGTCCTTTTTGACTGTGCGATTTTCGATCACGTCTTGCGAAATAGTCGCCCGAGGACCGAAATGAGCCAGCAAAAACCTCCCCTGTGCTCCAATTTCGAACACGATCTCGCTTTGAGGTGATCGAATATCGAACACCGTATCGCATAAACTCGTCTCACAAGGCGGCGGCTGATAGAAAATCGCACACTCATTTCAAAAGCGTGTTCGAAAACCGGACACCGTTTTCAAAAGCGTGATCGAAAATCGAACACTCACGCGTCAAAAGACCGTCGCCACGCTCAAAAAGTCTCAAAAACTTCAAAACGTGCTCGAAAAGCGGACACCCGTATCGCAGACCGTGTTCGAAAACCGAACACTGACACCATAATTATCAGAAAAACCTCAGAAGGTGATAGAAATTCGGACACGCTCTACGGACCGGCTTTTCGGCATGCGAACCAGACTTCAAGGACTGACCCCTCATCCATTCGCTTCCTTCTATGGGCTGCAAGTTCCAAGCCTACCAATACTTACACCAGCTAGAGTGCAGTTTGCGTGAAGGAAGTGCGCTTGCTGCGAAGAACTAATCTAGCACCCGGTCAACATCTGCCCAAGTATCACATGGTCTGATAACATTACTTACCAGGTGGCAAGGCCTGACTGCTGAGGATTGGGTGATCACCGGCGGATGGAAATGGCCTGAGATTGGGGCCCGGTAGGCGTAGGAAAGGAGGTGGCCCCCGCATAGCGCCGGAGGCCGGGTGAGATCACATAGTTCGATCGCACATAGCAAACGGTGAAAGGGCACGCAGCAAACACTGAAGCATGGGAACCTAAGGAGCAAGGGAACATGGACACTTGATCTCAGATTCCCACCGGCAGCATCATTTGCAGCACGCTTTCACCAAGCAATTCACCAAGGGGGATAGATCATGAAAAGACTTATTTCAGCAATGGCAATAATTCTGGTTCTGGTGGTAGCAGCACCGGTTCTGGCCGCCCCCAGCATCAACGTGGGAGGTTCCCTTTCTACAGTGTTTCAGATTGTTCCGAGCGATCCTATCGATGCCGGAATATCTGCAACGTCTGACTTGCATCTGGAACTCTCCATGGAAATGGCAGGCGGAAACCAGGTGCGAGGATACATAGGTTTCGCGCTGACCGAGTGGGATCCTTTTGAGAACGAGGCTGAGGATCCTGAACTGGGTGAGATGAACGGCAAGAGCCTAACTCCTCGTCCTCTAAACCTTATGAACGCCCTTACCATTGATAAGGTGTACCTAGAGACAACGGGAGCGTTCTATGAGGGCGGACCTGCTCTGACCACTCGTTTTGGAGATCTGGAAGTGGATTACTCGCCTTATATCGCTCACATCTCCGAGACCGACGGGGTAATTGAAGGTGTCCAGACAAGCGGCCTATGCCTCGGCCCTGCAGAACTTGCAGGCTTCTACGGATGGGCTACCCGCCAAGTCGGAGAAGGCGAAGAAGCAACAGACGTAAGATTCGTTGACCTCGGCATCTATGGACAAGGCGAAATCGAAGGCATCGCCCTTCAGGGAGCAGCGGTTAAGACCGGTGACGACATGGCGCTTGCAGGGACTGCTCAGTTTGCACCTGCGCCTGGTCTGGATGTCATCGGATCCGCAGCATGGGACGGCGCAAACAAGGCTACTGTAGCCAAGGTCGAGGCCGGCATCGGTGAGATTCCCATGTTGCCTGAAGCCAGCGCAAAAGTGGCCTTCAGGAGCTTCGATCCGTTGTTCAATCCTGTCTACCGTGACGACAGAAAAGATAAGGATACAGGCGAGGACATAAACGTAGTAGACATAAACGCAGGTAAGCGCGGAGTCGGCGGTGAGATCTACACAGAAATAATGGGTATAGGGCTTACCGGTAAAGCCGATTGGCACGAGCAAAGAGATATCAACCGTGACGTTGTCGGCGCCAGAACTACAGTAGGCGCAGATGCAGCCATGATGTACGAAGGTTTCGACATCACTGCGGGCATCAGCAACGTATGGTCTACCGTGAATGCTCCGTACGCTATTCTCGATCGTGATGAGGATGCAGATCCCGCGACGAAGACCACCCTTACCTTGGGCGTCAGCCGTGACTTCATGGTTGGGCCTGCATTAGTGGATGCCAGCTATGACCTGGAGCTTGCCACCACCGGATCCGGTGTGGACAGCACACACAAGGTAGCTGCTTCTACAAGCATGGATTTCCCGATGTTCTCTGACGTCGAAATGTCAGGGAATCTGAAGTACGCTGAAGGCGAAGCTACATACATGGGTAAGGTGGGTTACACTGCTCCTTGTGGTATCGAGTTCATAGCCAGCTACAATCGAGGCTATACAGCCAAGAGGGCTGAAGGCCTTTCGCTGACAGCAGGTATGAGCGTGGAGTTCTAATAACAACAACATCAGCCACTTTCCCACTTGTCAAAACACCGGCGAACGCCGGTCGGAGGCCCCCGGACAAATGTTCAGGGGCCTCCCTCTTGTTTCCTTTCTTTCCTTGACAGAGGAAGGGCTTTCGCCTATAATTTTAATCAGAGCTACAACGTTATAGCATACTCGCATACATGCTATCTGGTTTGATATTCCGGGAAATGACGTCTCAGAAATCGGACCTCGCAAAATAGGGAAGAGCATCCAAAGAAACAGCATTTCAAGAACAGCATATCGAGGAACAGCATTTCAGAAATTATGCCTCAACAGGACAACATTGAAGATAAGGCAAGGGAAAGGCGGAGTATGTCTGTGGCAAGATCCGGGCGAGAGCCGACCATAAAGGATATCGCCAAAGCTGCGGGGGTATCTGTCAGCACCGTGTCCCACGTGCTTAATGAATACGGGGATATCAGTGAGGATACCGAGCAGAGGGTTCGGGAAGTCATGAAAGAGCTTAACTATCATCCCAGCGCGTTGGCGCGTCGTCTGGTCCGTAAGAGGAGTTACATATTGCAACTCCTTCTTTTCTCTGTGGAAGGCCTTAGACATCCTTTCTTCTATGAAGTCATATGCGGTATAAGCGCTGAAACGGAGAAAGCCGGATATGATCTTGTCCTCAGCATAAAGGATGTCCGTGATAAGAAGTGGAGAGACAGTCTGAAACGGTGTTATGAATCACGCTCTGAAGGAATATTCGTCATGGGGACATTACCCGGCCCTGAGGTGCCGGAGGAGATAGAATCAAGTCAAATACCTGCGCTTTTCATTGATATTCCTTTTGAAGGCGCGAGGGCCACCTATGTTACGTCAGACAACATAGGGGGTGCAATGACCGCAACCCGACATCTGATCTCTTTAGGACATACCTGTATAGGACTTATCAACGGGCATGTCATATCTCCCATTTCAAACCAGCGGCTCTCAGGCTATAAACAAGCTTTGGAGATGCACGGAATACCTTTTGACGCAGGCCTTGTCCACCCGGGAGATTTCACTGAAGAAGGCGGAGGGGAAGTTACGGCCAGACTTCTGAAGGATTACCCGAACATGACAGCTGTATTCGCAGGCAGCGATATCATGGCTATCGGTGCGATGAAAGCCATAAGGGCGGCCGGGCTCAAAATTCCGGATGACATAGCAGTCATCGGATTTGACGATATAGAATTCGCAAGCTATGTAAGGCCTGCCCTTTCCACGGTGAAGCAGGAAGGGGAGGTAATGGGAAAGAAGGCAGCCCGTGAACTTCTGAAACTAATCAGATATCCGGATAGAAAACCCTGTAAACAGGTGCTCTCAACTGAGTTGGTGATTCGTGAATCATGCGGAGGATGTAAGGTTTATCATCAAGGAGGTGGTGTGCAAGTAGTGTCAGGTGTTTGACGTTAGGTTGCTGTCTTGGTTGAGTGTGCAACTAATGCAGTGAACGCTTGTACAATAATTGTCAATCTAGGGAGGAAGCTGAAAAATGAGAAGGGTATTCGTGCGAATGCTGGTTTGCGTGATGTTGATTGCCATGATAGTGCCTCTCGGCGCATTTGCCCAGAAGAATATGACGATAACCCTTTGGACTAAAGAGAGTGAGGCAGAGGGAGTCCTCCAGGAGATCATTGAACTTACGAAAGAATTCGGCAAGGCCCATCCCGGAGTTGAATTTGAGGTAGTTAACTACGGCGTAGAGGACTTGAGGCAGAATTTCCAATCCGCAGCTTTTGCAGGCGCAGGTCCTGACCTCCTTTGGACTGTGTCTGACCACGCGGGTCCGTTCGAGGCTATGAAGCTCATCAAACCTGTAGATGCGCTGTTCGGAGCGGGATACATAGACAAGTTCGTCAAGCCGGGCATAGAAGCAGTAGAGCTCGGAGGCAAGGTCTGGGGAGTCCCTCTCAGTGTCGGAAACCACTTAATGCTCCTCTATAACAAGAAGCTTGTAGCAAGTCCGCCCAAGAACACTGATGAACTTATCAAAGTCGGTAAGGAGCTTACAAAAGACTTGGACGGAGACGGTAAACCTGATCAATACGCTCTCGTATACAACTTGAACGAGCCGTTCTGGTTCGCAGCATGGATGGGAGGGTTCGGTGCCTGGCCTCTGGACGGGACAGAGCCTACCCTGAACACTCCTGGCGTTGTTGACGCGCTTCAGTTCGTCTATGATCTAAAGTTCACCCACAAGATTGTCCCGATGGAGTGCGATTATGACGCTGCAGACTCGCTTTTCAAAGAAGGCAAGGCTGCTATGATAATCAACGGAGACTGGTCTCTGTCAGGTTACTTAACGGATGAAGTCAAGAAGAACGTGGAGCTCGGTGTGGCCAGAATTCCCATGGTAACAAAGACAGGCCTATGGCCGTCTCCTATGACAAGCGGCATATACTTTATGTTCCCTGAATACGTCAGCGCGGACAAGGAAGCAGTCATAAAGGATTTCGTCGAGTACATTTGCTCTGAAGAGATCCAGCTTCTGTTCCTCGAGAAGTATATGCGGTTGCCTGCACTTGAGTCAGCTCTTAAGAGCCCTCTGGTCACAGATGACCCCATTGTCAAGGGATCCAGCGACCAGATGGTTGTCGGCAAACCCATGCCGACGGTTCCTGAAATGAGAGCAGCCTGGGATGCTATAAGGCCGAACCAAGAGGCTGTTATGGCCGGTAAGGCCACGCCTGCGGATGCAGCAAAAGCTATGCAGGAAGCATGTGAGAACCTCATTCGCGAGATGAAGAAGTAGGATAATTCCTTAAGTCTCCGGGCCCGGATCAGACGTTAAGTGTTAATGTCGGTCCGGGCCTCAAGGCTCATAAAGGGGGTGTCGAAGTTGCTGCCCCTTACTTGGGATATAGTGGTTCAAGGAATAGGTGAAGTCGGTAAGCTAATCTTCTTTGTCGCCGTAGCGGTCATTTCCCTGGAAGTGGTAGCTTATCTTATTCTGGTAAAGTGGCTCAAATTCAAAAATGCTCTGCCTTTCATGCTAATGCTGCCTGCGCTGGCAGGTGTTGCAATTCTCATACTTTACCCGTTTGGATTCAACATCTACCTCGCATTTAGCAATATGAGCATGTATAGGTTCAAAGAATTCTCCGTGGGATGGCAATATGGAATCTCCAACTTGCTCGATGTTTTCAGGGTGCCTGTTCTGCAGAGGGTTACGTTTTTTCAGTTATTCTTAAGGACATTTATCTGGACAGCCATTAACGTAGTGTTTCATGTCCTCGGCGGTCTCATACTTGCGATTCTTCTCAACAGGCCAATGAGGGGGAAGGCAATTTACAGGACACTTCTGGTTGTGCCATGGGCTATTCCCCAGGTCATAGCTGCTCTTGCCTGGCGGTGCGAGTTTCACTATCAATACGGGTTCGTTAATATCCTATTGGAAAAGCTGGGGCTCCGAGCGGTTCAGTGGATGTCTGACCCCTTCTGGGCTTTTATCGCGGTTGTTGTCGTAAATATATGGCTGGGAATTCCCTTTATGATGGTTACGATTCTAGGGGGTCTCCAGAGCATATCACCGGATTACTACGATGCTGCTCAAATTGACGGCGCCAGCGGCTGGCAGCAATTCCGTTTCATAACACTGCCTTTGCTCAATCCCATTCTTACGCCTGCTATCATTCTCGGCGTTATCTGGACATTCAATAACTTCAATGTTATCTACCTAGTTACAGGGGGCGGTCCGATGGAGGGTACTGACATCCTGGTGACGTCCCTTTATAAAGCGGTATTTGAGTTCTACAGGTACGGTTTCGGAGCAGCGTATTCGCTGGTCATCTTCCTGTTCTTACTGGTGTTCAGCGTGATATACTTGCGAATCAGCGGCGGGTTTAAAGGAGCGTGGGAAGCATGACGTCTATGAAGTCACAAGAGACTACGCTACTTACGACAGGGCTTAGGACTTACAGCAAAACCAGAAGGAAGGCCATGCTGAAAAGTGCGGCTATCCACTTTGTTTTAATAGTTGCCTGTATCATCGCTGTGTATCCCTTCTTGCGCGTGGTGAGTATATCGCTGCGTCCCGGCGTGGCATTGCTTTCGACGAGTCTCGCCCTAATTCCCAAAGGGGCGACTCTTGATAACTATCGTACATTGATACTTGACAAGGATTTCACGGTATGGCTTTGGAACAGCCTGATTGTGTCTGTGGCCACAGTTCTTATTGGATTGCTCTTGGCTGCCACTGCAGCTTACGCCTTTTCCAGGTGGAAGTTCCCAGGACGGAGACAGGGCCTGGTATTTCTCCTCTTAACCCAGATGGTGCCTCCTGGGATGTTGCTTCTTCCCATATACATCATGGTCGTGAGACTGAACTTGTTCAACACATATACAGGCATGATCATCGCGTATTCAGTTGGTTCAGTTCCTTTTTCAATATGGCTCCTAAAAGGGTACTATGACACTATCCCGAAGGAACTGGAGGAAGCTGCACTCGTAGACGGCGCGGATCCGTTAACTACATTCTACAGGATTGTGCTGCCTCTTGCTGCTCCTGCCTTAGCTATCGCAGGCTTGTTCAGTTTTATGACAGCTTGGAACGAATATATGATGGCCAGGGTAATGCTGCAGAAAGCAAGCATGTTCACGTGGCCGCTGGGCTTTCAGAAACTCAGGGACCAGTTTACGACACAGTGGGGCGTGTTTTCAGCAGCTTCAGTCCTTGTGGCAATCCCTGCCATGCTACTATTCCTTTATTCATCCAAATGGTTGATATCCGGTTTGACTCTGGGAGGACTCAAGGAATAAGGAGGATTATCAAGAAGGCCGTCGAATAAATTTAGGAGGGCTGGAGTTGCCGGTGGTAGACGGCAACGATACGAGAAACCAGCCAGAGACGCACGTGATATCCAGGGTAACGTATTATGCCCGGCTTTATGCCAATTACGCTGTCTTGGGAATTCGATTCGTACGGTTCCGGGAGATGGCATTAGGGGGTATTCTGGAATGGCCAGAGTATATCTGGAAAATGTGTGGAAGAAATTCGGTAATGTTGTTGCAGTAAGAGATGCTACACTTGAAATTGAGGACAAAGAATTTCTTATCCTCGTAGGCCCGTCCGGTTGTGGAAAGTCCACGACGCTAAGAATGGTAGCAGGACTTGAGGAAATCTCAGAAGGCAATATCTATATCGGTGACACCCTTGTCAACGACATCCCTCCCAAGGATAGAGACATTGCCATGGTTTTTCAGAACTACGCGCTGTATCCTCACATGGACGTCTATAACAACATGGCTTTCGGATTAAAACTCCGGAAGTTCCCCAAGGCGGAAATTGACAAACGCGTCCACGAAGCTGCCAAAATCCTAGGAATAGAGAACCTCCTAAAGAGAAAGCCGAAAGAGCTTTCAGGAGGGCAGAGGCAGAGAGTGGCTTTGGGAAGAGCTATTGTCAGAGAACCCAAGGTTTTCCTCATGGATGAGCCCCTCTCAAACCTCGACGCCAAGCTTCGAGTTCAGATGAGGGCAGAGCTTGCGAAACTCCATGACCGGCTCCAGACAACAATAATATACGTGACCCATGACCAGACTGAGGCCATGACCATGGGCGATCGGATTGTTGTCCAAAAGGACGGCGTGATTCAGCAGGTAGGGGCACCGATGGAGATATACAACCACCCGGATAATGCATTTGTTGCAGGTTTCATTGGAAGCCCGGCAATGAACTTCATGGATGCTGTCCTAAGAAAAGAAGGCGACGATCTCTGGGTTCAAGCTGATGGCTTCAAGGTGAAGTTGCCTCCTACGAGATTTGAAACTGCATGCGAATACATCGACAAAGAAGTCATCTTCGGCATCAGGCCGGAAGACATACTTGACTTGGATTTCACGTCGGACGCAGATCCGGATTTGATAGTCACAGCTAATGTAGACGTGACAGAGCCTATGGGCGCTGAAGTCTATGTTTACCTCTCGGCAGGAAAGGAATCATATATTGCCCGAGTCGACGCTCATACCCGAGCACGACCCGGCACCACTCATAAGGTAGTCTTCAATACAGAGAAGGCTCACCTATTCTGTAAAGACACTGAGGCTTCCATCAGGTAGCCTGAGGAATAACCGGCTTACCACCGGTAACTGACCCTGGAGTGCGCCTGGGGATGGTTGGGGTAGACACCCGCTATCCCCTTTTGATAATTCAGGGAAGAACTGACTACATATGGAGGTTGTACGGCAATGATGATGCATCCGGAACCTCGATTACAGCTTCTTGATGACATAGATGAGATGCGCCGCCTGGATCCGGGCGGGATTCTGAATCTTGTTGCAGGTTTCTCAGGCCAGATCCAAGAAGCGCTTAGGATTTCCGACAATATCCGGCTGCCGGATAATCTAGGAGGCCTTAGAAATATCGTTACAGTAGGCCTGGGCGGTTCGGGAATAAGCGGAGACGTCATACGGGAATTGACAAGTCACGAAGTCGAGGTCCCCATAACGGCAGTGAAAGGTTATGATTTGCCTGCTTTCGTTGACAGCGGAACCTTGGTTTTTGCTTTGAGTTACTCAGGGAATACAGAAGAGACGCTTAGCGCATATGAAATTGCTCGCAAGAGAGGCGCAGGGATTGTCTGTATCACAAGCGGAGGCCGGCTCCTTGAGGCCGCAAGATTTCACAACGTCCCTGTAGTTGTTGTCCCGGGAGGCCTTCCACCCAGATGCGCATTGGCATACCTGGCAACTCCTATTCTGGTAAGTCTGGGATCGCTGGGGTACATAGAAGACAGACGAGAAGTCTTGAAGGAAGCTGCTCAACTAATAGAGGATCTCACAACAGTTGTCCACGTGGAAGCGCCGGCATCAGTGAATCAGGCAAAACGGTTGGCACTGGCTGTATACGGGAAAGTCCCTCTGATATACGGATCTACAGGCATAACATCTGTAGCAGCCTTAAGATGGAAGACACAGATTAACGAGAACAGCAAAGCACATGCGTTTTGGAACGTTTTCCCCGAGCTAAACCACAATGAGGTTGTGGGCTGGAGCGCAAGGCCTGACATATCCAAAGATATGCATGTGGTGCTCTTGAGAGATAAAGAAGACGACAGCAGAGTCAAGCGGAGGATAGAGGTGACAAAGGAGCTTATGCCAGAAGCATCAGGGATAAGTGAGGTATTCAGCCACGGAAAGACGAAAGAGGCGAGGCTCCTGTCCTTGATTCACATAGGGGATTTCTTCAGTCTGTACCTGGCATTTCTCTACAATCAGGATCCTAAACCTATCAAGGCCATCGATTATCTTAAGAACCGTCTGGCTGATGAAGAGGATAAGGATTAGAATATCTGAATTGGGCGGGAGAGGGGTCTTGGTTTGGCAATGGGTAAATCGCTTGTAATAG
>DUVA01000185.1 GCA_012841305.1 Bacillota bacterium | reverse complement strand
ATCATGCCTTCAAGCCCTATGTTGACGACGCCCGATCTTTCAGAGAACGCCCCACCCATGGCAGCCAGGGCTATCGGCACCGCCATTCTGATAGTAGCTGTAAGGTTGTTGATATTAAAGACTACATCGATGAATCCGCTCATTCCTGGGCACCGCCTTCCTGGGCACGGTTCTTCAGTCTAAAAAGCATGCTACCAAGGGTTGGCGCAGCCACGAATAGGATCACCAATCCCTGCACCATTGTCATTAGCTCCATGGGTATCCCGGCAAAAAGCTGCATGGTTTGGCCACCTGATTGCAACGCTCCGAAAAGGACGGCAGCAGGGATTACTGCCCACAGGTTTTGGCCTGCAATGACTGCCACTGCGATCCCGGTGAAACCGTAACCGGGCGAGAAATACGGGATGAACCGGTACAAGGTCCCCATGACCTCCACCGAACCTGCAAGGCCTGCCACAGCTCCACTAATCATCATGGCTTGAACCGTTCTTACGCTTACATTTACTCCGCCGTACTCAGCTGCGCGCGGGTTATTTCCGACCACTTCTATCTCATAACCCAGCACACTCCTGCGCATTACATAGTTGAGGAGAGCGACAACAGCTATCCCCAGTATGATACCAAGGGAAACTCGGGTTCCCGGGATAAGTTCAGGCAACCGTGAACCCAGAGGAAGGAGGACTGTCTGGTCTACAGGGCCCGGGTCCTTGAAGTATGTCTTCACCAGGAAAGTCGTAAGGAACGTAGCGACATAGTTAAGCATTATTGTGGTAATGACTTCATGCGCTCCTAACTTGGCTTTTAGGTATCCGGGCACAAAGCCTAACAGAGCCCCTGCGCCCGCCCCTGCCATAAGCGCAATGACAACGCGTATTACCGGCGGCAGCCAGCTGAGGCCCAATGCCACCACCGCCGATGTGAGCGCACCTACATAAAGCTGTCCTTCAGCCCCTACATTGAACAAGCCGCACTGGAACGCAAAGGCCACTGCTAATCCTGTAAAGAGCAGCGGAGTTGACATTACCACTGTCGTTGCAAGGCTGTATACCCCTCCGAAAGCTCCCATAAAAAGATTAGAGTACGCTTCTTTAACACTGTAGCCTGATGCACCGATGAGGACAGCGCCGATTATAAGGGCAATTACCACTGCAACAGCTGAATATGCAAACTTTGACACTTCTTGCCTGAGGCCCATCTGTCACACTCCGTTCCTCTCGCCGGTCATAAGCAAGCCCAGTTCTCGCTCGGTGAACTGATCAGTTGGGCGCACGTCCACTATTCGACCTTCATAGATGACCGCTATTCTGTCGGATAACTCGAGGATCTCGTCAAGCTCTGCGGATATCAGCAACACTGCCTTACCCTTGTTACGGCTGTCAAGGATCTGCTCCCTGATGTAATAAGTAGCACCAACGTCCAGCCCCCGCGTAGGCTGGCACGCAACTACGACACTGTGAGGCCTGGCCAACTCGCGGCCTACCACCATCTTCTGCTGGTTCCCGCCTGATAAGGAGCCTATAGGTTGATGGACAGACTCAGCCCGCACGTCATACTTGGCAATGATATCTTCAGCATGTTCGTCAATGATATCTTCCAGAAGCGCTCCTCGCTGACTGAAATGGGCGTGGTGGTGCATACCGAGTACGGAGTTTCTGGACAGACTGAGGGATGCCACCATCCCCCGTCTCAGCCTGTCGGACGGTATATATGCAACCCCTTTGTCCCTAATCTTTCGGCTATTGAGGCCTGTGAGATCTTGGCCGCTCATGATGATTCTGCCTTTCGAAGGCCTCCGCAGCCCGGTTACGACCTCCTCCAGCTCAAGTTGACCGTTACCGTCAACACCCGCGACACCCAATACCTCTCCGCACCTGACATCCAAATTCACATTCTCCAGCCGAGCGCGGCTGCCGTGTCTTCCTGCTACTGATATGTCAATGAGCTCAATGGCGATCGCTTCCTGAGGAGGGACGCGGCGATCTTCGTGCACAGGAAGGCTGCGCCCTACCATCATCTCAACAAGGCTTTCCGGCGTAGCGTCCTCCGTGCGCACAGTGCCGACATTTGTGCCATCCCTGAGCACAGTCACCTTATCTGAGATCTCCATGGTCTCCTTGAGCTTGTGAGTAATAAATACGATCGTAGTTCCGGACTCCACAAGGGCCCGCATTACGACAAAGAGCTCGCTCACTTCCGGGGGAGTAAGCACCGCTGTAGGCTCATCCAGGATCAGCACCCCGGCACCCCGCATTAAGGCCTTTATTATCTCAACCCTCTGCTGTTGTCCGACGGATATGTCTTCAACCTTGGCATCAGGATCCACACGCAAGCCGTACCGCTCTGAAACCTCCAGGATGTCTTTTCGAGCCTGCCTGTAATCTAGCAGCCCATTCCTGCGAGGCTCAGCCCCTGCCACGATATTCTCAGTAACAGTAAGTTGTTCAGCAAGCATGAAGTGCTGGTGCACCATGCCGATACCGAGAGATATCGCATCGCGAGGGCCTGAGATAGTCACCGGATTGTCGTTTACATAGATGGAACCTGAATCTTGGCGGTAGAGGCCGAATAGGATCCTCATCAGCGTGCTCTTCCCTGCCCCGTTCTCCCCTAATAGGCAGTGGATCTCTCCAGGAGATGCGGAAAAACACACATCGTCGTTGGCCACAACGCTTCCGAAGCGTTTTGTTATGTTCTCCATCCGGACGGCATACATAATACGGCGAACCCCTTTTCCAGTGTGCCGGCTTGGACCTGGCACAGGGTATATCTAACAAGGCAGGGGGAGAGCATCCCCCCGCCTGCATGTACTGATATGTCTATATGTCTCGAGCACCATTATATGTCTCGAACGCTATAGACTACTTCCCTCGAGCTTTCAACCAAGGCTCAACCTGGTCAATATCGTCAGGCACTGTCAGTTCGCCTGATGCGACCTTCTCTGCGAGCTTGTCGACCTCGGCCATTATGTCCTGAGGGACCAGGTTCTCTGAATAGCCAAGCGCGCCTTCCTTCAGCCCAAGCATGTTCATACCAGGCTTGAACTGATCTTTTAGCACAGCTTCGACGGCCATGTAGACAGTGTTGTCCACAAGTTTCATTCCATTGGTCAGGATATTATCGGGAGCAAGGTATCCCTGGTCAGAGTCAGCGCCAATAGCATAACGGTTGCGCTCCTCTGCAGCCTTGATTCCGCCGAGGCCTGAACGGCCGGCAGCGAGCCACAGCACGTCCACACCCTCATCCAGCATTGCATTGGCCATCTCCTTGCATTTTGCAGGGTCAGCCCAATGTCCGACGTATGCATATTTCACTTCAACCTTTGGGTTCACGTATTTGGCTCCGGCAATGTAACCTGCGACATTGGCACGGATAAGCGGGATATCCATTCCACCGATAACTCCGACTACCTGCTTGTCAGATACAATGCGCGGATCGCCTGCTTTAGTGGTCATCAGACCTGCCACTGCCCCTACCACAAACCCACGCTCTGCTTCTTTATATACGTATGATGCTACATTAGGAGCGTCGACTGCGGTGTCCACAATTGCAAACTTTTGATTCGGGAACCTCTCGGCCACAACCTGCAAAGCGTCTGCCTGGTCAAAACCGATGGATATGATAAGGTCATATTTACGAGTCTGAGCAAACCGCATCAAGAGACTCTCGTACTCTGCAACAGCCTGCGGTTCGGCTTGGTCGAACTCTATTCCAAGATCCTTCTCCGCTCGTTTCATACCTTCGTAGGCAGAGTCATTAAACGATTTGTCTCCGAGGCCGCCTGTGGCAAAGACAATAGCCATCCTGGGCTTGGCTGCAGCCGCACCGAACGAGGCTATCCCCATCACCATTACTACAATCAAAGCAATGCTGGATAGAGCTAAGACCTTTCGGGTTCTGTTCATCTCAGAAAATACCTCCTGTAGTGAATTGATACAAGACTTTACTTTTATTAATTTCGACGCATGTCGCAACAATCCTGCCATATTCTAGCGGAACGTAGCCAGTACATGTAGTCATGTACCTGTCTATT
>DUVA01000184.1 GCA_012841305.1 Bacillota bacterium | reverse complement strand
CAGATGCCTGTGTCATTGCAACCAGAAGCCTGGTACCTGAAGTATATGACGCCTTTGCACTTGCTGCAAAACACGGAGTTAACGCTATTAGCACCTGCGAAGAATCCTTCTATCCATGGACGACCTCACCTGCACTCACCAATCGATTAGACAGATTAGCTAAAGATAATAATTGCACCTTGGCAGGCTCAGGCTACCAGGACGTATTCTGGGGCAACCTCATCACGACACTGGCAGGGTCAAGTCATAAGATTGAAAGAATAGAAGGCGTGTCCAGCTACAACGTGGAGGACTATGGCATCGCTTTGGCAGAAGTCCATGGAGCAGGACTCAGTCTGGAAGAATTCGAAAAGGAGATTGCTCAAAGTGAATCCCTACCTTCATTCATGTGGAATTCAAATGAGTGGCTATGCTCACAGTTTGGATGGTCCATCAAATCAAATAGTCAGAAGCTAGTCCCCACAACCCACAACAAAGATATCAAGTCAACAACGCTGAACAAGGTAATCCCTGCAGGTCACGCCACAGGAATGTCTGCGATAGTAACTACAGTCACAAATCAAGGGCCTGTCATCGTATCCGAATGTATCGGAAAAGTCTACGCAGAAGGCGAATTCGACAGAAATGACTGGAAGATCATAGGAGAACCCAATACCGTCGTCAACATTGCACGTCCCGCCACAGTAGAGCTAACGTGCGCAACTATTGTAAACCGTATCCCTCAATTGATTGACGCTCCTCCCGGATATTATACAACTGAGAAAATGCCCCCTGCGCAATACAGAACCTATCCGCTACACTTCTATACGAAGTAGCCAGGACTAAATCAAGAAATCAGAAAACGCCGGTTAAAGTGAAGGCTCGCCTTAACCGGCGTTTTTCCGCGTCACTGAGCATCATTGTCTGAGCATCTCTGGCATCGTAGAGTTTCCACGTAATAGAGATCATGTCCACTTACCCATCGAGTTCAGTTTCTCACACTTCAATAGTCAGCAATGGCGCATGCTGTTGGGCGCCATAAACATCGCTTTCGCCCACTGCTCCGGCTACTATGGGCCTTTTTATCGTGATTTTTATGGCCCTTGCCGGATCGAACTCTATGATGGAACTTATGTCTCCCTCCGGAATTTGATATAGACGGCTAATCAATTTCTTATTAATGACTCTATTTTGTTTCACTTTCTCATAAGAGACAAAATCCTTAAAGATTATGTCCATTGTTAGTTCATATGGGCCTGAATTCTTGCTTCTGATGACTTCCGCCAATTCTGTAAGAGGAACACTCACCCTGCTCCCTCCTTCTACCATTTCTTGAGGCCTTTCGATACTTGAGGTCTTGCTATCTTCAAGGCAAGTCCTAGCCTAACTCCTTTAGTGTTACAGGGAAATACTCTTTAGGATCTTCTACTGTGAGCAAATGGTACAGGCTGAACTCATAGACCTCTCCGGCAGGTATGTCTGAAGGCGAATAGCGGAAAGCCAGGTTGCCTGCAGTAGCTATCCTGCCAGGATATCCGTAGTGGAGTAAGCTAGAACGGGTGAAACTGCAAATTGTGTTAGCGAGTTCTTGAGTTCTGGCTATGACCTCAATTATGATTCCTAATTCATGCGGCTTCATATCTTTATTAGGCTCTAACTTACCCATGACTCCATCTCTGCCATAGATGGCGAACAGTATCTCATAGTCATCTGTGCTCTCATGGGAGAAGTTTCTCCTTGTCATGCTCTTGACTGCTTCCAAGATATCGTCAATTTGGCGAATCATAATTGGGTCACGAGTTCCTGCAATGGAAATCGTGCGATATCCGATCTTTCTTGCGCCTTCAAGTTTTATCGTGTACTCTTCACTGGGCATAAATTGACTTCCGCTGACTTTTACACGTCTATCATCTAATTGGGTAAATTTTGTCTCCTCAAGATCAATTATGCCGCCGGGACCGTACAATTTGTAGGGATTATTCTTTTCATAGAGCGTATGGGCTGCTATTGAAGTAACGGTACACTTCCTATCTGGGTTCGGTGTCTCCAAGATGAAACAGTCTTGCTTCAGGGTGCCTAACATACAGTCACTGCCACTGCCAGGAGTTGCAGCAATACTTGCACATTCTAGTATCTTGCCCATATGCAAGGCCAATCCCACAGGGAATCCTGCCTTAATACAGGGAGCGGCGAAAACGGTTGGATCAAATGCACGACCTGCTAAAACCAAGTCAACATCATTGTCCAAAGCTTCCATTATGGGCTCCACACCCATTTGCGCAACTATACGTGATGTGCTTTCAATAGCTTCTCTGGAAACCTCTCCTGCCGGGGGAAGGGGTCCGATTTTGCCCTCCTCGTATTTTTTCAGAATTTCTTCTTTGGGAATTTCCGCGCTTATTAGTGCTACCTTGAGTTTTAGGTTTTCTTCCTTGGCTATCTCCTCTACAATGTCTTCAGTCCAGGCTAAATGTATATTCGCTCCTGAGCCTCCCGCTGTCCCCACTAATATCGGTATTCCAAGTTTCTTCCCGGCTTTGATCATGAGCTTGAGATCACGTTTTACCGCTTCACGATCAGTAAAGGAAACACCTGCACCTAGATAATGGGGACCTGGATCTGTAGAACCTGCATCCACAGCTATGAAATCAGGATTCTGTTCCAGGCCTTTCTGAAAAGAGTCCTCGGGAAATCCGTAGCCCAGGATAGCAGTTGGCGAAAGGATTTTCAATTCCTGCAATCTCTATACCCCCCTTAGTCTTAGTATCCATTGGCTTTGAAAAGTTATTTTTTCATCCATCCCTACGTCGAGCTTAAACAGTATCTGACACGGCTGGATTGCCGCGCCGGAGCAGAAGCTCCGACGCAGCGCGAAGTCGATGAGTATTAATGTCTTTCTTATGACATTAGCCTATAGGAGGTACAATGGGGTAAATGACAGCTCCTAATATCATGGCGATAGCCAAACAAATCGTTGTGAAAACAACTGTAGTGATGAACATCGGTTTGTAAGCTTCTTTATGGGTTAATCCTGTGATGGCCAGCAAGGTAACAACAAAGCCGTTATGTGGTAGACTGTCCAGTCCTACGCCTGCCATTGTAACAACCCTATGGATGATTTCAGGGTGGACTCCCATGGCTAGGAAACGTTCCGCGAAGATTTCCATAGTGAAACCGATTCCGCCTGCTCCGGAACCTGTTATGCCTGCAATAATCGTAGAAGCGCATCCCAGTGTAATCAATGGGTTTCCATTAAGACTCATTACCCAGTTAACCAGCGTCTGAAACCCGGCTGTTGAGTTTACGACAGCTCCGAATCCTACTGCTGCAGCAGTGTTAATGATAGCCATCGTTGCCCCGCCGATACCGGTGTTGATTGTCGCAAGTTTATCCTTAATGTTGCTCCAGAACATTATGATTGCAGAAGCCGACCCCAACACCATTGCAACAATTACATCCTGCTTGAACACATTTAGCGTGATGAGGAGAACAGCCATGGGTACAATGGAAAGCCATGGATTTACTTCAGCGCTCTCTTCAAGTTTCTCCATCTTCGCAAGGGTGTCTTGATCACATTCAAACCCCTCGCCATTGGCGTGTGCTTTTCTTATTTCATATTCAAAGTAGAAATACAGCATTACCAGCATAAGAATACCGACGATGCTGCCTACCAAAGCACCGGCCATAGGAGTCGTTCCCAGATATTTGGTGGGAATGATATTGTGAATTTGTGCTGCACCAGGGAAGAAGGCCTCTGAGTATGTTACTGCAGCGGCAGCTATGGCTGCAGGTATTAATCTCCTCGGCAGGTTTGACTGTTGCCATACTGATAGAAAGATAGGAAACACAGTAAAGGCTATTACAAATACGCTGACACCGCCGTATGTTAACAAGCTAGTCGCCAGCATGCAACCATAAATTGCCCTTTCCTTACCAAATGCCCTGACAAGCAGCTTTGCAAAAGAAAAGGCTGCCCCTGTATCTTCCATAACCTTACCGAACAGTGCGCTAAAGGCGAATATCAAGAAGTTCTTGGAGATAAAGCCTGCGAACCCAGGAAGAAAACCTTGATTTAAGCTTGTCAGAATTGATGCAGAATCTGTTATTGCCATTAATACACAACACAACACTGCAGCCAGCACAATATTTACTTTCTTGTATACCAGGACCGTCAAGAGCACCAAGGCTAAGAGAATACCTATCAAGCTTAAGTTCATTTGCTATTACACCTCTTTTTGCTAATAATTCTGGTTTTATGTTGTTTCTATTGTGCTCGTCCAAGGACAACTTCTGGTTTATCATCATACAACGTTTGGTTCAGCGAGACCGAAAGCGTGATTCCGTCACCGGTTAAGCGAAATTCATAGAACTTACTGTATGAGGAATTCAGCATGTACTGAACAAGTAATAAGGTACTCTCGTCCTTCCAGGCATAACTAAAGCTGTGCATTGTGTGCATAGGAGTGTCCAGAGGGGCTTCCGTTGTGATCCACTTCTTATATCCTGCATTAACCACAACGTCTTCACCTGCATAATTCATACGAACTTGAACGGTGTTTTCATTCTTTCGTGTAAACTGAATGCTGGACACCTTATAGCTATTCACATCAAAAGTGTGATTCTTTCCGAAGAACTCTCCTTCCAAATCGCTTGCAGCGTTTCCCTCTGCAAGGGGGAGACATAGGTTGGAGATCCTGTCGGTTAGTTTATTATATTCAGCGTCTTGACGTGGAATAGCCTGATTCAAAGCAGGAGAAATAATGGTCTCATAGATTATGCCGAGGAGACGTTGGTTTTCTTGCTCTGAACATCCTGCTGTAGTAGCAACGAACATATTCTTTGTAGGGTCGCAAACAATTAATTGTCCAAAGGCACCGAAAGCCAAGAACGTATTGCCCGGGCCTTGCCAGAATTGGTACCCATAGCCATAGCTCCATCCCATGCCAGGGTCGTTCTTAGTTTCGATCTTGTGAGATGTAGCTTCCTTCATATACCATTCGGGAACCAGTTGCTTCCCTTCCCATTTCCCATAGTTAAGGAACAGTTGGCCCAATTTCACCATATCCGGGAACTTGATATATAGACCCCAACCGCCTGTGGAATTACCGTTGCTGTCACTGAGCCATGCGGCATTCTCAATGCCCATAGGCTTGAAGAGTCGCTCGTTGACAAAATCAAATGTACTTTTCCCGGTGGCCTCGGTTACCAAACAAGAAAGTGTGTAGCTGGCGCCGGTGTCGTAATGAAACTCACGTCCCGGCACATTATATGGAGTCAAGGAGAAGTAGTGAGTCAACCAATCCCCACCTTTGTTGACAAATGACGCACTTGTGTAAGCAGAGTTTGAGCTCATCATGAGCAAATGTTTTACCCTCAGCTCCTCAAATCGCTCATCATACTGTGGGGGCAGCTTATCTCTGAAGTAATCAAGCACTTTGTCTTCAAGCCCTAGCTTGCCCTCATCAATTGCAATACCTACCGCTAATGAATTGACGCTCTTAGATACGGAATGCATTATCTTTCTGATTTCCCGAGTCATAGGAGCATAATATCCTGATGCAACTATGTTTTCATTCTTTACTACAGCAAAGCTATATAGGTACTGTATTTCCTTTTCGCAAGTATCCAAGAAGTTTTGAATAGAGTGTGGTGCGATACCTTCGTCTTCTGGTCTAGCAAGTTTAAAGCTCATTTTCGATCCTCCCTAGAATAAACTAAGACTGAGAAGCTGAGTCTTACCACCTCCTCTAAAGATCCTATCAATCTCGCCGATACTTACCTCCCTTCACCTTTCCACGGGTTAAGGTCTCTTGAGATACTCAATATACTGTCGCGACGATTCCAATATGTGTAGCTTTATTGCTTCCTGCGCGGCTTCAATGTTTCGTTCTTTAAATGCATCAACAAGCTGGCGGTGCTCCTTCATTGCAGCTTCAACTCGACCCGGTACTGTCCGGTAAGCGTACCGAGGAAAGAAATTCCATAATCTTGTCAGAATCTCTTGTAAATGCTTTAAGCCTGTCAACTGGTAAAGAAAAATATGAAACTCTCTGTTTAGCGCAATAACCTCGCTGATATCACCTGACACTAGAAGAGTCTCCATCTGGCTGACTATCTCATCAAGTTCCGATATGTCTTCCTCTGTAGCTTTTGATATAGCAATTCTGATTGACATAGTCTCCAAATTAGTCCTAATCATATGAATCTCTTCAATTTCCTCAGGTTTGAACTGCTTAACTCTGAATCCTCTATGGGGTAGACCCTCGACAAGTCCCTCTGCAGCCAACCTATTTAGCCCTTCGCGAACAGGCATCCGACTGGTACCAAGGTTTTCAGCGAGTTCTTCGGTTTTGATTCGAGCGCCAGGCAAAAAATGACCCTCAAGAATCGCCGTTTTGATGGCTTGGTAAGCCCTTTCGGCAATGGTGTCGTCATCAAGTCTAGGTAGAAATTCCAAGGGGACACCTCCTTCCCTGCGTCTTTAGATAGGTACTGTATCCGTATGTTTTGTATCCAATATACTGTATATATTATCTGATTCAACATGTTCGGCGCAATTCCTTCCACAAAAAAAATAGCAGGTCATTTCGTTGATGCAAAGTCGCAGTTGACACTTTTGCTTTGGTAGGCCGGACGTCAGTGATATGAAGAGACTCATAAGTATTGAAGTGTAAAACAGTGACCGCTTCCGTAAACCACGTCAAGCAGCAAAAAGACTAGCAATAATCTTCGCGGTTATACTACTGAACAACCAAAACCCCCGCTGTTACGTGCGGAGGTTCCAAGCACCATCTTCGAAGATGGAGGAAGAATAACTTGGCTGACAGGATATCCCATAGCCAGTCATCGCCTCCGGACCATTTAGTCAGGGCTGAAGGCTTGTTCTCTGCAATCGCTCCAATCTATGATCTGATACTCGGCCGACCGTTGACATCCCTATATCGCAAGGCGGTAGAACGAACGATGACGCTCATTCCGGCCATAAATCCGGACTGCAGGACCGCTTTAGGCTCACAGGAATCCCTGAACATGACAGCCCTCGACGTAGGCACCGGCACCGGACTTCTCGCAGCGGTCCTGGCTGACTACGGCTTTATTGTCAGTGGAATCGATATCTCTAAAAATATGCTCAAAGAGGCAAAGAGACGACGCCCTGGCGCAGCTAAGTTCATCCGCGCGCCGGCACATTGTGGCTCTATGCAGCCCGGGGCCCCATTTGATTTGGTCTGCGCAGGTATGTTGATGCACGGGTTGCCGCGCCGCTACCGCCAACAGGTTCTGAAAGATATGGCTTTAGCCGCGAAGCGGGCAGTACTAATTGTGGACTTTTCTCCGTCCTATCGATTGCTCACTGCTATCGTGGAAAGACTTGAAGGAAGTTTCTATCGTGACTTCATCATCGAATTCCCTGAGGATCTTTCTCTTTGCTATGACCCCACGAACGTAT
>DUVA01000183.1 GCA_012841305.1 Bacillota bacterium | reverse complement strand
TTCCCCGTCAAATGCTATCCTTACAAGTCCCTGTTGGGTTGCGGCTAACCACAGAGTCCCAATGGGTGACGCGAACTGAGATACATAAACCTTCTGTGGTTCACGTAACGTAAGCATCACACAGGTATCCTCCTCACGCAGAAATGAATAGTTGCCTAACCTTGTTCCATACTCAGAGCCTCATCATGTCCTCTACATCCGTGACAAAAATGATGGCCCCGCCTGCTTCGTACTCAACCGGCACTGCAACAGACGGCACCAGCTCGCCTGCCGGCCTGAACTGCGGAGCAGCCCTCTTGCGCTTGGAACAGCATTTCCTAATGATATCTATAACCTCATCTTCTCTTGTATCTTCCACCCCTATTAAGAAAGTGGTCCTACCTTCACTCATAAACCCGCCTGTAGCAGCAAGCCTAGTAGCTCCAATGTGTTGCTCAGCCAGGGCATCCAGAAGACCCGAGGCGTCACTGCCCTTAACAATGGCAATGATTAATCTCAAGCCCTCCCCTCCTTCTGAAAACCAACTTTGCGAAAACCAAAACGATTCGCACCTCGTCTTCCAGTAAAATCGGAGAATCCCACGAGCCTTACCAGAGGAATTAGAGCAAGAATGCGAAAACCAGCACCTACGAAGAATGTGACGTAGACTCCGAACATCTTGTAACATGCATCACCCAAGAACGGAGCGATAAATGACGCAAGGTTAATAAGCATATTGAATACCGCGGTTGCGCTGGCACTTCTTTCCGGCCTGGAGTATGCGAACACGAGGTTGAATACTGCAAGATTAAGGCCACCCAAAACGAATCCAGATACAAGATGCATCGTGTTAAGAAACATGATAGAAGGGGACAGCGTGTATAGAATGGGAAACACCCCTATAACAATCATACATGCGAATAACACCTGAACGTTTCCTCTGGATGATGCCATCTTACCAAAATAGCGTGAACCTACTACAGTCGCAATTCCTGAAAGAACAGAAAACCCGGCAATTACAGTATTGGAGAGCTTCAAAACTTCTACATGGTAAATAGTCCACATAGCTGCGAGGAATCCGAAACCGCACCATAGAAGAAAAGAACTTGCGCAAAAAACCTTAAACTTTGATCCCAGCTCCTCATCGTCCAGGAGACTCTTTATTCGCGACATGAACCGCGCTCGCTGCCCAACATGAACCGGGCGTTCAATAAGTGGTTCACGCATCTTAGACAAAAGCACAATACCCCAACCGCCAAAACCTGCTGCGATGAGAAACAGAAGTGAGAAATTCCCGGGGAAAGGCACCCTGTCCAAAAGGCGTCCTGCCACCATGGTCCCTAGGATTCCTGTGATTCCCACAAACATGTTTCGCAGTCCGAAAATCTCTCCACGATCCTCTGCAGGAAACATGTCTCCCATCATGGCAGTCCAAGCCACCCCGGAGATAGCTCCGGGAACGGACATCAACGTCACGATAACTACAAGAAATGCAGGCCTTGCCACAGGCATAAAGGGGATACACGCCAAGACCAAATAGAGAGATCTGTGGAGTCCGGCCCAAAACAGGACTGTAGGAAGCCTGGATTCCCTCTTCTCGACAAACCCTGCCGCAGGTATGAACACAATAGCGTTAATAAGAGCCGGGATGGCGGTAAGAAGGCCGACCATGAGACTGGATGCGCCAAGAGCAATAGCATACACCCCGAAAAACGGGTTAACAAGGCTGAATGCCACGTTGCTTACCATACCCTCGAGAGTGCCGTATGCGAAGTTATGCTTGACATCTCCATTGACAGTTGGCTCAAGAAGGCTCTTTAGCTTTCTCATCCACCGGTCGATAACTTAGTCACGCCTTTCTCCGTTCTCTCTTCCATCTATTGACCTTCTCTTGTTATAAGTCAGCAACAGAGTGACTCCTCCCACAATCAATGTGAGATAGTAAGTTACGCTCCGCCACAGGAGGACAAATACACCTAGAAGGGGAAACGGCACTATCGAACCGAATAGGGCTGCCAGACTCAATTCCGCTGCCCCGCTTGATCCGGGAGTAGGCGCATAGGCTGCTGCTAAATAAAAGATACCTGCGATAGCCATAGTCTCGGCAAATGGTGGAGCGATGCCCAGGCCTTGAAGAATCAGGACCGGAATAAAGAAAGCAATAGCCCACGAAACAAGACTCAAGAGAGAAATTAGAATGAGCACGGAACGACGTTCTCTCAAAAACATGGATAAGGCTGCGCGAAAGTCGCACACTCCTTTTTCCACGTGCTCCATCACAGTGTCGGCAGTAGACTTGGAGATAAACTTGCCCATAAATCTGTTGTTCAAAGCCCTATCCATGATTACTCTTATGTATTCAGGATACGCAGCAAAGAATACAGCGAGCCCGAAAAAGAAAACGTAAACCAAGAGCCCTATGAATAAGGCTGTCTCCAGGCCTTTAGGAAGCGCCCAAGCCCGTCTCCTTATTAAATACCAAGTAGGAATCAACAGCACTAAAAACAACCTGGCTAAAGCGCTTATGAGACTCTTCAGAGTTATTATCGCTGTGGATTCACCTGGTTCAAAGCCTTGTTTATGAAGGAGGTACACCTGTAGAGGCTCCCCTCCGGTATCAAAAGGTGTGACGCAAGCAGCGAACGCGCCTACAAGAGTGATCTTGAGTGCAGTCAGAAATCCGAGCCTTCCCCCGAGCGCGGCAGCAAGAACCTGAATGCGAACTGCATCCAAAATCCAACTCAGCCCCACGAGGCCACCGGCGAATGCCAGTTGAGAGAGGTCTACTTGAAACAGACTGCGCCAGTCTTCACCTCTTGTTGTAACCTGCAATACGATGAAAGCAGCAAAAGCACTTAGAAGAATCGCTCCGGCGGTCCCTCTTAACAGCCTTCTCGTATTGGCCGGCTCTTTCATATTACTCCGCCCCTCATCCCTCGTCACCGGTGCGTAGTCCTATGGCCGAAGTCCCAGCTCCTCCCCGGAAGGGCTGAAACTCCCAAGTCGAACATAGGGAAACCTAACCCGAAGCTCGTCAATCACCTTGTCTATGCCCATAGTCTCTTCTGAAGGCGCAGGTAAGGCCTGGACAAGAATGTCCGGGTCGATATTAAGGTTCCTGAGTTGTATCATATCAATTCCCAACTCTTCCACGAAATCTGAGAGAGCCTCAAACTCCTCTTTGCGATCTGTAAGTCCGGGGAATGAAAGAAGATTCAGTGACACATATACGCCAAGGTCCTTTGCATGTCTTATTGAAGCTCTTACATTGCTGAAGCTGTAGCCGCGAGGGCGATGGTAGGCATTGTACGTCTCTTCCCTGGCGCTTATCAAACTTACCCTTATGCTGTCTAAGCCGGCTTTCAAAACCTTACACATTTCCGTAGTAAGACCTGCATTTGTATTCATATTCAGAATACCTCGGCGAGTTTCAGCTCTGATACAGGCAATTGCCTGACTAAGAGTTTCACCTTGTTGCAAAGGATCCCCTTCACACCCCTGGCCGAAACTGATAATGGCGTTACTTGCTTCTTCAAGATGAGGCACTGCTATCTCCACTATTTCTTCGACTGAGGGAACAAAGTCAATTCGTGCCTGGGGGGATGGACAGCATTCCGAAGGCTGAAGTGAAATACATCCGATACAATTGGCAGAGCAAGAAGGAGATACAGGCACTCCACCTTCCCATCGCCTGTAAAACACGTTCTGCGCTGTAGGACACGAGTATGTCGAAGAACACGTGGCAAGATGTTGAAGGAGCCTGTTATTCGGACTCTCCCCAAGCCTCTCTTTAATTAATCCGGGAAGATCAGGCGTATTGTACGCTTTAGGATCCCACCTTGACGGGTCATCAGTTTGCCTGGCAGCTACGTAAGGCCTTCCGCATCGAACAGCCATGGCTGTGTAACCGTATAACGGCAGAGCGACAGGTCTTTCCCCTTCCTCCAAGACATACGCCGGAACCAAGGTACGAGTGAATCCTATTGGCAATAATGCTGCCACAGCCAGTCCAGGACGTTCTATCTCTTTTCCCGACACTTCTTCGTAAGTCGATATAGACAGGGCTTCTCCTCGGCCATACTCCAAGCCAAGTGACCTGCGGCCGGGCAATACCACAATTGTGGATCCTTCAGGCATTGGGATCATATCACC
>DUVA01000182.1 GCA_012841305.1 Bacillota bacterium | reverse complement strand
GATGCAGAAGTACCCTTCAAGCCTCGTGAAGACAGACCTGTATACTGCCGGGAGTGTTTTGAAGCCCAGAAATCATCCTGGGGCGCGTAGGTAGAGGAAGTCACAACTAACTTGGTCATGCGATAGGCAGCGTCAGGCGCGGCATTTCCGGACGCTAACAACAGCGCGGCACTTAGCCGCGCTCTTCTTTTTGATTTTTTCTTCAATCGGGCAAGAGGACTTCCCTGACTGAAATACCATTTGATATAGGAGAAACTAATAATTATGAGCAGAGCACTTTTTTGGAGCGGAAATGGGAACTCTAGAGATGGCTTTCTCGTCAAAGTATAATAGAGGGACAGCAATCGGGGGTGAAAGGTTGCGCACATCACTGAGGGGAGGCGGTATGCGCCGACTGTTAGGCGCCCTCCTGCTGGGTATTGTTCTATTAATCATGTTCATCCCGTCTGTAGGCCTTACGAGTTCGATATACACGACATCGGCGGATCCTATGGAAGTCATCAAGTTCTACTCATACGACAGAAGTCAGCCTCTTGAAGCTAAACTTGTCCTAAGAGCTGAAAACGAGTGGTATCGCAGATACGAGCTGACATACAAGAGTGAAGGCGATACTGTATATGCTGCGTATTTTGAGCCGAAAAGGCCGGAGAAGGCACCTGCTGCCATCGGAATCCATGGTATGTTTTCAGAGGATGAGGATCAGTTTTGGCACGTCGCTGACTTTGCTGCTAAACGGGGATTTGCCGTTCTAATGCCAAGTCTGCCATTTCACCACAGGCGTTCCAAAGGCATTCAGGTAATCTCAGGGCAGAAATTCGTAGTGGCGCCTCCTGAGGCGGTGAGAAACAATTTCAGACGTGCGGTCATCGACATGCGCCGAGCATTGGACTGGCTGATATCCAGGGACAATGTGGACTCGGAACGGATCTATATCACCGGCGCCAGCCTTGGAGGCATGGTTTCCATGTTGACGTACAAGGCTGACCCGAGACTTAAGGGCGGAGTTTTCCTGGTTGCGGGCGCGGGTTTTCGGGAGATACTTATTAACAGCGATAATCCGGTTGTACGTAATTTCAGACTGCTTTCCAAGATTGGGCTTGCTGATATTGCCGAAGCAGCAGACACTTTGATGTTAGTTGACCCGGCTGCTGTACCTGATATCTGGCCAAGGCCCGTCCTAATGTTAAACGGTACTTTGGACGTGATATTTCCTATCAGTGAAACACTTCGAGCTGCAGAGAGTTTCGAAGACGCGGATGTGATTTGGGCGAGGAGTTCCCATTTCTATCCTGTTTCAGGCGGTCAGTACCTCATTGCAGATTTTATGTCTCGGTTATCAGGTATGCCTCTTGAGTCGAGGTTACCTCATGGAACCACCTTAAGGGAGACTGTACTTTCGCCGGTGCCGGGGGATTCCCGGTTATGGATTAGCTTGGCTTCCTCCTCAAACGGAGTCTATCAAACCTGCGCTGCGCATACACAGGGCTACTTTGGGATTCACCTCGTAAACCGCTTGACTCCCACGCTCATAGTTCCAAATGGGATTTGGGAAATGCACCGGCATGAGTTGGAGAGTGTTCCGGCTTCAGTTTTTGTGGTCAATTCTATGACTTCAGGAGACCTTGCCTTTGCCCTATCATACCTGCGCCTC
>DUVA01000181.1 GCA_012841305.1 Bacillota bacterium | reverse complement strand
GCCCCGCCAAGATTCATGAGAACTGTCTTAGCAGGAGTTTTTGCCCCTATGGCGAACTCTCAGTTGAGCTGCGAGAACAGGACGCAAGGAGGGGTGGTCACAGTGGATGACGCTGATACCCAATTGGAAGCTATTTCTGACAGCACGGCAAACAGTGTAAGCCTTCTCATTTCCATACTGGTTCGCTATCCGGAAATAGCGACGGTAAACTTCGTTCCGGAAGGCAAGATTCTTAAGTTTACGTTCATGACATCATCTTCTATTTCCGACCGATTGTGGGATGCCTTCTGCCACAAACTCTTTGAGAGTGTGGAAGTGTACGCCTCTCTGGTGCATAGGGGAGCTCCAAGGGTCAAAGCAGAGCGACTGGAGTTTGACAGTGTATCTATTGTGGAGATATCTCGGGATGTTGCCACCCTGACCCAAGAGGAAATATCTCTCATAATTGAACTTGCCAGATACGCGCTGGGTTCTGAACTGATAAGTGAGGGGAACAGCGAAGAAGGCGAATTCGAAGAAGAATTGGTATATCAAGATGAAATGATCGAGACTATGCTGGACGATTTGAGAGAGTCTGTGCAGCAAAGAAAGCTAATAGGATTTCGCGAAGAAGGACGCGTTCTTGTTTTCAATAAGCAGACTGAGCGCACGAAATCTTAAGGCTCTAGGAGGACACCGGTTGAATCTTCTTTTTATAGGTGATATCGTAGGCAGACCCGGGCGGCGTGCAGTGAAGACCGCTTTACCTGAACTTGTCAATACTTATAAGCCTGACGCCATAATAGCCAATGGTGAGAATGCAGCAGGAGGCCTTGGGCTTACTCAGGATACTGCTGAAGAGTTGTTTGGCCTTGGAATTTCGGTTCTGACAACCGGGAACCATGTCTGGCAAAAGAAAGAACTCTACAGGTTCCTTGAAGATAACACGCGCATTCTGCGTCCTGCCAACTACCCCCCTGGTGCTCCAGGCAAGGGAGCTACTGTCATAAACCTTTCAAACGGAATCAGACTTGGTGTCGTGAATTTGATCGGCCGTGTGTTCATGTCCCCCCTGGACTGTCCTTTTCGAGTCGCTGACGCTATTGTGACTGAGCTATCAGAGAAGTGTGACTTAATTGTCGTGGACTTCCATGCTGAAGCCACCTCTGAGAAAATCGCTATGGGTTGGTTCCTCGATGGCCGGGTTGCGTGCATTGTCGGGACACATACCCACGTCCAGACTGCAGATGAGAGAATTCTCCCGGAAGGTACAGGTTATATATCTGATTTGGGTATGACAGGCCCGGTAAACTCAGTTCTGGGAGTAAGAACTGATATCATAATAGACCGTTTCCTAACAGGACTGCCAAGGCAGTTTCAGATTGCGTCAGGGCCGACTGAGCTGTGTGGTGCGGTGGTCACTGTTGATTACGGTACCGGCAAGACTAAAGCGATTCAGAGGATTAGAGAAGCAGCCATCGATTGACACCAGTCTATTTGCCGCCTCAAAAGTGCATCCAAGCAGAACACCGTAAGCAATCGCCAGTTCCAGAAAGTATACGTACCGTTGAGGGTTGCCGGTGTTGCACTCGGGGACGGCCCCCAAGCCAGGAATTCCGCAAGCCATAGAGTGTATCATGTGGTGAACCAGCATGAACACTGCAAGGGAGCAGTGGGCGCTGTTTGGCGCTTACGGTTAACATGAACATGGTCGATTTTCAACCACTCTTTTCAAAACGCCGGTTCACTTTCAACCACCTTTTGGGATTTCTGCAGCAAAAAGCCGGAAAATGGTCGGTTTTCGACCACCCCAAACGGCAATAGTGGTTGATTTTCGACCACATTTTTGGGCTGAAGAGGGATTTTGATAGCTCTTTGAGGCTCAGGTGGAAGGTTTTCTACCACGGTATTGGAAAAGCTGGTAGATTTTCGTTCACCTTTTCTAAAAATGTGGTCGATTTTGTATCCACAATCTTCATGTGAAGGGATTCTCTGTGATGAGGTGTTCTATATTCTGCCCCCTGGAGGCATGATCGTGGTCGATAATCAACCATTAACAAGCCCTAAGATGGTCGATTCTCAACCATCCAAGCGAATGCGCTGAAAAAGATGGTTGAGAATCAACCACCAAAGAGCCTCACGGTGGTTGTTTTTCGACCACGCGAACTATCGCCCCGCAAAAGACGCGGAGAATCATGAAGCAAAACCGGAATGGCTCTCCGGGCAAGCCATTCGACTGAGCCCCCCTAAAAGAGCTTTGGGATTGTCAATAAGGCTTCCGCCCGGGTAGGGGAAAGGGGGCCCTATATGCTCTCTCATAGATGGGTAAGACTCCCATTTAATCTGACGGCCATAACCAGAGTGCTGGTTCGAATATATATCCAGGAAAAACGGCGCTTGCGGAATTCCTGCTCCCCAAGCGGGTTGCCTTGACAAAATCCGGCCCGTAGGCTAGTGGCCGAATTTTGACACCCCTCGTTGCAATCACCGCCAACCCAAGTCCTGAGAAAACGAGCAAAAACTAATGAACGAGACCGTTGCTCTTTCCCACATTATGTTAACACAGCCCTCTCGAATCGCAGAGACTGGTCGACGTCTTCGGCGAAACTGGTGGTTACTGGCGAAGTCCAACGGTCTCATGAACTCATACTTAAGTATTTCCCTTCCACGTTTTTTTAACTGTATATGAAAATATAGCAGGAATGTAATACCTTGGTATATAATAGTTCATCCATAACCGGCATTCCAGGCCATACAAGGAGGAATTTAGTATGGAAGTCCTCAAAGTGTCTGCTAAGTCAAATCCCAATTCCGTGGCAGGTGCGTTGGCAGGAGTTGTGAGAGAACGAGGAGGTGCTGAAGTTCAGGCAGTCGGCGCGGCCGCCCTGAATCAGGCTGTTAAGGCTGTTGCTATTGCCAGGGGCTTTGTGGCGCCAAGTGGCATAGATCTGGTGATGATTCCTGCATTTACTGATGTGCAGATTGACGGGGAAGAAAGGACCGCGATCAAGTTGATTGTACAGCCAAGGTGAGCTCACAGGAAATAATACATGGTCATGGATGCCGAAAGCGGATAAAAATACTTAAAGGTATCAGAGGGGTCAGGGGCGAAGTCTTTTTGCGACAAGTGGGGTGGTGGACTGGAAGAAGAGGTGTCACGCAGGTGATTAAAGGCGAAAAGATTTTACTTCGTCCGCTAAACGGCGCCGATTTGGAAGTCATATGTCAGTGGGAAGCAGCGCAGCACATCGCGACTGCGGCATTTGAACATTCTAGCAGGCGCCTCACAGTAAGCGAGGAATACATGTCTCGGATAAATGCTCGCACCACAAGAATGTTTGCAATAGAGGCAGAAGATGGCACGCTAATTGGAGACATTGGCCTTGTAGAAATCAACTGGCGCAGAAGTGAAGCTGAGCTCGTGGTTCGTATAGGACACCCGAAGTACCTCGGTAAAGGTTACGGGCATGACGCGATTTCGTCCTTACTGGACTATGTGTTTTCCACCACAAGACTGGACCGGATTTACCTTCGGGTACTGGCAGACAACCTACGGGCGGTAAGGTGCTTCGAGAGGTGCGGATTCCGCAAGAATTGGGTAATGACCAGGCAAATTGCCAAAGAGAGGAATCCTAAGAAACTCTTTCTCATGGCAATTGAAAGAAATATCAATGAGAGAGAAACAGGTTCAAACAAGGCTTCATAATACATAACAGAAGAAGAGCACATCGACATGGCCCCGGCAAATTGATGCCGGGGCCATGCTTGTGACTTATCAGTTAATTCTCTATTTATGCTATTTACAGGACAATTCACGGGTAGTATGATTGCAGTACCGAATACCGTTCTTTCCGCCCTCTATCACCATTGTCTTATATTCTTGACTAATCGACCTAAGCCAGAAAGAAGGAAAGCTTCGGTCTATGGCGTTGCTTCCTCAAAAAAGTGAAAGCCCTGTGATGCGGCAATTCCGCATCGAATGGGGCTCTCTTTGTACCTTCCTTGCCACGTCGGTAATTGCATGTAGAATAACCATGTTTTCTCATGCCTTGGAAGCCCTCTGGTTCTTGCTGTGCATGTACATATTAGTGAGGAAGACTCCCTTCAACAAAACCAAAATCCCTTTCCTTACTTGCATCTTAGCAGCGCTCCTCCTTCTTTCTGCCAAGAGACTCAGCTACACCGGGAAACTATACGTGACTATGTTCGTCATGACAATTCCTCTCGTCCTGTCCATAGCAGCAAGGGATGAAAAGGCGTACCCTGTCTTGTGGTTTGCCATAGCCGTAACTGGATCTGCTATGGCCCTCTCTCTGGACGCCCTTTCCATTCAGTACGCTGAAATACTGGGACTCAACAGATTTATCTCAAGGATAGTTACGGTGTTATCGGGAAGGCCTGGGGTGTACGGGCCTACCTATCTTAGCCTTGATCTGATGTTGCTCTATACCCTCGTATGTCTAGTGATTTTTACCCTAAGCCATCAGCGCAATCCAGGCATGTTAGTCACTTATTTCCTTATAGGCACGGCTTCTTACCTTACCTGTTTACTCATATTCGCCAAGACCCTGGGCTTGGACGGACTGGGCTATGTTCCCTTTGTACTATGCCTGGCTGTTTGCTTCTCCGTCTTGGTAGGCTTCTATGCTTCCTCTAACAGCTATTACCTGGTTTGGAACCCGGCGTTCCGAGTGAAAGGACTTGCAGGCGTAGTTATCGCTCTACTGCTGTGTGTCGTAGGCGCACTTCCCATGGCAGTGGGACAGATTCATAAGTCAGTAATGTTCCTAGCTGCTCCGGACGTAGACTTTGAGCCTACCTCGCCTCATGATTTCAATGACAAGTTCAGGCCTTCATTTGGATGGCTTCCTGTATATCTTGAGGGAACAGGGTATGATGTATCCTGGGGCGAGATCTCATCCCAGGACTTATCCGGTGTGCAGATAGTTGTCGGAATTAATGTCAGAGATAACTTGAACGAAGATCAACAGAAAACCTTGGAAGACTTTGTCTATCACGGAGGGTCTCTGCTTGTCCTCGCGGATCATACGTTCTATCCCGACGAATCTCACCCGTTTGACTGTGTTATGGTGCCTGCAGGCATCGGCGTGAGCTTCGACTCTGCCCGGAGTATTTTGGAGGAGGGGTGGGGTAGAGGCAATCTAATGTTCAGCAGACACCCAATCACCACGAACATTATAGATGAAAGCCAGACTCAAATCGGAACCGGTGCATCGCTCAGGGTAAAGTTACCGGGTAAGCCTGTAGTTGTCGCAACTTGTGGATTTGCTGACGCAGCAGATCTCATGAACTGCAATTCAGGATACTTAGGAGATCTGAAATACAGTCCCGGTGAGCGTCTGGGGGATCTAGTTGTTGTAGCTGAAGGGTCATTCGGGCGCGGAAAAGTCCTGGTCTTCGGTGATACATCTCCTTTTCAAAATGGAGCGCTAGCCTTATCCCACGATTTTCTTGATAATGTATTTTCCTGGCTTTCGCAGAGGAGAGCATCACCTTCCGGATGGCTGCCTCACTTCGCCTTTGTGGCCTGTATTACAGCCTCTGCCATTCTGGCCTGGCGAGCCACAAGCAAGGCGGCGCCTCGCCGGACTGCGCTGGGAATAACCATCTTATGTAGCCTCATAGCAGCGGCGATAGCCGGATTCATCCTGCTTGAAATACCTGTCTCGTTCTGTGCCCCAAAGAAGGTGAGATTTCAAGGCGCAACTGCTGTAGTAGACCGGTCACACTCGCCGTCCTTCTCTTCTGAACTATGGGGGGTGCGAGGCATAGGCGGATTATATCAAAATATCTTAAGAAACCAGCTTCTTCCTGTTCAAATGGAACAGTTTGATGAAGAAGTGTTGTATCGGGCTGAGACCGTGTTCATTATCGGGGCTCAACAATCATACAGCAGCAAGGAAATAGACTTTCTTGAGAAGTATGCAGAAGACGGAGGCAGACTTGTAATCGCCACAGGCTGGGAGGAGAGCCGAGGAACAAGGAACCTTGCAGAGAGATTTGGATTTAGGGTGGAACCTGTGCCTCTTGGGGGATTTCACGCAGAGACAACCTGGGGTGTCTTAAAATTTCGTGAAGGCTGGCCTGTATCAACTTCCCGTCAGAATGCAATTACATTAGTCTCAGCGTGGGGAAGGCCTGTCGCGGTCTGCAGGCAAGTAGGGCAGGGCAGGGTCACGGTGGTAGGCGACTCTATGTTCCTGGAAAACATGAATCTTGAGACTCTGTCAGAAGTCAACCTCGCTAACATCGAGTTCTTAAGAAGCATAGCATTTTAACGGAGAATCCACAGAGGAAGAGGGACAATGGATATTGAGATAGGGAAACGGAGCGCCATAGGTTTATGGGTAGGCATAGTCAGCCTTTCACTCAGTTGGGTATTGCTTCTACCATATTACAGCCCCTCACGTGGCCTTGGAACGTTAACCTTGCTCATGGGGCTGGTATTGTTTTGCGTCTCATCCCCTTCTTCGAGAGGCGCGGATACCTCGGGGACCATACTCAAGCAGTACGTCCTATGCGCTGTCCCGCTGGTGCTTATCTCGACGCACATTCCGTTCCCTGAAAATCTGGGCCTTTGTCTCATTGCATGCGGCCTGGTCTTGACTCTTCTTGCAAATCGTCTACGTAGGATTGCCGCAGGCTTTGCCACTGCAGGAATTGTCATGACTGTGCAAGCCCTCGTGCTTCCGTCTTTCGTCGCCTTTGAGTCCCGTCATCACCACATAGAAGTCTTAGACCCGGTCATCTGTTGGCTTCTTCGAATATTTTCAGTAACTGCGGCTCCTTGCGCAAATGGTGTTTTCATTCGCACACCGGGATATGAGTTCACTTTAGCCACCACGTCGGAGAAACTGAACCTGCTCCTCATGATTATGGTATTTGCCGGATGGATCACCATGAAGGTCATCCTAAGAAAGAAACATAACAGAAACCTAATCAATATAATGCGGGAAACCGGGGAAGTCCTCAGCATTCTGGCTGCATTCTTCCTGGCACGATACGTGTTTCTTCTGCTTGTTACCGTCTCATACCGGGACTATGACATATTCTGGTTGCCTGCATGGGTATTAGGAAGCTTCTTGCCTCTCGCCCTAATGCCGGCCTGGAAAGGATTTGCACATACCTATAATACGCAAGATACCGCAGATCCAATAAGAACCACACAAGATTCGCCAAAGAAGAAACGGCATGAAGGAGCTGCCAAAATAGGCAAACATCAATCCCAACAGTGGGCTCCTCAAGCTCTTGCCTGTGTAATCACATTTCTTTTGGTGTTTGCCTTTGGATTTCGAGATCCGGGAATCAAGAAACGGGGCAGAATCCTCATAGATGAAAAGCACACTATCTGGGAGAAGACTACCAGGCCATACGATACTCTATGGTACGGAGAAGATTCCGGATACAATTACTATTCCCTTGCAGCATATCTTCGAGATTACTATGACGTCGCAAAAAACCTTGACTCACCGATCTCCCGTGAACTCCTCGGGACTTGTGACATCTTGATGTTGAAAACACCCACTGAGGCATATAACGAAGAAGAAATCGACGCTATTTGCGAATTTGTCAAGAAAGGCGGAGGGCTTTTCCTAGTAGGTGATCATACAAATGTCTTTGGAACCAGTACGTACTTAAATCCTGTTGCAGAGAGATTTGGATTACGCTTTAAGTATGACGGCACATACGATCTCAGAACCGGAGGCCTCTCAATATACGAAGACCGTAGCATATTCCGTCACCCTGCGGCAATACTTCTTCCGAGATTTCTATTTGCGACTTCCTGCTCAATGGGGATATCACCCTTTGCCTCCGGCGTAATCACAGGTTATGGAGTGAAGAGTCTATATCTTGACTATAGTCATGAGAACTTCTTCGCCACTGACAGGCCGGATCTGGATAAGGAATATGGACTCTTGATTCAGGCTGCTGCAGCTTCATCAGGAAAGGGAAGGGTAGTAGCATTCACTGACAGCACAGTGTGGTCCAACTTCTTCATGTTTATCCCGGGCAAATGGGAACTCCTCATAGGCATGATCAGTTGGCTCAATCGCAATGCATACCTGACCTGGTTACCGGCAGTTCTTCTAGGTGCTGCGGCTGTCCTGCTATGCGGGCTCTTCCTGCTTATACGCAGAAGAGGCCGTGCTTTCGCACCACTTGCTCCTTCTATGGCCTTTGCAGCGCTCATAGGTATCTATCTGGCCATATGGTCCTGTCAGAGCCTCACCTCTGCCGCTTATCGGCATCCCCCCAAGATTCGCAGCGATACTCTGGAAGTAGCTTTTGAACGAGATCATACCTTGATGTTGCTGCCGGAGGAGACAATATTCCTTGATTCATCCAAAGCCTACCATACATTCTATACCTGGATTCAGCGGGTAGAAGGCCGCCCCAGGGTTGCATCTCTTCGTGAGGCGCTGGAATGCGACGTCGTCGTGCTTATGAATATTGCTAAACGTTTCTCAAATCGTGAATATCATATGATAAGGCAATACGTGGAATCCGGTGGATACCTGTTAGTTATGCATGGAAACGGATCCTCGGACAGATTGGCCAATGAATTCTTGCGGAATTTCGGACTTTCCGTCAAAGAACCCAAAATCGCATCTGTCATCAGCCTTGACGGAGAACCAATCCAGCGACATGTCCTCACTTACCAAGTAGCCGGCGGTAATCTGCAAGTGGGTGATAGCCTGGAAAGGACGGTGGCTGCAGAAAAACAAATCGGACGAGGTAAGGTCTTTGTATTTGCAGCGTCAAGACTTTTCTCTGATGAACTCATGGGAACGACTTCCACGATACCTGACTCGACCCTTAAGTCCATCTACGACTTAGAGTTTCGGCTGATTGAAAAAGGAAAGGAGGGAAAATGAAATGAATAGACAAAGAGTAAGGTTCTTGACTGTAGTACTAGTGCTTTCATGCATGCTTGTAGTAGGGTTTTGGACTTCCGCCGCAAAGGTGAAGGCTACCGAGGAAGTCATGGATTCACCTCTTTTCGCTTACTCGGCGGAACTCGCGGATAAGCGTCTTCAGAATCCGTATTGGCGTATCGAATCAAGTGAATATGAGACTCCGGAGAGCGACTCGTCAGGGGAGAAAAACGACCAGGTAGAACCTATGGCTACATCCGGGATATGCCCTGCTCCTACTACTGCGCCCACCTGTCTCGTGACATGCGGCACTAAACCTACTTGCGGGCTGACGTGCGGGTCTACATGCTCATCTACATGTCTCGTTACATGCGCTGCAACATGCGGAACTAAAGTTACTTGCGCAGACACATGCTCAGCGACTTGCGGAACTAAACCCACTTGCGGGCTGACGTGCGGGTCTACATGCGCTGTAACCTGCGGGATAAAGCCTACGTGCGTAGTCACATGCGGTGCGACTTGCGGAACTAACCCCACATGCGCAGCCACCTGTGGAACCAATCCTACTTGTGCAGCGACGTGCGGAACTAACCCTACTTGTACAGCGACATGTAGCGCGACATGTGGAACCGGCCCCACTTGCGCGGAAACGTGTAGTGCAACTTGTGGCGCGACGTGTGGCGCAACTTGCGCTGAGACATGCGGGAGTCAACCCACGTGTGAATCAGGGTGCGACATTGAACACGCTACAACCGGAACAACATGCAGTCCTACGCCTACGTGCGCAGCCACATGCAGCCAGGGCATGTCAACATGTAGCGCCACCTGTAAAGGTTATTACACCTGCGTGCCTACATGCGGTTCCGCGGCAACCTGCAGCAGAACATGTGGAGACCAACCCACATGCTACCTACCGGCTATCGCTTGTCCTGTAAGGCCTCCGTTGGCCCCTGTGGATAACGGTGTTCCACTTACAGAAATAGCAAGATTCAATGCAGGCGCCAAAGGCTCGAAGAATCCGGCATGGGCAGCTGACGGAAGCGAAGTATTCTTTGTCTCGGCAGGAAAAGGGCTTAAGGTGCTTGATGCAATGACAGGCGATATCAGTGAGGTTACAGACGTTCCATCGGATGAACGTCCGGAACCGGGGAAAAACGCGAGCAGCTTCGCATACCTCAGTAAAGGGAAAATCTTATTCAGAGCCGACGACAAGAAAGAGAAGGCTGAAAGCGCAGGCTCTGGATGGACCGTTTCTGAGATTGAATGGCGCCCTGACAACGCTGTGCTTAGGTACGTCGCTCGAGGTAGCGGAGGATACAAAATAGGCGTCTTTGATCCAAGGTCAGGTTCACATGAGACACTCTACTCCGTCAAGAGTGGAACTCTGCTTGCTCTCAGATGTCCTTCCAGATCTTATGAATTCTTTGCATTACTGGAAACGCAATCCGCGGGCAACAAAACCTCCAGTGTCCTGGTATTGTCAGAGGGCAGCACCACAAATGAACTGTTCCAACTACCGGGCGCCATCAGCGCAATACAGGCATCACCTGATGGAATGTCCATCTACTACATAATGAACAAGACTGTCTATTGCTTTGACAGATCAAACGGCTTGCACCGAATTCTGGCTGAGAAAGCCGGAGATTTGCTGGAAATCTCGCCTTGCGGCCAATGGCTAATGACAAACCCCGCAGGTCTTGCAGTATGCCCTTCGGGTGGCGGTAGATTAAAACAGATAATAAGCGCACCTGGGATAGCTGAATTCACCTGGTCGATCAGGGGTCAAATAGCTGTCATATCACACATGAACGGTCATAGCGAAATCTGGCTGTTCCGGGTAGACGACGAAGTAGTCGGCTGATTGCACTAAAGAGAATCTATTCCACAAGGGACGAGTCTTGCTTCTGGCCCGTCCCTTTTTGGATCTATACAGCCCGATCTTTTTCCGCATCAATAGCAGTAATCCCCTCCTATACCTCAACTCTCAATTACTTCGAAAAAGTTTCCATGTACAAGAAGGAGTTTACGGATAAGTATAGAAGAGAATTGTTACCAATGTGGGGCAAAGTGGGGAGAAGTGGTGAATTTGCAGGCACCAATGTTCATCGGGACCTATGAACATAATATTGATGATAAAGGTAGACTGGCTATCCCCGCCAAATTCAGGGACGACCTAGGCGACCACTTTTTTGCTACCAGAGGGCTGGACAAGTGCCTGTTCATCTTTCCGAGGGATGAATGGGAGAGACAACTTGCTGAGTTCTCAAAACTCCCCCTTACAATGCGAGACGCGCGAGCGTATAGCAGACTGTTCTTCTCAGGGGCATGCGAATGCGAACTGGACAGGCAAGGGCGAATCAACATTCCCGCTTATCTCAGAGAATATGCAGGCCTCTCCAAAGATGCGATAGTCATCGGTGTCATGAACAGAATAGAGATATGGAGCCTGGAGGTTTGGACGGGTTACAGAGGCCTGGCAGAGGAATCCTATGAGGAGATAGCCGAGAAACTGGCTCACGGTGGTATAGACCGAGAAGTCACAAGAACAGGCTGATGAACCAAATGACAGAAAACATCAAGAGAGAATACCATACCCCGGTCATGCCAGACGAAGTAGTCTGGTTAATGAATCCTAAGCCAGGCGGGGTCTACATCGACTGCACGCTGGGAAGCGGAGGGCACACCCTCGGTCTTCTGGAATTCGCCGGTGCAGGGGCTCAAATCATAGGGATAGACAGGGACCGAGACGCAATCTCAGCTGCAAAGCAAGAACTGAAACACTTCAGCGATACCGTAACTTTCGTTCATGGAAACTTCAGCGACTTACAGGATATCGTGATGCGCCTTAACGTTTTGCAGGTTGACGGAATCCTATTCGATCTCGGAGTCTCCAGTTATCAATTGGACGAACCTGAAAGAGGCTTCTCGTACATGGAAGACGGTCCACTTGATATGCGAATGAGGCAGGGAACAGGGGAGTCTGCCCGAGACCTCGTAAACAACCTGCCGGCTGAAGAACTTGCCGAAATACTCAAGCTCTATGGCGAAGAACGCTGGGCGGCGCGCATAGCTGAATTCATAGTGAGGCGACGGGAGAAGGCACCGATAGTTACCACAGGTGAGCTTGTGGATATCGTCAAAGCAGCCATCCCGGCAAGAGCCAGGAGGTCGGGCCCTCATCCTGCACGTCGCACGTTTCAAGCTCTCAGGATTGCAGTAAACCATGAATTGGATGAATTGCACGAAGGTTTAGATCAGGCCATAAGAATCCTTTGCCCAGGGGGAAGATTGGTAGTTATCTCTTATCACTCCCTGGAAGATAGAATTGTGAAAACGATGTTTCTTGAGATGTCCGGGTCGAGGAACCAAGGCTGTCTTCGAATTCTGACTAAGAAGCCTATTGTTCCCTGTGAGGAAGAGGTTATCTCAAATCCCAGGTCCCGGAGTGCAAAGCTTAGAGCAGCAGAGAAGTTCTAAGGGAATCGGGGAGGGAATACAGATGGTACCAGCGGCAGCGAGGTCGTTACCTAGATCAAAAGGAAGAATTAAACAGGCTCCGGCAAAACCAAGAGAGGCCGCCGGAAAATCAAGGAAACGCGCCGGCCTCGGAAAACGAATGTTTGGGGCTCTGCTTATCACCGGACTCCTCATTGGCAGCCTGGCACTGAGAGCTCACGTAATCGATACCGGTTATCGATTACATGTGCTTGAGCGAACGCTTGCGGCTACTCAGACAGAATACGATCGCCTTAGTCTATCCATGGCACAGCTGAGTTCGCTTGCCAGGATTGAAAGAGAAGCTATGATATCTCTGGGTATGACAAAACCTCTGAAAACCGAATTCATTATGGTAGCATCTGTAACCAATCGCCTGGATGTGGCTGACGCTTCTCCGAGGAAAACATCAGAGAAGCTTTCAGGGCTGGTAGCTGAGGTCTCAGCTCGAACTGAAGACATCCTCATAGGCCTTGTTTCACCCTTTGTAGCAAGATGGTTCTACGATATTCCCAGTTGTGATCATCCGAGAGTCAGACCTAAATAGACTCATAAGGCAGGGAACAGTCTGTGTCTAATCACTCGAGCATTACCATGAAAAAGAGGGTAGGCTCGCTTTTTCTTATGTGGGCAGCAGTCACCCTTTTCCTCATCGGGAGACTTTTCTGGGTACAAGTTGCCCAAAATGAGCATTACCGGAAGCTGGCTCTGGATCAACGGCTCTATCCCGTGCCTGTAGACGCTCGCAGGGGGACTATCCGAGACGTCAAAGGCAGAGAACTTGCGGTGAGTGTCAGCGCTGATGCAGTGTATGCAGTCCCAGCCGACATTGATGACCCGTTGGACACTGCAAAACAGGTCTCAAAAATACTTGGGCTTGATGTGGAGACTGTGAGGAAGAAGCTCTCGGAACCTGTGGCTACAGTTTGGATAGACCGCAGAGTGGATCCGGAGAAAGCGGCGACTCTCAGAAAACTCAACCTCAAAGGAATCGGATTTGCAGAACGGGGCCAAAGGTTTTATCCAAAAGACAGTCTGGCAGCCCATGTCCTGGGCATAGTGGGAATAGACAATCAGGGACTCGAAGGTATCGAAGTCCAGTATGACTCCTTCCTCCAAGGAACAAGAGGGCAGGTGAGGTCGGAACGAGATGCCACAGGGAAAGAAATCCCCGGTGGAATTACACAGTTCATACCACCGGTAGATGGCAATGACCTGTATCTCACCATAGATGAAGTAATTCAGTATATCGTCGAGCGCGAGCTTGATAAGGGGATGGCAGAGGTCAAAGCAAAGCGGGGAATGATTCTGGCCATGGATCCGATGACCGGGGCAGTGCTGGCTATGGCTTCACGGCCTGCGTACAATCCTAACCGCTATTTTGAACAACCTGACTCCTTTCGCAGAAACCCTATTGTGTCAGACACGTATGAACCGGGTTCCACTTTCAAGATAATCACTGCCGCTGCCGCCCTTGAAGAACGTGTTGTCAGGCCTGATGACACCTTCTTCGACCCAGGATTCATAAAGGTTGGTGACAGGTACGTAAGATGTTGGCTTGCAGGAGGCCACGGGAGTCAAACGTTTACTGAAGCCACTGAAAACTCGTGTAACGTCGTGTTCGCCACACTAGGCACCAAGCTGGGGCAGGAGCGCTTTTATAAGTATATTCAAGCATTTGGGCTTGGAAGCTCGTTGGGAATTGACTATCCGGGTGAGGCTACAGGCCTTCTCCAACGCCCGAAGAATGTCGGGCCTGTGGAACTCGCCAATATTTCCTTCGGCCAAGGAATTTCCGTAACCCCCATTCAGTTGTTGTCTGCGCTTTCGGCAATCGCAAACGGCGGTACACTCGTGCGCCCTCACCTTGTTTCGAAAATTGTGGACCCTGACGGGTTCATTATAAAGGAATTTCAGAAAGATCCCATAAGACAGGTTATCAGTGCAGAGACATCAAAAGAGCTTTCTCTGATACTGGAATCAGTAGTAGTCAACGGATCCGGGTTCAGGGCCAAGGTTCCCGGCTATCGCGTGGCAGGCAAGACAGGAACTGCAGAAAAGCCTGAAGCAGGTAGATACTCTGACAAACGAGTTGCGTCTTTCTTAGGATTCGCACCTGTTGAAGATCCGAAAATAGCGATCCTGGTAATCTGGGATGAACCGGATGTCGGCATAAGCTATGGCGGAGTCCTTGCAGCTCCTGCATTTCAAGGCATATTGAAGGATGTCCTAAGGTATATGGAGATCTCGCCAAGCATGCCCCCGGAGACGGAAGAACGCGACCCGGAAAGCCGACAAGTGATTGTGCCGAACCTCATTGGCTGTAATCCTGATGAAGCAGCAAGACTTCTTGTAGCAGAATTCGGCCTTGACGTCTCAACGAAAGGCACAGGCGTGGAAGTTGTTCACCAGATACCGGCCGCATCGGCTAAAGTCCAAAGAGGCACCACTGTCATTCTTTACTTGGATAAACCCGAATCCTATAATGTAGAGGGTGAAGTGGTAGTCCCCAATGTCATAGGCAGGACTATGAAAGATGTCGCAGTTATCCTGTCAGACTTGGGCCTTCGTATGGAAGCGGAAGGCACCGGGGTAGCCAAGAGCTCGAAACCGCAGCATGGAACGTCTGTTAAGCGCGGTACAGTCGTCCAAGTAAGGTTTGAGCCACTCCCTGTCAATCAATAGTATGTGGGCATGGGCTGCACCGGAGAATCAAGACAGATAAATTTCCCGGTATTTGTCATACTGGACAATCATTGGCGAAATAATGGTAGTAACCGCGCTATTCTAAGCAGATCACCATAAGTAATCGCCGATTTCAGAAAGCGTACGTACCGTTGAGGGCCACCCAAGACCTTGGAAAACGAGCGAAAGCTAATGAACTCATACTTAGTGTGACACAAATGGCGATAACAATCACAGGATAGGTGGGGCACGTGAGTGATGAAACTTAACGAACTTATGGCACATTCCAGAGTGACTCCATATAGTTGCACCGGCAATGCTGACGTAGAGATTCTGGGAATCACTTACGATTCTCGCAGGATCCGCCCTGGATATCTGTTTGTATGTATACGCGGTGAGCACCATGATGGCCATGCGTACATCCCTGAAGCAGCCGCGAAAGGTGCGGTAGCTGTTGTCATAGATAAAGAAACCAAGGTTCCCGGTACTCTGGGCGTTGTGAAAGTCACCGATTCCCGGAAGGCTCTAGGGGATATCGCAGCTGCTTTCTACCATAACCCTTCAGCATCAGTGTTCTGTATAGGAGTAACAGGGACCAAAGGCAAAACCACTACAACCTACCTGATCAAGAGCGTGCTGGACAAGGCAGGAATGTCCTGTGGAATCATAGGGACTCTCGGCTGCGTTTCACGGAATCTGACAATCCCGGCCAAACACACTACACCTGAGTCCTCAGACATTCAAGAATTCCTTGCGACAATGCGAGCATCTGAAGAAAAGGCGGTAGCAATGGAGGTTTCATCCCATGCCATTGCTCTTCAAAGAATACGGGGAATCGACTTCGATCTTGGAGTCTTCACTAACATTGGCCATGATCACCTGGATTTTCATGGTTCATTCAGCAACTATCTTGCCACAAAGGCATCTTTCTTTGAGAATCTTGCAGCTGAGTCCGTAAGTCATGGAAAGAGCAACAAAACCAAGATATCCATCATAAATGTAGACGACCCCAACTCTGATTTCATCCTGTCGAAGGTCCCTACGGGAATCATAACTTACGGAATTTCTAACGGTTCAGCACAGATAACCGCCAAAGAGCTCAGGTTGTACGGGAAGGATACGTCTTTTACAGCCCACACGCCGCAAGGTAATTTCCCCGTATCCCTTAATCTCAAGGGAATCTTCAATGTCTACAATGCCCTCGCAGCGATAGCGTGCGGGCTTGCGCGAGGACTTGATCCTGATACAATAAGCTCAGGCCTTCAATCCCTTAAAGGGGTACCTGGCAGGTTCGAATCGGTAGATGAAGGCCAACCTTTTGCTGTTTTGGTTGACTACGCTCATACCCCTGACAGCCTTGAAAACATCTTAAGAGAGGCACGACACTTAGGACCCGGCACTCTAACTGTTGTGTTTGGCTGCGGAGGCGACCGGGACAGATCCAAGAGGCCGGTGATGGGAAAGATCGCTGCAGCCTTAGCGGATCGCGTGATTATCACTTCTGATAATCCCAGGACTGAAGATGCCGGTGATATCTCTAAAGAAATCGAAGAAGGCGTGCTTAATGAGGGACAACCGCGTTTAGGATATGAGATCATCGTTGATAGGGCATCTGCCATAGAAAGGGCAATCTTGTCGGCTGAAGAAGGTGATGTTTTGGTCATCGCAGGCAAAGGACATGAAACATACCAGATATTTCACGACGCCACCATCCATTTTGACGACAGAGAAGTTGCAGCCAGCCTGCTGAAGGAGCGCATGAAGAATGCCTAAATTCACATTGGATGAAGTTCTTAGCACAATTTCGGCGCATGCCGAAATCCCCGGAAAACACGAAGCATTCCTGGGAATTGCCACTGATTCGCGGAATATCAAAGGCGGGGAGCTGTTCTTCGCCTTGACAGGCCCGAACTTTGACGGACATGATTTTGCTCTTGAGGCAGCCACAAAAGGAGCGCGTGGTATAGTAGTGTCCCGCACAATCGAAACCGGGGATCTCCCTTGCGGAGTATGGGTAATTCACACAGAGGACACCCTTTGGGCCTTACAGAGGCTGGCGCATTACAATAGGCAGCGTTTAGGGACTTTTGTTATTGCAGTAACAGGGAGTACAGGTAAGACCTCGACAAAGGACATGATTCACGCTATTTTTTCCCAACGAATGGAGACTGCCAAGACTTATCGGAACCTCAACAATGAAATCGGGGTTGCCCTGACTTTGCTTGGACTTGATGAGCATCACGAAGCATGTGTCGTTGAACTTGCTATGAGAGCCCCGGGAGAAATCCGCGAACTCTCCGAGATTATCCGGCCCAATGTAGGGGTCATCACAAATGTCGGAGAAAGCCACATAGAACTATTGGGTTCCCGTGAAAACATCGCAAGAGCCAAGTCTGAACTTATTGAAGTCCTGGGAGATACCGGTGTTGCAGTGCTAAACGGTGACTGTCCCTATACTGCCAAAATGAAAGACAGGGTCCAAGGCCGTTCCGTTCTCTTCGGACTGGAAGACGGAAACGAAATCAGGGGGCATAACCTTCGCAGCCTTGGGAAAGACGGGACTCAATTAACCATAGAGTACGGAAGCCGGTCTTTTGAAGCTCAAGTCCTTGTCCCAGGCACGCACAATGTTTACAATGCTCTGGCAGCAGCAGCTTGTGCCCTTGTGTCAGGCCTTGATACACGTTCTGTTATCGAAGGGCTTGCCAAGGCCGAATTGACTGTCCAGCGCATGGACATTATAGAAACTGCTTCAGGATTCACTGTGATTGATGACACTTACAACGCAAGCCCTTCATCCATGAATGCAGCCCTGAATGTGCTTAAGGATATAGGAGGTACAGAGGGAAGGACAATTGCCGTCCTAGGAAACATGCTGGAACTCGGCGATATTGCTGATACAGCCCATCTAAACCTGGGCAAACAAGTAATGGAGCGCTCCGTTGACGTTCTCATTACCGTAGGTGATTTAGCCGGTCTTGCAGGGCAAGAGGCTATTCGGCTGGGTAAGAGTGAAGATACGGTCTTCATGTTTCGCAAGAAGGACCTGGCTATTGATACGCTAAGGAAGCTTGTGCGTCCAGGTGATGTAATCCTGGTCAAAGGCTCCAGATCAATGGAGATGGAGGAGATTTCCAAGGCGCTCTTGGAAAGCACTGGAGGCAGACAGCATGTCAAATGAAGCGTACTCAGCGCTACTCGCTTTCGCAATAGTACTCGTAATCGGCCCTACAGCTATCAGGCTTTTCAAGGCCCTGAAGGTCGGACAGTCCATACGTCAGGACGGCCCTTCGACCCATCTTAGGAAGGCAGGCACGCCAACGATGGGTGGAATCATGATTCTCCTCGGCGTCTCATTGTCCACGCTCCTCTTGGCGCCCAGGACACTCGACGTGGCATGGGCGCTCTTTCTCACTCTGGGATTCGGAGCAATAGGCCTGGCAGATGATTTCATCATAGTTGCGCTTCAGAGGCCCCTAGGGTTACGGGCACGGTACAAGCTTGCCTTCCAGGCCTTGTTGTCAGGGCTTCTAGGACTATATGTAGCAACCTCACCTGAACTCGGATCTATTGTTGCCATTCCCTTCACTTCTTTTCGACCGGATCTTGGGATAGTCGGTTATTCATTGTTTGTGATTTTTGTCATGATATCCATATCTAATGCGGTAAACCTTACTGACGGCCTGGACGGACTGGCAGCAGGCACATCAGCGCTGGCCTGCGTTACGTACAGTGTAGTTGCAGCAATATTAGGCAGGCGGGACCTTGGTGTTTTCGCTTCCGCTCTTGCAGGTGCTTGTATAGGCTTCGCATGGTTTAACTGCCATCCTGCAGAGGTAATCATGGGAGATACCGGTTCTTTGGCTCTTGGAGCAGCCCTTGGCAGCTTAGCAATTCTTACAAAGACAGAATTCCTTCTGGTTGTCATAGGAGGGGTTTTTGTCCTTGAGGCATTATCTGTGGTAATCCAGGTTACCTACTTCAGACTCAGCGGTGGCAAGAGGGTTTTTAGAATGAGTCCTATTCACCATCATTTTGAGTTGTCAGGATGGAAAGAGCCTAAAGTGGTAACTCGATTCTGGATCCTGGGGATGATCTTCTCAATGCTTGGGTTCTTGGCTTTTCTTAAATATTAGATAATGCAATCGTACCGAGCAGACACGACAGCGACAACACCAGGCGAAAGCAGCGAGGGAGGGTAGATGTTATGAACCGTGAGCGAAAATCCAGTGCAAATTATTCGCCTGACATAGTGATCTTCTTGCTTACGCTTGCCCTATTGAGTATAGGAGTGGTCATGGTCTTCAGTGCCAGCTCTGTAACTGCACGGGCAACCTATGGCGACGCCTACTACTTCCTCAAACGTCAGTTGGCATGGGCAGGACTGGGTATTGTGGCAATGACCATCACAATGCAGATTGACTATAATGGCTGGAAGAAACTAGCCTGGCCTGCGCTCATCGTAGCCCTCCTCTTACTCGTTGCTGTCCTTCTTCCCGGGCTTGGTATGGCAATCCGGGGTTCAAGGAGATGGATTGATATAGGCCCTATTCCATTCCAGCCTTCAGAAGTAGCAAAACTCGCCATGGTCCTCTTCATGGCAAATCTCCTGTCAAACCGAATCGGAAGAATACATCAATTCTCCAGGGGATTGCTGGCGCCTTTGATTATCGTAGGGATAGTATTCGGCTTGATAGTGCTCGAGCCGGACTTCGGCACTGCCGGGACTATCCTGGCGGTGTCTCTTGTTATGATGTTTGCTGCAGGGGCAAGCATCTTTCATCTTGCGTCTTTGGCTGCCTTAGGACTTCCTGGGCTCGCAGCCATGGCTATTGCAGCTCCCTATCGAGCCAGACGCTTTTTAGCGTTTCTTCACCCGTGGGAAGATCCACTAGGCTCCGGTTTTCACATTATCCAGTCGCTTCTTGCGTTGGGTTCCGGTGGACTGTTCGGTGTGGGACTGGGAAGGAGCAGGCAGAAATTTCTTTATCTCCCCATGCAGCACACAGACTTCATCTTTGCTATTATCGGAGAGGAACTTGGTTTTGTAGGGGCTGCCTCAGTGCTCGTATTGTATTTCCTGTTTGCATGGCGGGGCCTGCGTATCGCCATCGCTACGCAAGACGTCTTTGGGAAGCTGTTTGCAGTAGGGATAACTACCATGATAGTGTTTCAAGCAATAGTCAACGTTGGAGTCGTTTCCGGAGCGCTGCCCATAACAGGTATAACGTTACCCCTTATCAGTTCAGGCGGGTCTTCCCTGGTAACGACACTTGCCGCCATAGGAGTGCTTCTTAATATCTCTAAGCACTCGACTTTGAGGTGAGGACAGTGAAAGTGATAATTGCCGGCGGGGGTACCGGAGGACACATATACCCTGGGATAACGATAGCAAGAACCCTCCTCGGGAGGATACCCGATGCCGAGGTTGTGTTTGTCGGGACGAAAAGGGGACTGGAAGTCGATGTGGTACCCAAAGAAGGCTTCGAGTTGCTCTTCATAGATGTTGCAGGGTTTCAGCGCAAGGTGTCGCTGGATACGCTCACAACTTTTTATCGTGCCTTCAAAGGCGTCTTTCAGGCGAGGGCAATACTAAAAAGGTTCCAACCTGATGTTGCGGTGGGAACAGGAGGCTATGTGTCAGGCCCTGTTGTGCTGGCAGCATGGCTACTGGGTATACCTACCCTGATTCATGAACAGAATGCTTTGCCCGGGTACACCACGCGGATTCTCTCGCGTATAGCCAATATGGTAGCAGTAACGTATCCTGAGTCAGCTAAGTATTTCCCTAGGAACGCAAAAGTACGTCTTACCGGAAACCCGATAAGACGTTCAATATTGGAAACAAAGAGAAATCAAGGGCTGGCTGCTTTCGGACTCAACCCCCGGCATCTCACAGTCTTGATCTTCGGTGGTAGTCAAGGAGCGAGAGCCATTAATAAAGTGATGGTCAAGATTCTGCCGGAAATGATGAGATCCAAAGATACTCAGGTGATATATCAGACTGGTAAGCTTGACTACGACCATGTCATAAAGGAATTGGAGGCCAATTGTGCCCAGGCTTTGAGAACATCGCGTCTTGTGGTACAAGACTACATTTATCGCATGGATCATGCTATGGCTTGCTCTGACCTTGTAGTAGGCAGGGCAGGCGCCATATCAATCGCGGAAATTACCGGGCGAGGCTTGCCGTCGATTCTCATTCCTTTGCCAAGCTCAGCTGAAGGACATCAGGAGAAAAACGCAAATGCGCTCGAAGCTGCCGGTGCTGCCTTCGTGATTCACGAAAAGGACTTAAGCCCGAATTCTTTACTCCGAGCCATTAACAAAATCATCGATGATGAGAAGCTGCGCGGAGAAATGGCAACGCAATCCCGTAAGCTGGGCCGGCCCGGGGCTGCTGATGAATTAGTAGATATTGTGGTTTCCTTGTCAAGGGGACAGGCCTAAAGGCCTGAATTCCCTATGAGTAGCACAGGAACCTAGAACAGCATAGGATCAATATGCGCGGATCTACGCTGAATTGTCTAGATCCTCGGAAAGTAGGGTGTGGTTTGGGAGAACTTAACTTCACAGAGTCAAAGGGTAGAATACACTTCATAGGCATCGGAGGGCACGGAATGAGTTCCATAGCTAAAGTCCTCCTTGAGATGGGCTGCTCCGTAAGTGGCAGCGACATTTCACCGTCTTTGCGGCTTGAATACCTTCACAGTCTCGGAGCTTCCGTTTACGTCGGTCATGACCCGTCAAATGTGGCAGGCGCAAGTATTGCAGTAGTCAGTGCCGCGATCCCTCCGGACAACGTAGAGATTACTACAGCTATCCAAAACGGAATACCTGTGGTAACCAGAGCTGAGATCTTAGGGAAGCTCGTAGCGTCCAAGTTTGGAATTGCAGTCACAGGCACTCACGGCAAAACCACTACGTCATCGATGATAGGGGTAATGATGATTGAGGCAGGCCTGGATCCCACGATCATCCTGGGGGAAGAAGCCGAACACGTGCCTATGGGTGGTAGATACGGACAGAGTGAAGTCATAGTGGTGGAAGCAGACGAAGCCTATGGATCCTTTCTAAAGATCAAGCCCAGGATTGCAGTGGTAACGAATATTGATGATGATCACCTTGACTATTACAAGAATTCGGATTCCATCAACAAGGCATTTGCCACGTTTCTCCAGGGTATTGACGACCGTGATTTAGCTATTCTGTTTGCTGATGATCCCCGGGTCATGCAAATGGAAAAGGGCCTCAGGTGCAGGAAGCTTCTGTTTGGGTTTGAAAACGGTGACTTATTAGCCCATAACCTTGTGGTAAGAAGCCGAGGTTATGAATTTCAAGTAATTCTGGACAAAACTCCACTGGGGAATGTGGAACTTGTTGTACCAGGGAGGCATAATATATGCAATGCCTTGGCATCTATTGCAGTCGGGCTTGAACTCGGCATTCCATTCCAAAAAATCAAGGCTAGCCTGGGTAAGTTTCGAGGAGCAAGACGGCGCCTGGAGCTTATAGGGGAAGTTCAAAACATCTTGGTACTGGATGACTATGCTCACCACCCCTTGGAGATTGAGGCAACGATATCAGCTCTTAAGGAGACCCATAAGAGACGCCTTGTAGTAGTGTTTCAGCCTCAAAGGTTCACCAGGACCCAGTTGCTTTTTGACAGATTCGTAAAAGCATTTGCAGGCGCTGATATTGTAGTAATAACTGACATTTATCACAGAGGTACAGGTGAGGAACCCTTACCGGGCGTAACCGGTGAAGGACTTGCAGAAGCAATAAAGAAGAATAGCAACCCTAGGACAATTTTCGTCAAGAATACTGATGAAATTGCGCGGACGTTGACAGGCCTTGTGAAATCCGATGACATAGTCGTAACGATGGGTGCAGGCAACATAGACTCTGTGGCCAGAGAATTTGTGCAAAGGATGAGAGATGGGTGGAAGGAATAACCCTGGCATTGCAGCTAAAAGACAAGGTGCGCGGACCGGTATACGCTAATGAACCTATGTCCCGCCATACCTCTTTTCGTATCGGAGGCCCTGCTGATGTTTTAGTTGTGCCCCAGGACATCCCGGACCTTTTGGTTCTCATCAAAGCCCTATCTGACCTGCAAGCCCCTTTCCATATTATAGGCGCAGGCACTAATCTCTTGGTAAGAGATGAAGGAATACGGGGAGTCGTAATAAAAATCGCAAATACCATTTCACATGTCAATCGTCTGGGGGACGGCATATTGCGATGCGGGGCAGGCGCGCTCTTGCCGCAGGTATGTAGAGAAGCTGCACTCCAAGGTCTCTCCGGCCTGGAATTCGCCGGTGGGATCCCAGGGACGGTAGGCGGAGCTGTAACAATGAACGCAGCTGCTTTTGGTGGTTTCATGGCTGAGCTTGTTGATACGGCGGAGGTGATTACCTACGACGGACACCAAATGCGATTGAACCGAGAGAATCTTGAACCGGGAACAAAAACCACGCGCGTCCTTGCGGAGCCCTTAATCCTTGTTGAGGTAGACTTTGCCTTGAAGCGAGATTTGCCTGAGAGAGTTCAAAAGCGCATGCAGGAATACCTCCGAGAACGCGCATGTCGTCAACCTTTGAGTCTACCCAGCGCCGGGTGTGCGTTTAAGAACCCAACCGGCCAAGGAGCCGGTAGGTTCATAGATGCAGCCGGACTCAAAGGGGTCAGCATAGGCGGTGCCGAAGTTTCTTGTCTTCATGCTAATTTCATCGTGAATAACGGAGGCGCCACTGCAGACGATGTGATTTCTCTTATGAGACACGTGCAAGAAGTCGTCTATTCCAAGTTCCAAGTGATGCTAGAACCCGAGGTAAGAATCCTTGGGGGGTAAGTATGTGGGGGTGACTCCGCTGTGAAACTGAAGATTACCGGCCCGAGGCCTCTCAGCGGACAGGTCACGGTAGGCGGCGCAAAGAACGCAGCCTTAAAAATAATGGCTGCGTCACTATTAGCCGGAGGACCGTGCAGGCTCACGGGTATTCCACAGATCGTGGATGTGAATACCATGGCAGGCGTTTTGAGAGGACTGGGAGCAACAGTCGATTTCCACCAAGATGGCAGTATTGTCATTGATCCGTCAGGCGTAAACAAGCTGGAACCCTCTGAGGAACTGGTAATAAGGATGCGTGCATCAATTCAGGTTATGGGACCCCTTCTGGCGCGGTTCGGATATGTGAAGACAAGACAACCCGGAGGATGCAATATCGGACCTCGTCCGATCGACCTACATCTAAAGGGATTTTCCGCCCTGGGCGCCGAAATCAGGGAGGAATACGGGTTTGTGTCAGCCAAGGCGTCTACATTGAGAGGCGCGGAAATTCTCCTGGACATACCGAGCGTCGGCGCGACTGAAAACATAATGACTGCAGCCTGTCTTGCTGAGGGAACAACTATCCTTCGGAACGCAGCACGAGAACCTGAAATAGTCGATGAACAGAATTTCCTCAATCGTTTAGGCGCGAATATAAAGGGAGCAGGTACTGATACAATTAAGATTGAAGGCGTGAAGGAACTTCGCGCAACTGACTATACAGTAATCCCTGACCGTGTAGAAGCGGCGACATTCTTGACTGCAATAGCGGTAGCAGGAGGCGAAGCCCGCATTGAAAACACTACCCCTGAACACCAGCAAGCTCTAATTGCCAAGCTTCGAGAAACAGGAGTGGAAATCATAGAAGGGGACAACTATGTAATCGCCAGAAAGCCATGGCACAAACGGTTGCATTCAGCCAATATTCGAACCCTGCCTTATCCGGGATTCCCCACAGACGTGCAGCCTCAGTTTGTTGCTGCGATGAGCTTAGCGGAAGGCACATCTGAAATCATTGAAGGCGTTTTCCCATTGAGATTCAAGTACACTGAAGAACTGACAAAAATGGGCGCTAAGGTAACAGTAGATGGGAAACAGGCCATGATAACCGGAGTACCCGCTTTGCATGGCACTACGCTGGAAGCACCGGATCTTCGAGGAGGAGCTGCGCTAATCCTTGCAGCTCTGGCTGCTGAAGGTGTCACCGAGCTCACTGGAATTGACCACATTGATCGAGGATATGAGGATCTTCCGGGAAAACTAAGACTATTGGGCGCTTCAATTGAAAGGATAGACATGACGAAGAAGCGCCAGGTAGGATAATAGGAGTTGCGTTGTGGACGAACTAGATGTTTCCGGAGAAGAGAAAAGAGCGCCTTCGAGGCTGATACCTTTTGCCCTGATTCTTTTGTTCTTGGCAGGTACAAGTTTTGGATTTCTCAAATCCTCATTCTTTCTCGTAGAGCATATAGACATCTTGGGACTTACAACCATTTCATCCGGTGAGATTGCCGTTCTTAGCGATTACGTCAAGGACACCAACATCTTTGATGTAGACTTGATTATGTTGGCCGAGAGGATTGAGGCCCATCCAAGAGTGGACAAGGTTCTGGTAGCACGCAAGCTTCCTTCTACGCTGGTACTAAACGTGACAGAGCGGGCGCAGGTTGCAGTCATGCCTTATTCAGGGTACTACGTCCTTGTAGATGCCGACGGCTTTGCTATCGCAATTGCTGAGTCCTATGGTGCAAAAGACCCGCCGCTGATTACCGGAATCAGACCGCAACAAGTATTGGTCGGAAAACGGATTGAGTCTCAAGGACTTGATTCAGTGCTCCTCGTTGCAACTATCCTCCCTCCGAACCTCTCGAAAGAAGTCTCGGAGATCAGCTATTCAATTGCCACCGGCATCTCAATTTACCTGCAATCCGGCACCTGGGTGACGCTGGGGTTAGGAACTCGAAACGAGTATCTTACACGCCTTGACGTCTTACATTCTCTATTGCTTAGGTTGAATGAAGAAAACCGTCATGCATCCTACATTGACGTACGGTTTCCCAAAAGACCTGTGATAAAACATACCAACTAGTGACAAATGCCCAAGCTATAGTATAATCTACGGGGGAGATCAGGTTTCTGCTGGGGGGTAAGAGGTGAAAAGAGCTCGGGCATTTGAATTGTATGTCGCCGGAGTGTGCGTTATCCTTGGCATACTGCTGGTGGGACAGGTTAGAACACAGGAGTACATAGGGAAAAGCCAGATACCGTCAAGGCGACTGGAAGACCTCAGCGATATGCTACGAAGATCTGACGCAGAAAGAATGATCCTGGAAAAGGAAGTAGAAGTCCTTCGAGAGCAGGTATCCAAGGTCGTAGAGGGAGAAAAAACTGCTGAAACCATTAGAGCTGAACTTGCAAAGGCAAGGATGGCTGCAGGACTGACACCTGTTGAAGGCTCCGGTGTAATCGTTACACTAAATGACAGCAAGCGCCAAGCCCTGCCAGGGGAAAGCCCTGAACTGTTCCTTGTCCATGATAACGATATCCTTCAAGTAGTCAATGAACTGTCAGCTGCAGGGGCTGAAGCCGTATCGGTAAACGGCCAAAGGATGGTCGCTACTTCTGAAGTCAGGTGTTCCGGCCCTGTAATCTCCGTCAATAACGTCCGGATTGGGCCGCCGTATGAGATACATGCAATTGGTAACCCTGACGCGCTGGACAGCGCGTTGCACATGAGAGACGGAATACTGGATACTCTTAGAGCATGGGGCATCGAGGCGAAAGTTCAAAAAGCGGCTTCAGTCCAAATTCCAGGTTATAAAGGCGGTTTATATTTTCAATATGCTAAGCAGGTATTGGAGGGAGCGCAGAAATGATGCTGCCTGCGATCGGTCTCATTGTAGGTATCATAATTGCCCTGCTTACACCTTTACGCTTTCCAATAAAATACTCACAGTATATTGCTATAGGTATTCTCGCAGCACTGGACTGTGTGTTCGGCGGAATTCGCGCAGGGTTACAAGGGACCTTTGACAAGACTGTCTTCATTTCCGGCTTTGTGGTAAATACAGCACTGGCCGCAGCGCTAACCATGGTAGGGGATAAACTCGGCGTTGACCTCGTTTTAGGGGCAACTGTGGCTTTTAGCATTAGAATCTTTAATAATGTAGGCATTATCCGAAGATACATGCTTGATAAGTGGTTTAAAAGAAGGCTCCTCCGAGAAGAGGAGTCATATGAAAGACGTTGAATTCTTTGTGTAGTAGATACAGGAGGTAATCTATGTCTCATAACAGTATTATTGCCGGCTTAGATATCGGCACTACACGAGTATCCCAAGTCATAGCTCGAGTGAATGACGAGGGCGAAATTGATGTCATAGGCGTCGGAGAAGAACCGTGCCAGGGTCTTCGTCGCGGAGTGATTGTTGATATTGATGAAGTCGCATCTGCGATAGCAACTGCAAACAAGCGCGCAACACGCATGGCAGGCGTTAATACGCGCAACGTATTTGTGGGAGTCCCTGTAATTCGTGTATCATGCGCCACCAGTCACGGCATGACGGCTACCTCAGGAGATGATTGGCGAGTAACTGCCCTCGATGTGAAGCAAGCCCTCGATGCGGCAAGTGTTCTTGCTGTCCCGCCTGACCGGGAGATCATATCAGTCCTACCTCAGGAATATATCGTAGACGGACTTGGTGGTATTCAAGACCCTGAAGGGATGACCGGTATCAGATTAGAGGTCAACGCCAGGGTTATTACGGGACAAGTTGCAATCCTCGAGAACATGGCGGAAAGCGTGGAGCGAGCAGGCTTATCTATTGAGGGACGCATCTTAGAGCCTGTAGCTGTTGCACAGGCAATTCTTACAGATGAGCAGACTCACAGGGGTGCAATGTTGGTTGATATCGGTGGCCAGATAACCCAGGTGGTAGCATTCTATGAAGGTACCCCAATCCAATTCCTCTGTGTGCCTGTAGGCGGAGTACACATCACGAATGATATAGCTATTGGCATGAAGATTCCGTTTGAGGAAGCTGAAAGAATAAAGCAGAGAAGTGCTTTCCACGAAGAGAATGATAAGGACAAAGATGAATTCATCCAAGACATAATAGATGCGAGGTTGCGAGAAATCATTGAGCTTATCGAATCAGAGACCCGTGAAGTCCGAGGTAATGGGCTCGTGCCGTGTGGCGTGTTCTTTGCGGGCGCAGGCTCATTTGCCCCCGGCACCTCAGAGCTGGCATCTGAGATCCTTGATTTACCGGCCCAAATTGGCAAGTCTCATGCGGTTAGTCTGCCAAAAGGAATTGAGCCTCATAGACTTTCGCAAGTGGCCTTGGGAATTGCCCGGCATGTAGCAGGGGATTCCCGATTCTTACTCGCCAGGGAATCACAGCCCTCCGCATTTCGGAGGGCACTGCTTAGTGTCAGAGGTTGGTTCGATGAGTTCATAAAGGACTTTTTCTAGTTTGAATTTGGCGGTTACGCAGGAGGGATAATACGTGTTCAACCTGGAACTTGAGATGGAGCAGTTCACAAACATTAAGGTGATAGGGGTCGGAGGAGGAGGTTCCAACGCGATAAACCGGATGATAACGGCGGGATTATCAGGTGTGGAGTTTGTAGCAGTTAATACTGATGCACAGGCACTGGCCATATCTGACGCCAGTATAAAAATCCAGGTTGGAGAAAAGCTCACAAAAGGCCTTGGTGCAGGTTCAAACCCTGAAGTTGGAGAGCAGGCAGCTCAAGAAAGCTATGACGTGATTCGCCGCGCCTTAGAAGGAGCTGATATGATATTTATCACTGCAGGCATGGGTGGTGGAACAGGTACAGGTGGAGCCCCTGTCGTAGCCTCCATTGCAAAAGAACTGGGCTCTCTTACCGTAGGCGTAGTGACGAAGCCTTTTACCTTTGAAGGTAGGAAACGCATGGCTCAAGCAGTGGTAGGGGTCGATAACCTGAAAAGCAAGGTAGATGCCCTTATTGTGATACCCAATGATAGGCTCCTCCAGGTTAGCGAGCCTGCCACCTCGATTCTTGATGCCTTCCAACTGGCAGATGATGTGCTGCGCCACGGAGTACAAGGCATCTCAGACCTGATTACCGTGCCCGGCCTGATAAACGTCGATTTTGCAGACGTAAGAACCATCATGTGTAATGCAGGTTCAGCTCTAATGGGTATAGGGACGGCTTCAGGTGAAGGCCGTGCTGAGAAGGCTGCGAAAGCTGCCATAGAAAGCCCTCTCCTTGAAACAACCATTGACGGCGCCAAAGGCGTGCTCATGAACATAACAGGAAGCAGCAATTTGGGCCTATTTGAGGTAAACGCAGCTGCTGAACTGGTTGCAAAAGCCGCTGACACTGACGCCAATATCATATTCGGGGCAATGATTGACGAAAACCTAACGGATGAGATCAAGATCACCGTTATTGCCACAGGTTTTGAATCAAAGGCCAGAGAGAGGGTTGGACTGGAAGCTGTGGAAATCAGCGATTTCGCAGGCAGTGAAGATCTGGATATACCCGCCTTCCTTAGAAGAGGACGAGGTCAAAAACGATAACTTGAATTATGTCATCGTCATTTTGTCCTCAATTCTGACATAATTCTGAGTATGAAGATTGTATACTTAATAAGGAGATGAAACCGGGCAGCGTTCGGGGGTGAATCTCATGCCTCACAAAACTGTCATGAGTGCCGCTGTAATGACTTTTGCCATGCACTGGCTCACCCTGTGGGCAACCGGAGAGGTTCTCGGCTGTAGAACAAAGCATACGAAGATACTTGCAGCGTCAATCACAGCCGGACTCATAGACGCAGTCATCATAGTCTCACTGCACTCTGGGTATCTTCGTGCTTATGCTGCAGTCCCCCTGGCAATCCTTTCGATACTCCCTGCAGTCAGAATATCCTTCGGGCCTTTACCATGGTCCAAGTTTGCTATCGTCTCCTGCCATGTGCTAGGGATTAGTGCCCTGGCATTCGGAGGCGCTTCAGCCTGCGCTTACCTCACAGGAAGCCGGCTCATACCGACGCTTTTGGGCCTATTGGGAACTGTCATGGCAACTACGGAAATCGGATGGGGCTATGTCCGCCGGAGGTTCCGAGAATGGTTCCTGTATGTGCCAATAGAAATCCATTTTGGAGATATTCAATTCCAGGTAAACGCCCTGATTGACACAGGTAATAGACTCAAAGATCCCCTTACAGGCTCTCCTGTAATTCTTCTGGAATATAGTGCAGCCGCGAAGTTTCTCCCGGAAGAAGTCAGGCGAGCATTCATGGCCTTCGATGCAGGAGATCTAGGGCTTATCTCTGAGCTCTTGGCAAATTCAGCATGGCTTGCTAGGTTTCGGGTGATACCCTTTACCTCCATAGGCGAAGGGAAAGGCCTCCTCCCAGGGTTTAGAGCTGATAAAATCCTCATATCAGACGGAACTCGAAACTTTCAAACGAAGAACGTAGTCATTGGAATACACGTAACCAAGTTCTCCAAAGGAGGCGCGTTTTCTGCGCTACTCCATCCCGACGTTTTGGCGGAGGCTTCTTGAGCAAGAATAAGTGCATTAGTCCATAAATATTGCCTAGGAGGAGACTAGGATGGAAATGGGTCTCCCGTTCATGAATCGACTCCTCTACCTGAGGCTGAAGAGCGTGCTATGGGCGATAAACTACGGCCTTATCCGTACCCGCCCGATTCTTTATGTAGGGAATGGGGGAGAGGTATTGCCGCCGCCCCTTTCAACCAGTGAAGAAAGTGAGCTCTTGACACGCCTGGAAATGGGAGATACAGGGGTAAAAGGCGAGCTGATTGAGAGAAATCTAAGGCTCGTAGTGTATATAGCAAGGAAATTTGAAAACACTGGAATAGGGGTGGAAGACCTGATATCCATCGGCACGATTGGCCTAATTAAGGCTGTCAACACATTCGATCCGTCCAAAAAAATTAAGCTGGCCACATATGCGTCACGATGCATTGAAAACGAAATCCTTATGTATCTTCGGAGAAGCAACAAAGTCAGAGCTGAAGTGTCTTTCGATGAACCCCTCAATGTAGATTGGGACGGCAATGAACTCCTCCTATCTGACGTCATGGGAACTGACAGCGATATTGTATATAGATGCATAGAAGAACAAGTAGATAAGTCGTTACTGGATGACGCTATGCAGAGGCTGTCTTCGAGAGAAAAGAGAATAGTGGAGCTTAGATTCGGACTTGGTGACGGAAAAGAGAAGACGCAGAAAGAGGTTGCAGATTTGCTGGGCATATCTCAGTCTTATATATCCAGGCTGGAAAAGAGAATTATAAGAAAACTCAGGCGCGAAATTAGAAAAGTGGAGTAGACTATAACAACTTGAGAGAGGGGGGACCTAAGTTGAATACGTACGACCTTATGAAAAAGTATGTAGCTTCACAAGCCATAGACTATGCTCTGTCTCTTCTGGCCAAAGATCCCCAACGAAATTTGGTGACCTTAACCAGAATTCTGGAGTTGTTTGCAGGTGGGCCAAACGAGAAACAGCAGATTCAAATGGCAAGAAAAGCATTTGAAGATCCAAATCATATATGGACTAAACTGGCAGAACGAGGATTCTCTCAGCTTCACGAAAGTTATCGAACACGAGGGCTGGTCAATCTCTTCATCAATGAAGCATACATGGGTCAACAGGAGCGAAAGCTGCGTGCTGAGGAACTGGGAACACCGGTGCCGTCATTGATCGTGATAAGCCCGACAATGCGGTGCAACCTAGACTGCACAGGATGCTACGCAGGGCGTTATTCGAAGGAAGGGGAAATTGACGAAGCCACCCTGGACAGAATCATTTCTGAAGGGAAAGAGCTTGGCATTTACTTCTTTGTGATTTCAGGAGGTGAGCCGTTTCTTAGGGAGGACCTACTCAGTATTGCAGAGAAACATGATGACGCAGTCTTCATGGTATATACCAACGGTACTCTCATAGATGAACACTTGGCCCGGCGCCTCGCGGAACTGGGAAACATCTCGCCTGCAATCAGCTTGGAAGGAATGGAAGCGGAAACTGACGCAAGACGCGGGCCCGGAACCTTCAAAACAGTCATGAAAGCAATGGACAACTTAAGGGCAGCAGGTGCAGTGTTCGGATTTTCAGCAACGTACACAAGAGCTAATACAGAAGCCCTTACTGATGAAGCCTTCATTGACATGCTGATTGACAAGGGCGCTATGTACGGTTGGTTCTTCATGTTAATCCCGGTAGGAAAAGATGATGACATAAACCTCATGTGCACTCCTGCCCAGCGAGATACCATGAGAAGACACGTAATCAATCTCAGGAAAACAAAGCCCATTTTTGTCATTGATTTCTGGAATGACGGTCCAATGGTATCAGGTTGCATGGCAGGAGGCAGAAGTTACCTGCATATTAACGCCCACGGAGATATTGAACCGTGCGTATTTGTTCACTTTGCAGTGGATAACATAAAAAACACAACGCTTAAGCAGGCTTTGACATCCCCGTACTTCATGGATATCAAAGCGAAGATGCCTCTTAACGACAACCACCTAAGGCCGTGCATGATAGTGGATAACCCTCATATACTGAGAGATGTCGTGTGCAGGCATGGAGCAAGACCTACCCATGAAAACGCTGAATCAGTCATTACCGTTCTTGCCGATGACCTTGACAAATACGCGAATGACTATGGCGAGTTGGCAGAGACGGCTTGGGAACGAGAATATGTCACTGGGCAGGCTCAGCGTACTCATTCGCCTCAACGAGAATAACGTCCATTCCGATTCTCTTGATCCTTGACCAAGGAATCACGTAATCATTGTAGCGGCCGAGAATCCCCATGAACTTGGAGGGGCCTGGCACCATAATCGATGTCACCTGACCTGTAGTAAGATCTATCTCCATGTCACAGATAGGCCCCAACCTCCGTCCGTCTACAACATTTACGACTTCACGGGCCCTTAGGTCTGAAACACGGACCAGCATACAATCACCCCCCGCGTTTCCACAAATTTATTATATTCAAGACTCAAAGATTGTGTGCAGAGAGATAACTTATAGCAGGTCTCTTAGGGAAAGAGAAAGCCTCCTTGAGAATGCAAACCTCTCAAGAACAGGAATTGTTGAGCGAAAGCGCAAGTCCCACGGGGCACTATAGGATGTCTTGAGGCTGAGATCGAGCCTGAGAAGGGCTTCACCGGGAGAAGTACTCGTGTCCAATCCTTGTATTTTGCCGTCATCTGCAACTTCAATGAAGCACAGGGGAGGGAAGAGCACACACCACCAATTCCGGCCTGTTCCACTCCCAAGCATAACTCGAATAGCATCATAATCTCCTGCGGGCACTTGGAGATCTCCATAACTGCATGGCGGAAAAGCAAATGTTCCAAGTTCAACTGTAACTTCATAACACTTGCCCCTTGCGCCGATTTCATTTCGGGCTGCGTCTTCAATCTTTTTGAGACTTTCAGACAGTATCTGCCATACCTCATACTTTGTGGTGGCTTCGACGAGAAGTCCTTTGACTTCCATTAAGACAGTATCGCGGATTGCCAATTTCAAAGCTTGGTCCTCCGGACTGTCGCTGTTTGCCATAATGTGCAGCCTTATGAGGTTCGTCGTGTTAAAGGCTGTCTGCTCATCTCCTAACAGAGCCGCCAGGCATGCCCCACAAAACATTTCTGACATTACCATCGCACATAGCATGATTAGTGTTATGAGATGAGGTTTTGCAGTCTTAACTCGCAACAATGACACCTCCGAAACTTGGAATCCTAGTATGACGTCAGACGAAACGGCGCATATGTTTTAGTGCAGCCTTTTCCAGTCGCGATACTTGAGCCTGAGATATTCCGATTTCGTCAGCTACCTCCATTTGGGTCCTGCCTTCAAAGAATCTCAGTCTTAGGATTAGTCTTTCCCTTTCGCTTAACTTTCCCATTGCCTCTCTGATGGAGATTCCTTCAAGCCAAGTAGAATCTTGGTTCTTCTCATCACTAACCTGGTCCATAATGAAGATGGGATCCCCGTTGTCATGGTAAATAGGTTCAAACAACGATACCGGCTCCTGAATAGCATCGAGAGCATATATAATCTCTTCACGAGGCAGTTTCAACTCGTCTGCGATCTCGCTTATTGAGGGTTCCCGCGAGTTCTTGTTGACAAGAGTATCTCGTACTTGTAGGGCTTTATATGCTACATCCCTCAATGAACGGGACACGCGAATAGGATTGTTATCACGCAAATACCTTCTTATTTCCCCGATTATCATAGGAACCGCGTAAGTGGAAAACTTCACGTTCTGTGATAGGTCAAAGTTGTCAATAGCTTTCATGAGACCGATACACCCTACCTGAAAAAGATCGTCTACACACTCGCCACGGTTATTGAAGCGTTGTATCACGCTTAACACCAGACGGAGATTCCCATGTATCAGCTTATCGCGGGCCTCTTTGTCGCCTTGTCTTACACGCTGCAGGAACTCCCGCATTTTCTGGTTCGAGAGAACCGGCAGTTTTGATGTGTTCACCCCGCAGATTTCCACCTTGTTTATCATCATGAGCGGTCCCTCACGTTTCCAAAATATCTCAGCCTTAATAAGAATTATTGCCTTCTAACTGAAGTTTTATTCCGAATGCGCCTTAGCCTGTAAGGAAGCAAAAGAGGCATGAGAACCTCCGAAGATTGTCTGACTATGTATTGATACTCAATATGTTGAATGATAAAATACCCATATACACAATATGTAGGAAATAGCTAACGCTAATCATAAACTCGGAGGGACAATGATGAAGTGTCCGTTTTGCGGGTACCCAGACAGCAAGGTGGTAGATTCCCGTTCTACTGCCTCCGCCTCTGCAATCAGGCGAAGACGGGAGTGCCTCAAATGTCAAAAGCGTTTCACTACGTATGAGACAGTAGAGAAAGCTCCCATGATGGTCATTAAGAAGGATGGGCGCAGAGAACCTTTCGACAGAAACAAACTATTGGCAGGTCTCATGAAAGCCTGTCAGAAGCGTCCGATATCTGTAAGCGCGCTTGAAGACATCGCAAGTAACGTAGAAAGAGAACTCCGCGGCGAGCTTGACCAAGAGGTAGAAAGCAGCGCAATAGGAGAAGCCGTGCTCCGTCAGTTGAAAAATATCGATAAGGTTGCATACGTCAGGTTTGCGTCGGTGTACAAAGAATTCCAAGATATCGAGACTTTTATCAGAGAAATCGAAGAACTGCATAACCGATAAGCAGGGAGGAGTAATGAATGAAAGAAGCCCTAAGACAGGCTGCCCCTAATGAGCTTTGGGCGCAAGAAAAAGCCTTACCCAGAGCATTCTCAAGTATTCGGAAGAGGGACGGGAGGATAGTCAGGTTTGACAAGGCAAAAATAACCTACGCCATTTACAAAGCCCAGTTGGCGGTAGGGCAAGACAACATGAATAGGGCGGAAACGCTCACTGAGAAAGTACTGGACTATCTTGAGGAAGAGCTTGTAGGGGCTATACCCACCGTTGAAGGGATACAAGACATAGTCGAGCGAGTCCTTATCGAGGCCGGACATGCAAAAGTAGCGAAATCATACATACTTTACCGTGACAAGCGCACGAGAATCCGCGACGCCAAAGCTGAGTTAATGGATATCGTAGCAGATATCCTCGTTGAAACAAGCCGTGAGAACGCCAATGTGGGCAACTCACCCTCAGCCAAGATGCTGCAAATAGCGTCAGCAGCCAGTCGCCACTACTACCTTCATAGATTAATTCCGGAAGACGTTGCATATGCTCACATTGACGGTGACATTCATATTCACGATCTGGAGTTCTACGGCAAGACATTAACCTGCATTCAAATTCCGCTCTATGATCTACTTTCTCGCGGGTTCAGCACAGGCCACGGCTTTATCAGGCCTCCCAAAAGACCTAGTTCCGCAACTGCACTTGCCGCAATAATACTTCAGAGCTCTCAAAATGATATGCATGGCGGCCAGTCCTATGGATTCTTTGACCGGGATATGGCGTCGTTTGTGGAAGGGTATCCGGAAGATGACGTTTATCAGGCTATGGAGGCTTTCGTATACAATCTCAACTCAATGCATAGCAGAGCCGGCTCACAAGTTCCGTTTTCCTCAGTGAATTTGGGATGCGATTTGAGTGAGGCAGGAAGGATGGTCACCCGGTGCCTGCTTTTGGCCTTTGAAAAAGGGCTTGGAAAAGGCGAAAACCCGATATTCCCCAACATAATTTTCAGGGTCAAGGAAGGCGTCAACTTCAACCCGGGCGATCCTAATTACGACCTGTTTCGTCTCGCTATGCGAGTTGCAAGTCGCAGAATGAACCCGACCTTTTCGTTTATGGACGCCTCATACAATGAACCCTATGGCGATGAAGTAGCTTACATGGGATGTAGGACAAGAGTCATAGCGAACAGGCGAGGGCCTCAAGTAACAACAGGCAGGGGAAATCTTTCTTTCACATCAGTGAACTTGCCCAGGATAGCCATTAAGGCCCAAGGTGACCTTGACAAGTTCTTTACCGGACTCCGGGAAGTTGTGCGCCTTGCAATCAGACAGCTGTTTCACAGATACAGAATACAGTGCAGGCTAAAAGTGAAGGACATGCCATTCCTAATGGGGCAACACTTGTACCTTGATTCAGAAAATCTCGGGCCGGACGATACCATAGAATCCGCTATCGTCCACGGCACCTTAAGTGTTGGATTCCTTGGGCTTGCGGAAGCCCTCAAAGCCCTCACCGGGCATAATCACGGTGAAAATGAAGAAGCCCGAAGACTCGGCGTAGAAATTGTGGCATTCATGAGACAATTAGTTGATGAAGCATCAGAAATCCATGACCTGAACTATACTCTTCTTGCAACCCCTGCAGAAGGTCTTTCAGGACGATTCATTGCAAAAGACAGAAAGAAGTTCGGTGTTATAGAAGGGGTTACAGACAAGGAATTCTATACGAACAGTTTCCACGTACCTGTTGACTGTGAAATTGGAATGTACGAGAAAATCATGATCGAAGGTGTCTACCATAAGTACACTAATGCAGGACACATTTCCTACATAGAACTTGATTCTCCTCCGACTCACAACATAGAAGCCGTGGAAGCAATAGTCAGACATATGAGATCTTGCGATGTGGGCTATGGCGGTATTAACTTCCCCATAGACGAATGCAGGGAGTGCTCCTATTCGGGAGTAATAGAGTCTTCATGTCCGAAATGCGGGTCATCGAGTATAAGGCGAATACGCCGCATTACCGGGTATCTGTCAACAGTTGATAGGTTCAATGACGCAAAGCGGGCTGAACTTGCGGCAAGAACGCCTCACCGGACAACGTTTCCGGTAAACTAAGTAGATCTCCATGAGACCGTTGATTTCTCCCAGTTAAATGTAAATATGGACTGTACATTGACAAACAGGGTAATACCTGGCAGCTATTGGGAGAAATCAACGGTCTCCAGCATGAGTAATCGCCGGTTCCAGAAAGTGTACGTGCCATGCAGGGTGGCCGGTGTTGCACTCGGGGACGGCTCCCCAAGCGGGTCGCCTTGACAAAATCCGGCCCGTAGGCAAGTGGCCGAATTTTGACACCCCTCGTTCCAATCACCGGCCACCCGAGACAATCGGAAAACGAGCGAAAACTAATGAACTCATACTTAGAAGGGACTGGGATTTCATAATGAGACTGAGACTGGCCGGGATAACAAGAGAAAGCGTTGTGGACGGGCCTGGCATTCGTGTAGTGATATACGCGCAAGGGTGCCCCCATGGTTGTCCCGGCTGTCAAAACCCGGACACCCATGACCCGAACGGGGGAAAGCTATTTGATGTTGGTCAAGTCGTCCAAATGATACGTTCAGTACCTATGGCTCAAGGGGTTACATTCAGCGGGGGAGAGCCGTTTTCCCAGGCGGAAGCCTTCGCTGAGTTGGGCCATATGCTGAAATCATCGTCACTGGATATTGTTACGTATACAGGTTATGTGTGGGAAGATTTGGTGAGCTCATCCAGGGATACATGGCATGACCTATTATCATTAACGACCCTTCTGGTAGACGGGCCTTTTTATGAAGACGAGAGGGATCTAGGCCTTGCTTTCAGAGGTTCCCGGAACCAGAGGGTAATTGACGTCGCAAAGTCTCTCGAGAAAAATGCACCGGTAGTCGTCAGCGACACCTACGACGCCTGCAGGAGACCGTGACTCCCTTGGTGATCTACTTAGGCCTAAAACAACCTGACACTTCTCCCCTGCGGCAGGAGTTTGGCAGAAGTTATAGAAAAACTAAGCCATGGAGTATCGCGGGGTTAAATCCAGACTCTGGCTCATAGTCTTCTCACTTGCAGTTATTGCACTCGTGTCTTGGTCGCTTAACCAAAACTCCCAGATATCAGAGTCAGAAAGCAGGCTTGTTTGTGTGCCTGCAAAACGAGGCGAGATAGAACAGGGAGTGGGCTCAGAAGGCGTTATTATAAGAGACGAGATGGTCTACCTGAGTCCTACAGGTGGCACACTGAGGCTGGTTGCACCGGAAAAGAGCAGAGCACGGACGGATACGACAATAGCTCAAGTCGTGCCAGGCGAAACCCAGAGAAGGACAGAGGACAATACAGGAGTCCGTTTGGTGCCTGAAAAACCAGGCGTTGTCAGTTTCACCGTAGACGGACTGGAAAGAATCCTCACTCCCTCTTCGTGGGTGGACTTTGACGCTAAGAAGGTGTCCGAGCTTGTCTCCAATCCGGTGAGTGTGAAGTCAGGTATGCAAGTTGAAACAGGCCGAACTCTTTTTCGGGTAATTGATAACTACCGTGTCTATGTCCTGGTATTTCCTGAGCCCGGCATTACGCCTTCAGTCAGTCGGGTTTTGACTGAAGGGCGCAAGTGCACCTTACGGTTTGATTCGGTACCCGGTCGCCTTTGCTCTGCTAAGATTGTCTCCCGGGTAGATTCGACTCGGGATGATCCGAAACCGAGCGCTCTGTTATTAGAACTTACTGACTATCCTCATGAGCTGTATTATCTCCGCCACGTTCACGCTAAGATCATTACCGGAACTCAAAGAGGAATCATCATCCCTAAGCAAGCCCTTGTTAAAGGGAAAGATGGGTATCTGGTCTACATACCAGCCAACCTGGGAGTAGACTCTAAGCCCGTAACAGTCATTGCAGGTGACGAAAGTCAAGTAATGTGTGAAGGATTGCGAGAAGGGCAACGGGTTGTAGTGAATCCATATGTGGTACATGAGGCAGGCATAACCGTATGGAGGTAAATAGGAGGGAAGCGTATCTTTGACTGAAATTGCTAAGAGGCTCAGACTGGTTCGTAACCGAGTCTATGAAGCAGCGGAAAGAGCCGGACGTGAGCCCGAGGATATTACCATTGTTGCAGTGACGAAGAACGTGGACGACATGGACATCATGGAAGCAGTTGGCGAAGGCGTCTCGATACTGGGTGAAAACAGAGTTCAAGAAGCCAGGGCGAAATTCGAGAGGCTTGGGAATGAAATAGACGGAAATAAGGTAAGCTGGCATCTTGTCGGCCACTTGCAGCGCAACAAGGTGCGCCACGCTCTTCCGATATTCGAGTTAATTCACTCACTTGACTCGTGGAAGCTGGCGCAGGAAATGGAAAAAGTCGCCGAGAGACTGGATGTAACAGCAGAGTGTCTCCTGGAAATCAACGTTACGGGTAAGCCCGCAAGAATCGGGATAGAACCTGAGAATGCCTTAGCTTTAGCCGGTGATATCTCGGCACTCAGTAGGGTCAGGCTTAGGGGGGTAATGTCCATTGCCCCTGTTGTAGAAGACCCTTCGCAGGCAAGGCCGTATTTTCGAACGACAAGAGAGATATGTGAAAAAATCAGCGATGCCGGCCTATTCTGCCCCGGCAAGGTTCACCTTTCCATGGGCATGACTCATGATTTTGAGACCGCGGTTGAGGAAGGGGCAACGATGATCCGCATTGGCACTGGGATATTCGGTCCGCGTTTCAGGAAGGCGGTGCTGTAAACGTGAGAAGAGGTTTGATTGACAGGCTCCTTGACTTCATGGGGTTCGGCGAAGTAGCTGATGACACATGTGAGTTTACGGAAGACTCCATACTTCGAGGTGACGGAGGTCCGTGGGCCGGAGCAGGTCAGCGAGGAAAGGGACTGGTTGCCCTTCCTCAATCACCCAGAGCAAGGTTGGTAGTCACTGAACCAGGATCCTTTGACGATATCCCCGGCATCCTTGAGCGTTTGAAGAAGAGGCGTCCTGTCATTGTGCGGATATCAGACATAGACCGTGAACTGGCCAGGCGCGTATTGGATTTTGCCGGAGGCGCCACGTATGCACTTAATGGCAGTATGCAAAAGGTAAGTGAAGGTGTGTTCTTATTCACCCCAAGCAATTTTGAGATAGGCTTGGATTTGCCTGAGGGAGAGGAGAAGAAAGACAGGCCTTTACCTTCCTTTTTTGATAAACGCTAGATAAGGAGGCTTTGAGATACATGGATTCAGAATCAAGAATTGCGGTTGTAGGTATAGTTGTAGAGGATAGGTTAAATGCTGCAAAGAAAGTCAACGAAATTCTAAGTCTTCACGCAGACATTATCGTCGGACGTCTAGGTGTTCCACACATAGAGAAAGAAGCAGGGGTCATAGCTCTGATCATCAATGGGACCACAGATGAAATTGGTAGTCTTACAGGTAAACTAGGCAATGTAAAAGGCGTTAAGGTGAAATCAGCAATAACCACATAGAAGCAAGAACAAGCATCTTAGCAGGTACGGATAAGAAAGCGAGGCTATGGGTACTTAAAGTACACAGTCAAGCCTCGCTTTTTAATTTGCAGTGCTTTGATGAGCATTTTCAAGAGTCCTGATGCGTACCATTATCAAACAGTTAAACAGATAGTATCCTGGACAAACTAATGGGAGGACATGTAATCATGACAAAGAGATATCAGCCAATAGAGGCGAATATTGACAGAGAAACCGCAAACACTCTTATCCGCCGTATAGCTGAATTATCCCTTGCTATGGATAAGATGAACATTGCTGAGTATGTTGAGTTCCTCAGGAATCCCAGAAGGATAATCTTCGTAAATTTCTTAGGGGGACTTGCCCGTGGCTTTGGTATAGGTATCGGCGCCACAATACTCGCAGCTCTCTTCATTATAATCCTGTCCAGAATTGTCCAGCTGAATATCCCCATAATCGGTGAATTCATCGCGGAAATCGTAAAAACAGTGAACAGCCACATGAGATTAAGATAGGAGGCTAAAGGCTGTGAATAAAGAGACTATACAGAATTACCTGGAACGATTACTGTCTGAAAGAGCAAGGCTCATACAACGTATCGAGGCGCTGGAAGGAAAGGGAGAAGGGGGTATAAAGCAAGCTATGAAAGACTCCATAGGTGAGCTTTCACTCTATGACAACCACCCGGCTGACGTCTCGTCTGAGCTCTTTGAGCGTGGAAAAGACATAAAGTTGTGTGAGGACGCAAAGATCATCCTAAAGAGAGTAGATGAAGCCATAGACCTCTTAAATAGCGGTAATTACGGCACATGTGAACACTGCGGCAATGATATTGAAGAAGACAGACTGGATCTGATTCCCTACACACGCCTCTGTAGCCGGTGTCAAGGTGATGTTCATACAACTGCTCCTCCAAAAAGGGACAGGCCCATAGAAGAAGAGGTGCTTGGAATCCCATTTGGAAATGGTATACGCGACAGGAAGACTCCGGGCACAGACGGAGAAGACGTGTGGCAAGATCTGGAGAGGTATGGGTCAGCAAGCGGGCCTCAAGATCTGGTAGGCGTCCTCGACAGTCGGGAAGTCTTCGAAGAAGGTGGGAATCAGACGAGAGGAGCAGTTGAAGATGTAGAGATGATCGCTACCAAAGACTATAAGGTGATTCCGGGAGGGCAACGCAGCCGGATAAAGCGTACGCGCTGATAGTGCAAACAGCATGTTGAAGGGTGTGAACCGCTGAATGCGTGAAGCGCGACGCGTGCCGGGCGTTCTTGAACTCGCTTTCAATGTATGGTACAATACCCACGTTGAGGGCTCGTCTCATGGTAACAGATGACGTAGCGAGGAGAGATCCTGTCATAGTGCAGTCACTTTTCTTGCCTGCAGCCATTGTCGTCCTTGATCAGGTCACAAAACTTCTGGTGGAGAAGACCGTCCCGACCGGTGCCGGTATCTCTGTCTTGGGAGGACTTGTCGAGATATCCCGAATCTACAATCCAGGCTCTGCGTTAGGCGTCCTATCCACTGCAAGAGTCCCAATTATCGTATCATGCCTGGTCGTGGCGGCTTGGATCATAGTTGTCGCACAAGGCATCCATAAGCATCTTGGTGAAAAACTCCGGCTGGGTGCCGGAATGGTGGTGGGCGGAGCAGCAGGAAACCTGATTGACAGAATCCGGCTGGGCCACGTAATAGACTTCATAGACGTACACATCTGGCCTGTGTTTAATGTAGCAGACATTGCTGTCTGTGTAGGGGCGGCTGTCTTGATTTACAGCTTGGTCATAGGAAACCCTGGGGGGAGGAATAGTAAATGAGGCCTATTCTGTTTCAACTTGGGAGGGTGCCTATCCTCTCATATGGCTTTTCTCTAGCTATCGCATTTGTCGTATGTACGATACTGGGAATACGCGAAGCAAGACGAAGAGATATCGATCCTGACAAGTTCCTTGATCTGGCCCTGTATGTATGTATCTCAGCGATAATTGGGGCAAGACTGCTATTCGTGCTGCTGGATATACCGACATACTTCAGAGACCCGATCCAAATCATTAATCTCCGCGACGGAGGACTGGCCTACCACGGAGGATTCATCGCTGCGCTTCTTGTGGGCATAGCGTTTACGCGCCGCTCAGGGCTCAACGGGTGGATAATGGCTGATATTATCGCCCCTCTGATAGCGCTGGGCTATGCCATCGTAAGAATCGGGTGTCTCCTGAATGGTTGCTGCTTTGGTTTGCCTGCTAATGTCCCATGGGCTCTGGCATGTCGTGCAGGCGACGCCACGTTAAGACATCCGACTCAAATTTACGCAGCCCTTTTGAGTCTTGTAATCTTTATAACCTTATATGCTAAGAAGGATCACACGAAATTCCCGGGGTACCTAATGTTTCTCTACGTAGGGCTCTACTCTATTAGCAGGTTTATCGTAGAGATTTTCAGGGATGTGCCGAGACTTATCGGTCCATTCTCCATAACTCAACTAGCAAGCGTACTTCTTGTAATTGGCGCATTTGCCTGCATACGTATTCTATCTTCTGAACCGATTGAGGAACAAAGTCCGGCAAGCCAGCGGTAATCGGCATGGAGTCGCCGGGAGTTGACACATCGCAAACTAGAATAATCAAAGTTGAGCAATGTGATGAGGGCAAGCGCCTTGATGTTTATCTTTCATGGCAGCTTGCCCTTTCCAGGTCACGCGTGCAGAAGCTCATTACAGGTAACCTTGTCTTGATAAACAGGGAGCATGCACGAGTAAGCAGGAAGGTGAAGGAAGGTGATATTCTGTCTGTCACTGTTCCCGCCCCTGAAAGAGACTTGGTATTGCCTGAAGATATCCCTTTGGACATTCTCTATGAAGATGATGACATAATCGCAGTGAACAAACCCCGTGGCCTGGTAGTTCATCCTGCTTGTGGCAACCGGTCAGGGACATTGGTAAATGCCCTTCTTGACCATAGCGACAAATTGTCGACTATCGGCGGAAAGGAGCGCCCCGGAATTGTCCACAGGCTTGATAAGAACACGTCAGGCGTGATCTTAGTTGCCAAGACTGACATAGCACATATGACTCTTGCAAGAGACCTCAGGCGGCGTATGGTTGAAAAAATCTATCTTGCAATAGTCGCAGGTGTTCCCGATGAAAGAGAAGGGCACATCGATGCAGCAGTTGGACGCCACCCGATTCATAGAAAGAAGATGGCTGTGCTTAAAGAGGGAAAAACCCGTGCTGCGCTAACATATTACGAGACACTAAGGGAGTTCCGAGGATACGCGTTGCTCAGAGTCCAACCTATCACCGGAAGAACTCACCAGATACGAGTTCACTTGAAGCACATCGGCCATCCGATTATCGGGGATAACGTATACGGACCCCGAGGCGGAAAATCTTTCGGCATGACAGGACAAGCCCTACATGCTTTCTCACTGGCATTCACCCACCCAACAACCGGTGAACATATGTACATCGAGGCGCCAATACCGGAAGACATGTGTTCTGTGTTGATGAAACTGGATAGTGGAGGCATTAGGTAGAGTGCTGGACATATTGATCAAGAATGCACGCATTGTTGACGGGACGGGAAACCCGTGGTTCAGGGGAGATATCGGGATATCCCGGGGATACATAGTTGCCATGGACAGGCACGTGGACGAATCCGCCCATTTGACGATTGACGCTGACGGACGCGTGGCGAGCCCGGGTTTCATTGATATTCATTCCCATGACGACCTTAGCTTCCCTGAAAATCCTGATAATCTCGCCAAGCTCTCGCAAGGTGTCACCACGGTTGTAGCCGGCAATTGCGGATTTTCCATGTACCCCATGGTTCCGGAAACCAAGTCTCTTTTCACCGCATACTTGGCCTCTTTGTCCAAGCATGTCACAGAAGACGATGTCGCACCATCGATTAGCCACTACTTGGCTCTACTGGATGCCAAAGGACTTACTACTAATGTGGCAAGTCTGGTAGGTCACGGGGCGATTCGAATAGCAGCCATGGGATATAACCCGGGGCCCCCTTCCCGGGAGCAGATGTCCAAGATGAAATGCTTTCTCAGAAACGCCATGGAAGGCGGCGCTTTTGGCTTGTCCATTGGCCTGATTTATGCGCCGGGCTCTTTTGCAGACTCAGCAGAACTTCGAGAACTCGCAAGGACAGCAGGTGAATATGGGGGATTCCTTGCAGCCCACATACGTACATACGGAACATGTCTTCTTGAGTCCATCCAGGAACTGTTGGGGATTCTAAGAGAAGCGAAGGTACCGGGACATGTGTCACACTTGGAAGCTGTAGGGGAAGCAAACTGGGGGAAAGTCAGTCAAGCCCTGGACGTGATGGAAGAAGCACGGAGGATGGGGATTGATATCACCTGTGACATGTATCCTTACACGGTAGCAAGCACCACACTCGGCTCGGTTCTTCCTCCCTGGGTGCTTGAGGGCGGGATTGAAAACCTCAGTGTCTTGCTTCAAGATAACGAGATGCATAAGAGGATAAGGCATGAAACTCTTCATGGCACCTCTGATAAGATGTGGGAATGTAAGGTTGCTCTGGTAGGTTGGCAGAACATCATAGTATCTTCAGTATCATCTACCAAGTACAAGGCATACGAGGGCAAGAGCCTCCAACAGTTGTCAGACGAACTCGGACAAGATCCCTTCGATATCCTCTCAACCCTTCTCATAGCTGATAGCTGCAAGACTCTGGGGCTCATGTCAGCGTTCCATCGGGAAGACGTACTTGCGACGTTTACCTCACCATTGCACATGGTTGGGTCGGATGGGATATGGACTTCAAGTGGCAAGTCCCACCCAAGACAGTACGGAACCTTCAGCAAGGTATTAAGGCACATGGTGCGCGATGAGAAGGTCCTTACCCTTGAAGAAGCGGTAAGGAAGATGAGCTCTGCGTCTGCCTGGCGTTTGGGACTCCTCGATCGAGGAATCCTAAGACCGGGAATGGCGGGGGACGTAGTAATCTTTTCCCCTGACGAAGTGGAGGATATGGCAACATTTGATAACCCCAATGAGTTATCCAGGGGATTCTCACACGTTATTGTCAACGGCAGACTCGCTTTTTGCGAAGGGGATTTGACGGGAGAGCGGCCCGGCTGCCTCCTAAGGCGCGGTAAGCCCCGCCAGGACTCAACCTCTATTCTTTTGAAGGAAGGCAATGGATATGTCAAATGAGAAAAAACATCGAGTTGCGGTAGTAGGGTGCGGAAATGTCGGAACATTCGCTGCTCAAGCTATTTTGGCATCCGGGGATCTGGAGCTTGCGGGTATCGTAAGAAGGCCTGAGAGCCTCTGCCTGAGTATCCCGCCTGAGCTCCGAGATACTCCTGTCGTCGCGTCCATCGAAAGCCTGGATCAGGTGGAAGTCGCATGCCTTGCAGTCCCTACCCGCCAAGTTCCTAAGTACGCTGAGGAAATCCTCAGTTTGGGCATTAACACAGTGGACAGTTACGATATTCATCGGGAACTCATCCATGTCAAGAAGACTCTTGATCGTGTGGCGCGGGAAGCAGGAAGCGTTGCAGTAATCGCCTCAGGATGGGATCCCGGAACTGATTCACTGATCCGGGTAATGCTGGAGATCATGGCGCCTTCGGGAATCACCTGCACAAACTTCGGGCCTGGGCTGAGTATGGGACACACAACTGCGGTAAGAGCCGTTCCAGGCGTAAAAGATGCAATATCCATGACTTATCCCAAAGGCCAAGGAGTGCACAGGCGCATGGTGTACGTGGAGCTCGACGAAGGCGCTGATTTTGATTCAGTGAGAGAAGCCATCATAACCGACCCTTACTTCTCAAATGACGAGACTGTGGTTACGTGTACTGACAGCGTAAGTAGCCTGAAAGACCTTGGACACGGCGTTATGATTGAAAGAAAGGGAGTTTCAGGGATATCCTCGAACCAGCGGTTCAGGTTTGAAATGAGCATAAACAATCCTGCGCTTACAGGGCAGATTATGGTAGGTGCCATACGAGCCGGCCTTAAGCAATCCCCGGGAGCATATACCCTACCTGAGCTGCCTCTAATTGATTTTCTACAAGGGGACAGAGACTGCCTGCTTGCAAGACTTGTTTGAATCCCGCTGTGATAGCCTGCCTAGGAGGGTATGGAAATGCATCCGGCAAGTGTACGCTATTTTTCCTGGCTTCTTCATAGGTCTGTAATACTTGCCTCCATAGTTATTATCCTAACTTCCGTTACTACTTCAGTCGTGGCAGGCCTTGAAGACACCACCCTCAGCAGAGACAACCTTGCGTCCCGACTTCTGCTCATGGATGACGAGGAGCTGCTTTCTATAATCTCCAAGAAATCCTTTGATTATTTCTGGCACGAAGCAAACCCGCATAACGGCCTCATCCCGCACTCTAGCGCGGAGGATTCACCTTGCAGCATAGCAGCGGTAGGCCTAGGACTGTCTGCCATACCTGTAGGGATTAGGCGAGGATGGATAGGCAGGGAAGAAGGGTATGACAGAATCGCTACCACCTTGAGCACGCTCAGTTCAGACAGAATTCAGCGAACGAATGGGTTCTTCTATCAGCTCCTTGACATAAATGAAGGTATCAGATTTCAAGAGAGCAAGGTATCCTCAATGGACACATGTATTCTGATAGCAGGCGCATTGTTCGCAGGAGAATTCTTCTCACAAACCGCGGTCCAAGACCTTGCATATGAGATTTACTCAGCTGTGAATTGGCAATGGATGATGAACCACGGTGAAACACTGGCCAGGAATTGGACTCCTGAGTCAGGTTTTGAAGATGCGCGTTGGGACTCCTTCGATGAGAGTATGCTAATGTATATCCTTGCAATGGGTTCTCCTACGTACCCCGTGCCTGCATCAACATGGCATAGAATTCGAAGGCCTGTGCGGGGAAACTACATATTTGTGCCTCAAGAAAGCCTCACATCCTACATCTTGCCCCATTTATGGCTAGACGTGAAAGCGAAAGAAGATTATTACGCCAACTACTGGAATAACACGGTGTCAGCCACAAGATATAACCGTATCTACTCTATGCTCAGATCTTGTGAGTTTAAGACCCATACCAGGGATCTTTGGGGACTTAGCCTATGCGAAGGCCCTAAGGGATATCAAGTCTACGGGGCGTCAGCCGACTGCTACCACGGAGTATTTGCCCCTCATGCGCCCATAGGGTGTATTCCGTTTTCTCCTTACGATTCTATGCAAGCTACAAGAGAGATGCTCAAAAGACACGGTAGCCGTATATGGGGGAAATACGGCTTTACTTCAGGCTTCACAGCAGACGGGAAGTGGTGGTCTGAGACTTATCATGGAATCTCGGCAGGACTAATCCTGCTCATGATAGAAAACTACCGTACAGGCCTTGTCTGGAAATACGTAACCTGCAATGAACACATTCAAGTAGGACTGAATCGCGCGGAGTTCTGCAGAAGCGAACTCCGCCAGGCGGTAACCCCTGTTTACCTCGGGGAAGTCAAAGATAAGCATTATTCATGGGGCTTCCCGGCAACTGATTAGAAGGTGCCCAACCTTAAGCAGCAGCCTAACTTTCGGCATCGTTTCCCAGCCTTTCGGCGGCTTCCAAATTCCACGTATTACCGCATTACACTAGCGTGAGGGCAGGTGTTACCACAGCCTCGGCTTGACACAGACTGATATTATGATGGCATAGAACTTGCATTAGATTATGAGTAAGGCTCTTAACGGGTGGGAGGGTTTAGTATGAAAGGATGCAAGTACGGAACTCATAGGGTTTTGGAGCCAAGAGGTGCGTTACCTCAGGCTGCATGGCGCATTGATAACACAATGGACCTTTATGACAATGAGATCCTTGTAGATGTCGACACTCTGAATATTGATGCTGCAAGTTTCACCCAAATCAAGAAACAAGCCAACGGCGATAACGAAGAAATCGCAAGGATCATGAAAGACATCGTAGGTTCGCGAGGTAAACATCATAACCCTGTAACAGGCTCCGGAGGGATGTTCATAGGCACAGTCAAAGCAATCGGGCCTGATATTTCTGATATCAGCATAAAACCAGGTGACAGAATAGCGAGCTTGGTATCGCTCACCCTCACTCCCCTGGTAATTCAGGAGATCCTTGAAATCCGCCAGGACCAAGATCAAGTAAGAATCAAAGGGCAAGCGATCCTGTTTGAAAGCGGGATTTACGCTAAGCTGCCCTCTGACATGCCTCCTGCTCTTGCCCTTGCGGTGCTTGATGTAGCAGGAGCGCCTGCGCAAACCGCAAGACTTGTAAAACCCGGTGACACTGTGCTGATTATCGGGGCAGGTGGGAAGTCAGGGCTTCTGTGTCTTTATGAAGCTAAGAAAAGAGCGGGAGTCACAGGCAAAGTCCTGGGGATGGGGCACAGTCAGGTAAGCCATGATCGCATAGTTCAATCAGGCCTTGCAGATAATGCCTTCTCCCTGGATGCTACAAAGCCCCTTGAAGTCTATGACAAAGTGAGTCAGCTGACTTCAGGACGTTTAGCTGATGTGACCATCAACTGTGTGAATATCCCCGGAACTGAAATGGCTTCAATAATGGCTACAAGGGACGGAGGAACTGTCTACTTCTTCAGTATGGCTACAAGCTTCACATCTTGCGCCCTCGGCGCAGAAGGCATTGGAAAAGATGTGAACATGATTATCGGCAATGGTTACACCAAAGGCCATGCAGAAATCGCTCTCTCGGTGCTAAGAGAAAGCCCTGTACTCATGAAGATGTTCCTCGAGAGGTGGGCAGTGTCGTAACTACAAGAAGGAGATGGCATTGACATGAGGCACTTCCGAGAGATCCCGCTCTGGAAAGAAGTCGATGAGCGCCAATGGAACGATTGGCACTGGCAAGTGCAAAACAGAGTAAGAGATGTCCGCACCCTTAAGGACGCTCTTCACTTGACTGCTGATGAAGAAGAGGGTATAGAGCAATGCCTTACCCGATTTCGTATGGCGATCACACCATACTACTTAAGCTTGATGTCTCCTGATGATCCGAAATGCCCTATCAGGAGACAAGGGGTCCCTACAGCCAAAGAGCTGATAACAACCGCCCATGATATGGTGGATCCCCTGGCTGAAGATGAAGATTCGCCTGTTCGGTACATCACGCATAGATATCCCGACAGAGTCCTCTTTTTGGTCACCAACTTCTGCTCCATGTACTGCCGTCACTGCACCAGACGAAGGCTGGCAGGGCATGAGGACGAACCTGTGACACGAGACGACATAGACAGGGCAATTGATTATATCCGGCAAACCAGGACAGTCAGAGATGTGCTTGTATCAGGCGGAGATCCCCTCATCCTTGAAGATAATGTCCTTGAATACATTCTAAGCACGCTTAGGTCCATTGAACATGTGGAGATCATCCGTATTGGGACAAGGACGCCGGTGGTGCTTCCTCAGAGGATAACACCTGACCTCTGCTCTATGTTGAAAAAGTACCATCCTCTATGGATAAACACTCATTTCAACCATCCTGACGAGATTACGAGTGAATCAAGGCATGCATGTGGACTCCTTGCAGACGCAGGAATTCCCCTGGGAAACCAGTCAGTATTGCTAAGAGGAATCAATGATTGCCCGCATATCATGAAAAAGCTTGTCCAAGGCTTACTGAAGACTCGAGTAAGGCCTTATTACATCTATCAGTGTGACTTGTCTGTAGGGCTTGCGTCTTTTAGAACTCCGGTGTCAAAAGGAATAGAGATCATTGAGCATTTGCGAGGGCACACTTCAGGCCTGGCAGTACCTACCTTTGTAGTGGATGCACCGGGAGGGGGAGGAAAGATCCCGGTCAGTCCCACGTATCTGATTTCTCAAAGCCACAATAAAGTCGCGTTGAGGAATTATGAAGGCGTGATTAGCGTCTACACTGAGCCTGACGACTACAAGAGTGAATGGTGCAGCAATTGCTCAATTTGCGATTGCAAAGAGAAGACATCCATAGGTGTGTCATCTCTTCTCCGTGGGGAGGCTGTAAGCATTGAACCAAAGTGTCTCCAGCGCAAAGATCGCGGCCACGCCAAGCCGCGATGACACAAAGAACCCCATAGACATGGTGGTTTTCTCCGGGGCAAATAACATTGCAGTTGTAGGCCTTGCGAAGAATTCAGGGAAAACCGTTGCGCTAAACGCCATAATCAAACAGGCTCACGCTGTCGGAATGCGGATAGGAGTCGCATCTTCCGGCCGTGACGGAGAGAAGCTGGATGCTGTGACGCGCCTTCCAAAGCCAAGAATTGAGGTGCAAAGAGGGGCACTTGTCGCCACAGCGGAAAAACTCGCTATGAGCGCATCTGCTTCTTTGGAGCCTCTCATAAAGACCAAACATGTAACAGTCTTGGGAAGGCTCATTATCTATAGAGTCAACTCTCCCGGCGCAATAGAAATTGCCAGCGGCAACAAGGCCTCAGTAGTTAAGAGCGTCACAGAGCTCATGCGCCACCTTGGAGCAGAGCTAATTGTCATTGATGGTGCTGCAGGGAGAAGATTCTCGTCCGCTCCGTCCCTGGCTGACACTACTATTCTATCCACAGGGGCAGTTGTCGCACCGACATTAGAGGGAGTAGTATCCAGAACAGCTCAAGTAGTTGAGATACTCACCTGTCCCCAATGGTCAGATCCACATAGACAAAGATTCGACCCGGAATCTTTAACAAACCAAGATGTAGTACTAATCTCATCAGGCGCCATGGGCAACCATGTTGAGGAACTGAAAGTCAAAAGCGTGCTTGTATCCGCAGCTGAAATCATCAGGCAATTGCCCGGACCGGGCAGCACAATTATTCTGGGCGGGGCCCTTCCGGGGAATCTTATGAGGGATTTGGCAGCCAACAGGAAGGCACGCGGTTCCACAGTAGTTGTAGGCGACGCTACGCGGATTCTTGCCACCCATCGAGATCTTTCTCTCTTTAAGTCGAGAGGCGGAAGAATTCGAGTGTTCCACAAGATACATCTTCAAGCCATAACGACTTGCCCGGTTGCACCTGACGGCAGGATGTTTGATGCTGAAACACTGCTTGATGCAGTAGCCAAGGCAATCAAGCATATTCCCGTCGTTGATGTAGTTGCCGGCAAGACTCGTAATCTACCCGGTTATCACGAAACAACAGGAGACGAGACAGGAGGGGGCGGTGTTGCATAATGAGACTTGATATAGACATGGCCTTCGTGGACAGAGCAAGATCTGCTGCAGGGAGGATTGCCGATGGCATTCAGCCGACGATAGAAGCATACACGACGACATCCATTGAAAGAACCGTCCTCAGGTTACTGGGGATAAATGGCGTAGATGAGAATGATGTGCCATTGCCCAACATCATTGTTGATCAGGCTCAAGCTGCCGGCTTACTGGAGGACGGTATAGCCTACTGGATAGGTTCAGCCATGCTTCACCAAGGCTTGTCGCTATCTGAGATTGCAAATGCCCTCGCCCGTGAGGAGGTTAGTTTTGACCGAATACCCCGATCCGACCATGATACCGTAAGACGGGTAATCGAACATGAAGCAACTCGTGTGTGCTCTTACATTAAAGGCCGTAGGCTCCAGCGAGAGCGTTTAATCGCAAGGAGCAATTCCGGCACCCCTCCTTACCTCTACGTAATTGTGGCCACCGGAAACATATACGAAGATGTGATTCAAGCGAAAGCTGCAGCGAAATGTGGGGCTGATATAATTGCAGTCATACGCAGCACAGGTCAAAGCCTTCTGGATTATGTGCCGTACGGCCCTACAACTGAAGGATTCGGCGGAACCTACGCAACCCAAGCTAACTTCAGAATAATGAGAGAGGCCTTGGATGCGGTAGGTAGGGAATGCGGACGCTACATACGTCTTGTCAACTACTGCTCAGGACTGTGCATGCCTGAGATCGCAGCCATGGGTGCACTGGAGCGCCTTGACATGATGCTTAACGATGCAATGTACGGTATCCTGTTCCGAAACATAAACATGCAAAGAACCTTCGTAGACCAGCATTTCTCCAGGATGATCAATGCTTATGCAGGCGTTATAATCAACACAGGTGAAGATAATTACTTAACTACCGCTGACGCATACGAGGAAGCCCACACTGTACTGGCTTCTCAATTCATAAATGAGGCCTTGGCACGGCGCTCAGGACTCACTCCTTGGCAAATCGGCTTGGGACATGCGTATGAAATGGACCCTGACATGACCGATGGGTTCCTCTATGAGCTTGCTCAAGCTGAAATGGCAAGGATTATTTTTCCGGAGGCGCCGCTTAAGTACATGCCGCCGACTAAGCATATGACAGGCAACATATTCAAGGGACACCTTATGGATGCAATGTTTAACCTTGCAGGAGTCATCTCCGGCCAGACCATACAACTTCTGGGAATCTTAACTGAGCATGTACACACTCCGCATTTGCAGGACAGGTACCTTGCAATAGAAAATGCCAAGTACATAATGGACAACGCAAGACATCTGAGAGAGGAAATCACATACAAGAAAGGCGGGATCATGGAGAAGAGGGCAAATGAAGTGCTAAAAGAAGCCACTTCTATGCTGGAGCAAGTAGCTGAGATCAGCCTGATGTCAGCTATCGAAGACGGGATGTTTGCGTCTGTCAAGAGAGAGCGCACAGGCGGCAGGGGACTGGACGGCGTGATAAGGAAAAGCGAGAGATATTACAACCCATTCCCTGGAATATTCATGCAGGAACTTACTTCCTCTGATTTTTCACCTGTGCTTTGGGGTAATCCAGCCAAGGGGCAGGGAAGGGGGGCCGAGTAATGGAAGTGAACATGACAAGAGTAAGGCCATACGGAGATACACTTGATGACGGATACATGCAGCTTTCATTTACACTTCCGGTTCAGTGTAATGCTGAAGCAAGAAAAGCAGCTGAGCTCCTCGGGGAGAAAATGGGACTGGAAGATGTCAAGGTAGTATACTCTGATAACATAGCTGATAACTTCTCATTCTTTGTGGTATACGGCAGATGTACCCATTCTGTGGACATGACGGCGATTGACATCCCCAAAGTTGATGCAGACTTCATGTCCTACCAGGAAATCAACGGATTCATCGAAAAACATATAGGCAGAAAAATCGTGGTGGTAGCTGCTTGCACCGGCACTGATGCCCATACAGTCGGAATTGACGCGATAATTAACATGAAGGGATATCGAGGAGAGTACGGTCTTGAGCGTTATCCCTGGTTCACCACATATAACCTGGGAAGTCAAGTGCCTAATGAAGACCTTTTGGCAAAGGCTATCCAAGTCAATGCAGACGCGCTTTTGGTGTCTCAAGTAGTAACCCAGAGAAACATCCATATCGACAATTTGACTCACCTGGCTGAATTGGTGGAAGCAGAAGGTATTCGCGACAAGGTATTGCTGATTATGGGCGGTCCGAGAATATCTCATGAACTGGCGATTGAACTCGGCTATGATGCCGGGTTCGGCCCGGGCACTCTGCCTTCTCATGTAGGCTCCTTCATTGCACAAGCCTTGGCGCGCACAATAAGGAATTCGAAAGAGCACACAAAGGGGGTGTATCCGTGAACGAATCCCTGATAAGAGTCAGAATGAGCGAGAAAGACGCACATTACGGAGGAGGAATCGTGGACGGAGCGAAGATCCTTGAGCTTCTGGGTGATGTAGCCACTGAGCTCCTCATAAGGCATGACGGGGATGAAGGCCTGTTCAGAGCATATGATAACGTGGAGTTCCTGGCTCCGGTTTACGCAGGTGATTTCTTGGAAGCCAAAGGAACCATCACGAAGGTGGGGAGCACCTCAAGGAAAATGGAATTTGCAGTTCATAAGGTGATAACATCCACATCATCCGGCTCTGCCAGCGCAGAGGTGCTGGCAGAGCCCCAACTTGTGCTGAGAGCCAGTGGCACCTGCGTGGTGCCCAAAGATAGGCAGTCTGGCAAGAAAGGAGGATAATTGTGGACAAACTCATAATTACCGCAGCGCTGACCGGCGCAGAGACCACGAGGGAACATAATCCGAACCTTCCCATAACTCCGGAGGAGATAGCCCGGGCAGCCCTTGAAGCGAGAAACAGCGGCGCATCGGTAGTTCATGTTCACGTTAGAGACAAAGAAGGAAACCCCACACAGGACATGGACATCTTTCGAAACACTTGTGACTTGATCCGTGAGATGAGCGATGTAATAGTGCAGATTTCCACTGGGGGAGCAGTAGGGACAGCGCCTGAAGAGCGATTGCTTCCTCTTGATCTGAAGCCTGAAATGGCGACGCTCACATGTGGGACAGTCAACTTCGGAGACGACGTCTTTCTAAACCCTCAACCGCTCATGGAAAAACTCGCAGCAAGAATGATGGAGCTGGGCATCAAGCCTGAGCTTGAAATATTCGATCTTGGGCATGTAGCAAATGCAATGCGCCTGGTGAAAAAGGGACTGGTAGCGCCTCCGTTGTATTTCGACTTTGTCATGGGGATCCCGGGAGGAATGTCCGGGTCAATCCATAATCTCATCCACATGACGCGCGAGATACCTCCTGATGCCATCTGGCAAGTGGCGGGTATCGGCCGCTATGAACTTCAACTCGGCACAATCGCGATTGCGTCCGGAGGACATGTAAGGGTTGGTTTCGAAGACAACATCTACTATTCCAAGGGTGTGCCGGCGGAAAGCAATGCGCAGTTGGTAGCTAGGATTGCACGTATTGCCAAGGAAGTGGGGAGGGAAGTGGCGACTCCCGATGAGGCAAGAGAGATTTTAGGGATCAAGAAATCGTGATCCCATGAACTTCTCGAGGCGCAAGCCATATTGCCTCAGGAGTGCGCACTATGGATGAGACGCAGTAAGCCCTGATATCCAGGGGCAACTGCGCCTGGAGTTGTCGGAATCTTGTTGTATACTACTATTTATTCAGAGACTTAACACTAGATAGAATGCTATTAATCACCGAGGAGGTGTGTAGATTGAGCAAGGTGAAGACCGTCCAGGAAGCGATGGAGTTTATTCAGGACGGAATGACTGTGATGCTGCCTGGATTTCTCGGTGTTGGGACTCCCAAAGCCCTCATTGACGCCATTTGTGAGAGGAGAGTAGGAGACCTTACAGTTATCTACAATGACGGGGCCTTTCCAGGAGTAGGCATAGGGAAACTTGTTCGATGTGGCCTGGTGCGCAAAATGATATCTACGCACACAGGGACAAACCCTGAGCTAGTCAAGGCTGTAGCTGACGGAAAGATTGAAATGGAATTGCTTCCCCAGGGCACTCTCGTGGAGAGAATCAGAGCAGCCGGCGCCGGGCTCGGAGGAATTCTGACACCCACAGGGGTAGGGACAAGCGTCGAAGAAGGTAAGACAGTCATGGAACTTGACGGCAATACATATCTTTTGGAGCTTCCGCTTCGTGCAGACATAGCCCTCCTGTATGCGTTCAAAGGAGATACTGCAGGCAATCTCGTATATAGAAGGACCGCTCGCAACTTCAACCCTATTATGGCTACAGCAGCTGACCTTGTCATTGCAGAAGTTGAGAATCTGGTTGACATCGGGGAGGTTGAACCCGAGCACGTCGTGACCCCTGGAATCTTCGTGGATATTGTTGTAAAGGGGGTATAACTCATGACTTTGCCAAGCTCACCGAAGGACCTCATAGCGTGGCGCGTAGCCAAGGAGTTGAACTACGGGGAAATAGTTAACCTGGGAATAGGAACCCCTACTCTCGTAAGCAACTACATTAGCCCTGAAATGAACATTACGTTCCAGTCAGAAAACGGCTTTGTAGGCATGGGTGCATTGGCTAAACCGGGCGAGGAAATCCCGGACCTGACAAATGCAGGAGGCCAATGGGTAACTTTGGTACCGGGGGCAGCTTTCTTTGATACTGCCATGTCATTTATCATAATTCGTGGCGGCCATATAGACGTCACTGTCCTGGGTGCCCTTGAAGTAGATGAACGAGGTTATCTGGCAAATTACTGGATACCGGGGCGGGGAGGGCCGGGCATAGGTGGAGGAATGGATCTGGTAGTCGGCACAAAGCGGGTCATAGTTGCTATGGAACACATAAGAAGAGACGGAGAACCGAAAATCGTGCCGAGGTGCTCATTGCCTATCACAGCCAAGCGCATGGTAGATCTTATCGTCACTGACATGGCAGTCATTAGGCCAACCACCGAAGGCCTTGTTTTGAGAGAGGTGGCACCAGGCGTGACTGTGGATGAGGTCTTGGCCAAAACAAGCGCGTGCCTAATAGTCCCTGATGATGTCGGAGAAATGGTGGCCTGAATCGCATAATCCAGGTAGATCACCATAGGTCATCGCCGGTTCCAGAAAGTGTACGTACCGTGCGGGGCCACCCAATTCCTCGGAAAACCAGCGAAAACCATCGAGAAGTTCTCAGTAACTCGCGACCACCCGAAAAACTGCAAACAAGGGCGTGGCAACGCATGTCTTATCCGCATATTATGCCTCCGAAAGGAGGCATCGTGTTATGTCGACGAACGAATTCTGCGAGGCAGTCAGAGCTGCCATCGCCGACGAACTCGAAGCTGCTCGTATGTATACGAATCTTGCACAGAGTGCGCCCCACGTAGCTATTCGTGCCAGAATCATGTGCTTTGCCGCTGAAGAGCGAAGGCATGCGAGGCAGTTGAGTTGTCTATGCCCGGAAATGGAACCGGAGGACGGAATGGATCCTGACGGTTGGGACTGGCCAAGCAAGACCATGGAGAATGACGATTTACTGGAGAGTGCATGGCTACCACAACCCCCTATGCCGCCTGGATGTCCCGGTGAACCGCAGCCGCCTTGCCCGCAGCCGCCTTTTACTCCGTCTGAGAACTTCGCCAGAGGGGTTGCCATGGCAATTGAAGGCGAAGTTCACGCTATAGGCGAATATGCAGAGCTGGCTATGATGGCGCCGAACCCACGAGCTCGTGAGCTGATTCTATGTATTCAGAAGGATGAGATGTATCACAAAATATCCTTCGAGTTCATTCAATCCGTAATCATGTGGAATGGACAGGAAGAAGACGACTGAATGAAATAAGAAAAGGCGCTCTTCATGAGGGCGCCTTCGTCATATCCAAGCTTTACTATGCTACTCTTCCCGTGGCTTATAGTGTCTTAGCTGACCTTCTCAAACACATCCTTGCCTGCACCACAGACAGGACAAACCCAGTCATCAGGCAGTTCTTCGAAAGGTGTTCCCGGCTCGATGTCGTTTTCCGGATCTCCCTCTCCGGGGTCGTATTTATAGCCACAAATTGTGCATTCATAGATATCCATGCTGTTCCTCCTTTCCTCCTCTTTGACATAAGTGGGAGCAGACGGAGGAGTGCTCCCCCTCTTAACCTGGTGATAATAAGCATAAGTCATTGGGTTGCCCTGTTTCAAGACCTCTGCATAAGTGATCTCTCCGACAAAAATGTTGTGTGTCCCTGCATCTACAGTTTGAACCACTCTTGCTTCAATAGATGCCAATACATTATCTACGAGATAAGGCAACCCTTTCGGGGTTGTTCGGTAATTCACACCTCGGAACTTGTCCACATCTCTACCTGACTTAAAACCAAACTGTCCGATCAGGGAAAGGGGGGTTTCGTGACTCAGGACAGAAACGGCAAATGACCCGCTTTTCTTAATGAATTCGTTCGTCAGATTCTTCTTATTGATACTGACAGCAATTGTAGGTGGATCATTGGATATCTGAAAAACTGTGTTGGCAACCTGTCCATTGATCTTGTCGCCATCTTTGGATGTAATCACATACAGCCCATAGCTGATGCTGTGCAGTGCCTTTAGATCCATGTTTCCATCCCTCCTATTCAAGAACCTTAGCTAGCCTGCTTCCAATCTCTTTTAGGTTGGCCAGGTCTTCATCGCCGGGTACATACTGTAAGTTCACTGTCTCCTCAGGCATGTCCCACCCCATATCCTTGAGAACAGAAGCAACTTCCCGAGCTCCCTGGCCTCCCCATCCATAGGAGCCAAATGCAAAACCTACCCGCTTTTTGGGTCGTAGCCCTTTAATGTAGGTAAGAAAAGCAGCCATTGTCGGAAGCATCCCGTTATTGATGGTGGGACACCCTACCAGCACTAGTTTTGCTGTTAAGAGATAGGGGACGATCTGCGAAATATGGTTCGTCTGTAAGGATTTCACTGTAACAGGAACACCGCACGCCTCAAGCCCATCCTGGAGAGCCAAAGCCATTTCCCTGGTGGAGCCCCACATGGTGTCGTAG
>DUVA01000180.1 GCA_012841305.1 Bacillota bacterium | reverse complement strand
GCATACCCGGATCGGCTGACCCCCATTGACATCATTTGTTTTGCAGTTCCGAAGCGGTACTCTTCACCCCCGAGCCGGGATGCGAAGATTACGGCGAAAATCGTGCCGAAGGTGGCAGAGAAGGTCAATGTCGGGAGAATCACTCCGGGAAAAGAGGTAGAAGCACGAATCTTGAGGAGTTCGTCGCTGGGATCACTGCCTGAATTCGGGACATGTGTTGCCCAATAACGCATTCCTCCTATTATCAGAATCTCAACGAGAACCATAATAGCAAGGAGAACCCACAAGAGCCTGTGCTGCTTTGCCTTAATCACTTCTGTTGACATTGCCAACACGTTACTTTACCTCCTTCACAACGTCAAAGAACACTTCTTCCAAGTTCCCACGGTGAGGTATGAGTTCATGGACAAAAACGCCATGAGAGGCCAGGTCTTCATTTAGTTGCTGTGCCAACCGTTGATAGTTGTCAAGGCCTTTCAGAGAGCCGGACGTCCCAGAAACATCTGTTGTAGAGGAGTTGTACTGGACCAGGAGTCTATTGCCGTTTCGGCTGACAGAGGAAACCTCAGGCTTGGCAAGGATAATCTTCTCCGCTTCTCCTGGCCGCTCAACAGCTAATTCTATCTTAGGCGTTTCCGTGATTAGCTCTGTGACTTTGCCTTGAGCTATTACCTTTCCTTTCCTGAGTATGACAACTCTGTCGCAGATAATCTCTACTTCATGAAGGAGGTGGCTGGATAAGAAGACCCCTTTGCCTCGCCGGGCAAGACCTTTGAGCAAGTCACGAAGATCCTTGATTCCTTCAGGATCCAGTCCGTTTGCAGGTTCATCAAGTATCAATATGTCAGGATCAGGCAACAAGGAAAGGGCAAGCCCGAGGCGGCGTTTCATCCCTTGAGAAAACCCGGAAACCCTGTCATTCGCCCTGGATGTTAAGTCGACAGTTTCGAGGACTTCACCGATGCGGCGCTCAGGGATTCCTCCGAGTGCTCTTCGGAACACCTGAAGGTTTTCCTTAGCTGACAGGTAGGGATATAATTCAACCCCGTCCAGCAGGGCGCCAATTCGTTTTCGCATTTCTGATTGAGTCCAATCCGCCTTTTCGCCGAACAGCTCTACATGCCCTGAAGTGGGTTGAAGAAGGCCAAGGATCATGTTAATAGCTGTGGTCTTGCCTGCCCCGTTAGGCCCCAAGAAACCGAGGACTTCGCCGGTTCTGATTTCGAGATCCAAGGAATCTACTGCGATATTGGCGCCGAAGACTTTTGCCAGTTTCACAGCGCGTACCGGCGTTTCACCCGGACATGTGGCGGAAGGTCTATGTGACATTGTATTTATGTTGCCTGCCTGATTACTAATCACAGAAAACCGCTCCTCGAATCGAGTTTTATCTTGTGCCAACCTCACAGACAACCTGCGGATTCGCAATACGACTTTCGTCATTCATGGAATAAATTCCCTCATACAATAGGGCGAGTTTCTGACAAGTAAATTGGTATGGTCTTGGGAAAAGGAATTAACCTGAATGTAGGGGAAACTATACTCTATGTAGGTTGTTGCAACGACTTGTCTTTTGCTTCTTCGGGGTGCTCCGGCTTTGATTTCTGAGGGGGAAAGCGTATTGAAGAGATTTGGAAGACTAATGTGGCTATGCTTGGTAGTCACGTTACTTATAGCAGTTGTGGGTTGCTCCGGATTCAGTCATATACGTGTCTTAGAGCTGGACTCGGATCTTCTGACTGTTACCTTCATCGACGTTGGTCAGGGAGACTCCATTCTAATTCGGACTCCCTCCGGGAAGACGATGCTGGTGGACGGCGGTGAACGCACCGCAGGAAATGAAGTGGTTCGAGTCCTTAGAGAAAAAGGGATCCAACGCCTTAACGTAATAGTGGGCACACATCCTCACGCTGATCATGTTGGCGGTCTTATCAGGGTCTTGCAGAAGCTGCCTGTGGATGTAGTATATGATTCTGCTAAGCCCTATTCATCCAAGACGTATGAGGACTATCTAAGGCTCATCTATGATAAGGACATCCCTTTTCATGCGGCTCGGGCCGGGGACGAGATTCTCCTTGATGACTCAGTGAAGGTATCTGTTCTTTGGCCTCCTCACACCGATGCAGGGGATCCATTTCATATAGAGAAGCTATCGGTAAATGACGCATCAGTAATACTCCATATATCCTTCGGCGAGTCAACGCTGTTGCTTACCGGTGACGCCGAAACTATGGTTGAAAAAGAGCTAATAAGAAAAGGCAGCGTTCCCGAGGCCCAGGTCTTGAAGATCGCGCATCACGGAAGCGCCACTTCTTCATCAGGTGCTTTTCTCAACATCGTGAAGCCTGAGATTGCGGTAATATGTGTCGGCGCAGACAACACATATGGATACCCGCATAGGGAGACTATCAAATCATTGACCGGCATGGGCTGTGAGATACTCAGGACTGATATCCACGGCACTATCGTCCTGCAAAGTGATGGCAGGACGTGGACGGTGAAGCCATAGGAACTCCACGACCAGGGGGGATGGGCTATCATGACTTTGAAAGTGACTTTTGACCGGATTGAAGGGGATTGGGCAATACTTCTGATTCGACCGGATGAAACCTGTAAAATCTCCTGGCCTTCGTGCCATTTACCCCAGGGTGCAAAGGAAGGCTCTGTTCTTACCATCCATATGAACGTTGATGTTCAAGAGACACAGGCTGCGGATAAGCGTGTAAGGAGTCTATTGGACAAGCTTCAGGACAAGCAAAGGCATGTGCAAGGATCAAAATAATAATTGCCCTCTCCATAACAGCTGGTTTTCTAAGGAGAAAATCGAGGACTTGTGCAAACTTGGTGACCCCATAGATACATTACACTTCTCGAACTAAGGAGCCTTTGCAATAGACTTGCTTAACTACAGGAATGACAGCTTCTACAAAGTCAAGTAGGGCTTGCCCAACTATCTCTACGAAGTCAGGGCGGTTCCATTCCTCCACAGGACGGACGTATACCCTTGCCAGGCCTTTCCATGCCTGATGACTGACTTCGATCCGATCGCCGTGCCTGTGTTGGCCTTGCCGAGTAGTAACAACCGGGACGCCGAAAATGTCGGATATCATGTGGTTGTTGTGTAGAACGAAATCTTCCAGTGCTTTCTTCCTGGGAGTAGCCCTTCGTGTTTGGGACGAAAAATCTGCCACGTATATCAAATGAATCTCGTTCATCCTTAGAGGACGCACATACACGACAACTCTGTCAGAAGGGAACTGTTCAGATTTCAGCAAGAGTCTGTATCGATCGTTGGGGAAGTCTTCGTCCAGGCGGTCAAATCGAAATCCACCAGCCATGCCTGAGCTGTCCGGTACCATTACTCTTAATGCTCGCAGAAATGAACGCACCTGCTCCCGCTCTTCTTCCGTGTACCCAGGTTTCTTTTCTGCTCCTTTACGAATTATCAATTGCGCTTGAGGGGTAATCGCTGATTTTCTCTCGTACAGGTAGGGGTTGTCTATTTCTTGCCTGAGCAGATCCTCGACTTGATTTGCATCTAGTAGCCTCGTCTCAATTCCTACAGCTTCAAGCACTTGTTTCGCCTCGAGATCGTACTCGAGGGCAGCAACCATAAATCTTCCTGTAGATGCATGGTCTGAGAATGCCTTATATTTACCAATTTGGTATACCACATTGCGCCCGGCGTTCAGCTTAAGTTCAATCAATACAGTTCGCTCATCCTTGTCTGTTGCCCTCAGGTCGCATCGGTAGGTAGCTCCCATTGCCCTAATGGGAAATTCCTCCTCTTCAATGCTAAGCCCCTCTTCAATTAGTTCAGGGTGAAGTGACACTATGCGCTTTAGATCTTCCTCGTACACAGGATGCCATGCCTCCCTTATGTGCTTGCCAAAAAGAGCACCTATGTCTTGGCGCCGTTTCCTGAGGGAAAGACGCCAAGTGCTAAGTCCACACAGGGGACGAGATTACCTGGCTACCGTGCTCTTAGGCATTTTTATTCTTTCATGGTGCAAATACCCAATTCGCGATCCGGTTACCAGTTCCTCCTTTCCGCTGTCAGGGTGTGCCTACCTGACAGCGACAGAATGCTTGGTTCGCGCTGAATCGGTTCCCGGCGGATGCTGGTCATGTCCTCGTGCAGAGTTGGTAAGCACAGGAGATCATGTCTGCGTGGTTCGCATTATCCGCTTGTTGCTTTGACGGGTCTTTTCAGAAGTAAACGCATAATACTGGGCTATCATTGAAATAATGAAAATTAGTAATAGTATCCATTTTACTGTAAGGCAGAAAACAAGACTTTCTTATTGTCAAAGAAAAGCAACTCTTGTCTAAATTATGTAGTCACCATGCCCGGAAGGTTAGCTACAACACAAATGCTGAAAGATGTGGAATATTCACCGAAACTTTTTATCAAAGGGAAAGAACCAGGTAGAGATACGTACCGCAATAGTGCGCGGATGAATTTGTAAGGAGGTGACAGGTGCAAAAAACAGAAAAGACAATGCTCCTAGGTCGCTTAGTTAATCAAGAGAAATGAGGAGGAGGTCACCAATATGACGAAGAAGATGAGGCTCGTTCGCCTGATTCCTATGGCTGCCGCAGTTCTGGCAGTGTTTCTTCTTGCTAACGTCTCATTAGCTTCAAGTTCGCAGGATGCCAGACCACGTGCCAGGGATATTGGGATTCACATTGGGATATTCGCGCCTGGCCCATGGAATGCCATTACAGACGTCAAAGGTGTTAAGGTCGGCCATGTTACATTAGTAAAAGGTGAAGGAAAACTGGTCCCGGGTTCAGGCCCTGTCAGGACCGGTGTCACTGTGATTCTCCCCCACGACGGTAATCTGTTTCAGGAGAAGGTCCCAGCTGCCGCGTACGTGTTAAATGCGTTTGGCAAATCCACCGGTCTGCAGCAGGTGAACGAACTTGGCAACCTGGAAGTGCCTGTGGTCCTTACCAATACTCTCAATGTCCCGCTTGTAGCCGACGCAGTAATTGAATGGTCCCTGCGGAACAATCCGGAGATAGGCATCCTTACGGGTACAGTCAACCCGGTCGTCGGAGAAGTGAATGACGGTGGTCTCAACGATATCCAGGGCCGTCACGTCCGAAAGGAGCATGTGTTCGAGGCCATAGCTAATGCCAAGTCAGGCCCTGTAGAAGAAGGTTGCGTAGGCGCCGGCACCGGGAGCTCTTGCATGGGTTGGAAGGGCGGCATTGGGACGTCATCAAGAGTGCTGCCGCCCAAGCGTGGTGGCTATACCGTAGGTGTGCTGGTTCAAACAAACTTCGGAGGTGTGCTCACAGTAAACGGCGCTCCAGTCGGCCGTGAGCTGGGACGTTACTCGAATAGTGCGGACTTCCCTTATGAAATACCTCAAGTCGAGAATCCCGATGGATCGGTAATGGTTGTCGTGGCCACTGATGCTCCGCTGGATCAAAGGCAGTTGGAACGGCTGGCGAAGAGAACTGCCCTCGGGCTTGCTCGGACAGGATTTTACAGCAGCAACGGCTCAGGGGATTTCTTCATAGCGTTCTCCACTGCAGAGCGGATTCCGCATAGCAGTCCCTTGACTCTTGAGACAGACGTAGTATCTAACGATTCAATGTCTGCGTTGTTCCTGGCAGTCGTTGAGGCTACCGAGGAAGCCGTCATCAACTCGATGCTTAAAGCTACCACCGTTGTCGGCCGGGATGATAGGATGGTTGATGCTATAGACATAGATGAGATGTTGGCGGTCTTGAAAGAGTACAATGTGCTCAATTGGGACGCAACACTTCCCCCATGGGGTGCCGCTAAGTAAGAAGCTTCAAAGTGAGGCCCAGTCTCATTAGTAGTCTTGGTGATGACAATGAAAATGGTGGGTCATGCGGGACTCGAACCCACGACACCCGGATTAAAAGTCCGGTGCTCTACCACCTGAGCTAATGACCCACCTAGTTCAATATGCTATTAAGCTGCAGATCTAATATGCCAGCTCAATCTTCAAGCTGAGCATTCCTATGATACCACAACTTACTCAGGCCATCAAGGATTTTGGACGCAAGCGGTCTTGACAATTCTACCATCTTACAATGATCGACCCTGCAATGGCAGAAGCGGCTCACATATGCCGTGAACTCCTGCAAGACCCAGTATGGTCAGGAATACGCTCTGCGGACCCAAAAAAGCATCAATGTTCTCGTACCATTCATCAGGCGAATGGGCATTTCCCCCACGTCCGCCTCCTCCTAAGCAAATAGCAGGGATGCCAAGGGCAATAGGAATGTTTGCATCTGTGCTGACAGGGCCTTGGAGATACGGAGTATTGCCCAATGTCCGGATTGACGCATATGCAGCTTGGATAATAACGGAATCCGCCGCTTGGCTTCCTGCAGGCCTGTCTCCTATCAACTTCGCGTCCACTGTAATGCTATCTGTTCGCCATCTTCCATTCTCGTCATCTTTAGCTGATCTGACTGCTTCCAGCACTTGCGCCCCAAGTTCCAGCAGTTCCTTTGTGGCGTTGGCTCTGATATCCAACAACATGGTAGCTTCTGCAGCGATTGAGTTGACTGATGTGCCGCCGGATACCACGCCTACTGTAAAGGTGGCCTTGGGGTCTGCCGGTGTCCTGAGATCAGATATCTTGGCAATAGCACGGCCCATGGCATGAATTGCGCTGGGGACTCCAAACGCGCCGAAGCTGTGTCCTCCCGGCCCTCTGTACGTTACTTCATACCTACGGCTACCGGTGGCAAGGTATGCGATGTCCTTAGAACCGATTCCGTCCACGGCAATGAATCCAGCGATATCCGCATTATCATGGAAGAACCCCTTAATGCCTGCTAAATCCCCTAACCCCTCTTCGCCGGTATTACCGCAAAAGACCACATCTCCTACGGGTCTTACTTGCAAATCGCGAAATGCACGAACAACTGATAAGAGCGCGGCAAGCCCTTTGGAATTGTCTCCAATCCCCGGAGCATAATACCTACCGTTAGTGTGTCTGACCTTGATGCCAGTTTCCTCAGGGAATACGGTGTCAAGATGGGCTGCCACAAGGAGTTTCGGGCCAAGTCCGGTGCCTCGGAGAATTCCGAACACATTGCCTGTGGAATCCATCTCCACATGATTGAGGCCTGCTGCAGTCAATTGATGCATGTAATACTCGGCTCGGACTTCTTCTCTGAACGTGGGCGCAGGGATTTCGCAGATAGCTATCTGGTCTTTAAGGGTTCGTTCATCATCAGCTTTGATTATGTCAAGGCCGCGTCGTACCAGGGGATTCGCATTGAGAGTATGGTATGTGCTCTCTATGATTGGTGACAATTCATAATTTCGATCCGGAAAGCTGTTGCTACAATAAACCACTGCAATACCTCCCAAGCAGTCATCCTCTGCGTGTCATCCTCTGAGTCATGAAATCGTGCAACACCGGCCTCGGAAAACGTACATACTTCGTGGGGCCACCCTGCACGGTACGTACACTTTCTGGAACAGGCGATTGCCTATGGTGATCTGCTTAGCTATAGCATACCACGAGTTCGGGATAATTTGACATAATCTGCGCCGGTTGGCATATGTGGAGCTTGTCTGTCTTGTCTGTAAGGTTTCTACGGTATCCGGTTGACCTCCCATTGCCGTAATCGCAGGGAGGAATGTCCAGCTTACTGCAGAAGTAGTAAAGGCATTTGACACAAACTGTATATGAGGGACGATGGTATTAAGGGGGTTCCGCTCTAATGAAGCATGCCGGTGGCATTGATGTCCTGGAGTACGTTGAGCTCTGCCTGCCGGAGATACTGGAATTGGACAGGGAGAAGACAGTCTTCTTGATAAGTGTAAGTCCGATTGAGGTTCATGGCCCGCATCTTCCGGTAGGGACGGATGTTTTCATTGCTGAGGAGCTTATGGGCCGTTATGTGTCGGAACTCGGGAAGAACCATCCCGAGCTGACGCTTGTCAAGTTGCCTTCGCTTTATGCAGGGTCAGATGCTTTGCCTGTTCCAGGCTCACTATCTGTCCCTGCTCCACATCTTGAAGGGATTCTCACCGCATACGGGCAAGGCCTGGCTAAACAAGGATTTCGCTATCTCTTCGTTGCAGACAACCATGGCGGGCCTCGCCATCAGATGGCTATTGAAGCATCTGCAAGGAAATTGTGGCGCAAGCACAGATTCTACCTGATAGACCCCTTTGGACTGGTCTTCCGCTATATGGTGCAGCATGAGCCGGATTTTATGCAGCGGACCGGACTCGGGCCGGATGAATGCGGAGATGACCGGGATAGTCATGCCGGGACAAATGAGACTTCGCTCATGCTCGCATGCTGTTCGGAGAAAGTAGGAAGGGACTTCAGGGAAGTGGAGCCTTCTTTACCTCCTCCGCTTCGTGGGGGATCCGCTTTTGTTGCCGGCCTGGGAAGGCTTATCCGTCTTCTCGGCGGTCGCAAGCTTGGACGGGATCTCAAGAAACCCCTCGCCAACACCTTGGCCTGGGTAAGCGATCCCAATATGAAGCCGTATATGGGGGATCCAGGGAAGGCCAGTCATGAGGCAGGTGAGGCGATGCTTGCTGCCCGGGTAGAGGTGGCTATGGAGTTATTCGAAAAAGCCCTTGCAAGCGGCGGTAAGGAACCTGTTCATATCGAACCGATGCTGTGGGGGGTTAGATTCTTGCGTAAACTGCCGGAATGACCGTGTTACGTTAGGTAATTACCGGTGGGTCCAGAAGATGTCTGATTGTTGAGTATTGTCGAATGCTTAGGAAATTGGATCCAAGAGCCAAGGTTCTGGCGGAACCAGAAGGATTCTGATAGGGCATGAAGAACAATCTAACATATGTATCATTTGCTTGGCAGACATGATTCTATAGAGAGACTACCGGTCTGTAATTCATGGATGAGGAGCGTAGTTTAGAATGAAAATGGATGCTGGGAACAAATGTTGCGAGAAACGAGAATGTAAGGTGCGGATAGAAAAGGACTTAATCGGTGAGAAAGAGCTCCCTAGAGACGTGTATTATGGGATACAGAGTCTCCGTGGTTTTGAGAATTTCCGCATAACCGGCCTAAAGCTACACCCTGCTCTCATTAAGGGTATGGCCATGGTGAAAAAGGCAGCTGCACTGGCAAATACGGAACTGGGTTACATACCTAAAGAAGTCGGCGCTGCGGTAGTGGCTGCCTCAGACGAGCTAATCGACGGTAAACTACATGACCAGGTGATTGTTGACCCTATTCAGGGCGGAGCCGGCACTTCTATAAATATGAATATCAACGAGCTCATAGCTAATAGAGCGATTGAGATGTTAGGTGGCGAAAAAGGTGACTACACAATAGTCAGTCCCCTGAATCACGTAAACAGGTCTCAGTCCACAAATGACGCTGTACCCACAGCAGCCAGAATCGGGATATTGATGGAACTTGAGAATACGACAAAAGCCCTGGACAAGCTGGCTGCTGCCATGGAGAGCAAAGCAGAGGAATTCAAAGACGTCATCAAGATGGGCCGAACCCACCTGCAGGATGCAGTCCCAATAACCTTGGGACAGGAATTTGGCGCCTGGGCTCGGGCGATTCGCCGCGATGGAGAGAGAATCAGGCAAGCAGCAGAGGCCTTAACTGTCATTAACTTAGGTGGAACAGCTGTTGGAACCGCTCTGAACGCAGATATGGAGTACATACGTATTTCTTGTCTGGAGCTTGCCAAGATATCAGGATATCCGTTGACGACCGCTGAGAACCTGGTCGACGCTACTCAGAACGCGGATGTATTGGCACAACTTTCATCCTGTATCAAAGTTTGCGCAATTAACTTGTGTAAGATCGCAAATGATATGAGACTTCTTGCCTCAGGGCCTATGGCAGGTATCGGGGAGATTATGCTCCCCGCAGTTCAGCCCGGGTCATCGATAATGCCTGCTAAGGTCAACCCGGTAATTCCGGAAGTAGTCAATCAAGTGGCATTTCAGATAATCGGCAATGATCTTACTGTGACTATGGCTACGCAAGCAGGACAGCTGGAGCTTAATGTCTTCATGCCGGTTCTGCTCTTCAACTTGCTGCAGTCCATAGATATCTTGGGTAATGTTGCAAATACGTTTGCCGACAGATGCGTAGTAGGGATTAAGGCTAACAAAGAACGTGGCCGTAAGGCAGTGGAGAAAAACGTAGGAATTGTCACAGCTCTCGTCCCGTATCTCTCATATCAGGTGTCATCTGATATCGCGAAAGAAGCCCGTGCTACGGGTAAGAGCGTCAGGGAAATTGTGCTCGAAAGACGACTCATGACGGAAGACGAGCTAGACCACATATTCTCTCCGTCTCAGCTGACTCAGCCCCTGAAATCCAGGCGGGACCTGGCATGTCAAGGAAACGCTAACAAGAACGTTGCGGCAGCTTCAACAGAGTCAGACGATTGAGTTAAGTAGGGTTTTTCAAGGTAGAGTGGGATTCGGTTGGGATTCGGTTGAAGGCGCGGAAAAATGCAAAGCAGGCACCATGAGTATGGAGTGGGCAGGGATTAAGTGATGATATCTAGAGCACAGCTTGCCGGTATTGCCGGTGGTATGGGTCCGCTTGCTACTATTGAGCTTATGCGTCTGGTGATGGAGGAGACTCCGGCCACCTGCGATCAAGAGCACATACCTCTTTTGGTCTATAGTAACCCCCAAATCCCGGATAGAACAAAGGCTATTCTGGGCGAGGGGCCGTCGCCCGTTAAAGCCCTGGTAGAGTCAGCCCAATTATTGGAGAAGGCGGGCGCGACCTTTCTGGCTTTCCCATGTAATACAGCTCATTATTTTCTGCCTGAAGTTGAGGTCAGGGTGTCTGTTCCGATAATTGACATGATTGAAGAGACTGCGATTGAGGTGGAAAAGGCAGGGGTCGCCAAGATCGGTATCCTGGCGACAGACGGCACTATCAAAACAGGAATCTACCAGAGGGCTTTGAAGAGGCGTGGGATTGAGGCAGAGATTCCTGATGAAAAACGCCAGCTTGCTGTGATGGAAGCAATATATGGAGTTAAGGCGGGGTATGACCTTAAGGACGCTGAGCGGATTCTGGAGCCTGTGCTCATCTACATGAGCGAGAGGGTAGATGCGGTGATTGCAGGATGCACTGAGCTACCTATGTTGCTCAGGGGGCCTGCACACGGACTTGTTGTGATTGACACTCTCCGAGTTTTGGCTCGTCGGATTGTGGAGCGCGCATTGAGGCCGGAAGATACTGAGTGAAGTGGATGCCAAAAGTAATAGGATTTTCCTGCCGGCACTTAGCAGGAATTCTTCGATGCGTTGCAGAAAAAATTGATTCGTGAAGATTTTAGAAAGTGTCTCCCAAGGCGTGGGACCTTGAAAATAGAACCTTACCGGCACCTAGTGATAAGATCGTTAACCCTATTAGATCCACTACAACGGGATTGGGGGTGATGATGGAAAGCGACTGAAAGAATCGGTTGTTTCCCCGCGGTGTGGATCATCAAACAAACCAGGAGGGTCGATGTCAGATGAAATTGTGGGTTAAGATTCTAATTGGTTTCGCCCTCGGTGCAGTTGTAGGCTTAATTGTGGGGCCGTCTATCGCAGTGGTAAAACCACTGGGAGATTTATTCATCAGGCTTATTAAGATGCTCATTGTCCCAATGGTCTTCTGTTCGCTTGTAGTCGGCGCGTCCAGCATCGGTGACCTCAGAAAGCTGGGCCGGGTCGGGGGAAAGACGATTATTTATTTCTTAGCGACTACAGCTATAGCAATTACTCTCGCCATCATCTTCGCGATTATCTTCAACCCCGCAGGCGGTTACGTCCTGAAAGAAGTCGGCACGTATGAAGCGAAAGCCATGCCGAAAGTGGCGGACGTAATTCTAAACATGGTTCCGACAAACCCAATTAGCGCTATGGCTACTGATAACATGCTTCAGATCATCGTATTTGCTTTGTTTGTCGGTATATCCATCTCGCTCATTGGAGAGAAGGGCAAACCCGCCCTTGACTTCTTTGATAGCGTAGCTGAAATAATGTATAGAATCGTAGGCATGGTAATGAACTTTGCGCCTATCGGCGTATTTGCCCTTATTGCCTGGGTAGTAGGGACAGCCGGCGCAGAAGTGCTTCTTCCTCTGGCAAGGGTAATCTTCGTAGTTTACTTCGTCAACATTCTCCATGCTGTGGTCGTCTATTCAGGTGCTGTGCGCATCTTTGCCGGAATGAGCCCTGTCCAGTTCTTCAAGGGATTCTTCGAGGCAACGATGGTTGCGTTCAGCACTTGTTCCAGTTCTGCCACATTGCCGATTTCGATGAGGCTTGCTCAAGAGAATCTTGGTGTGCCTAAAGAGATAGCCAGCTTTGTCCAGCCGCTCGGTGCCACTATCAATATGGACGGAACAGCAATTTATCAGGGTGTATGTGCAGTATTTATCGCCAATGTCTTCGGCATAACGCTTGGTTTCCCTCAGTACATTATGATTATTGTCGCTGCGACTCTGGCTTCCATCGGAACAGCCGGAGTGCCCGGAGCGGGAATGATCATGCTGAGTCTTGTGCTTGAGACAGTAGGGTTGCCTCTTGAAGGCATCTTGCTTGTTGCAGGTATAGACAGGATTCTCGACATGATCAGGACCTCCATGAACGTGACTGGGGACGCTGCAGGCGCTGTTGTGATTGCCGCCAGCGAAGGAGAGTTGATTCGTGTGACTCCCGGGGTTGGTGTCGGCAGCTAATTCGTAGTATACTAAACCTGTGTGTTCATAATTGGACTGGAAGAAATGGAATACGGATAGGCGGCAGGATCGGCGGTCGTGCTTAAGGCAGAAGCAAAGTCCGGTCCTGCCTTTTGGTACTGTAATGAAATAGGGGCACCGAAGGAGCCATAGATAAGCATGTCTTCATTGATTAAAATATTGATAGTGGCCTTTCTCTTAGTCATCGCTCTTCGCAAGCACATTAACTTGGGCATTGCTATGTTAGTCTCATCGGTGTTCCTAGGGCTGATGTTTCACATGAAACCTCTGGATATTGTTTCTGAAATGGTGACATCAGTCTTGGAAGTTGATTCCTTGAAAATCATCGCTTCTCTGACACTGGTTATGGTGCTTGAAGGCATCCTGCGGGAAGCCGGTTTTCTTAAAGACATGACCGGTTCATTACGTGTAATATTGCGGGATCAACGACTGGTAGCTGCCCTCTTGCCTATGTTCATAGGTCTTCTGCCGTCTGCGGGAGGCGCCTTGTTCTCTGCCCCCCTTGTGGATGAAATCACAACGGATTTACCTCTTTCAGCTGAGAAGAAGAGTTTCATAAACTACTGGTTCAGACATCCCATGGAGCTGATAATCCCAATCTATCCTGTGACGATAATGACTTCACAAGTCCTTGGCCTGCCCATGTGGAGATACGTTAGTCTGATGTTTCCTTATTTTCTTATTGTAATTGCATCAGGCGCAGTTGTCGCGTTTCGTAGGTGTCCTCATGCAAGTCTCGAGGTTCAGGAAAAACCCAGTCCTACGCGCTCAGATTGGATTTCCATGGTAAGAGGCTTAGCGCCAATTGCGTCCGTGGTCATTGCGACTGTCGTGGCGAAGCTTGACGTAGCCATCGCCATTGGCATCGTAATCCTTATCAGTGTCCTGTATACTCGAGTTCCGGCGAGGCGTCTTGTGGAACATCTCAAGCAAGCAGCCACCAGCAACATCATTCCTATGATATGCGGTGTCATGGCTTTCAAAGGGGTTCTGGAGACTTCAGGCGCTGTACAAGGCCTAACAGAGTCTTTTGAAATCCTTGGAGTTTCAGAAGTGACTGTAGCTTTTGCCATGCCATTTCTCGTAGGACTTCTGACCGGGCATGGAGCAGCTACTGCAGGCGTTGCTATGCCGGTCATTGCCGGTCTCAGGGTGTCCGGAGGCCTTGCCGACTTAGGCCTCAGACTCATTCCTCTGGCTGTAATCAGTGGCCATGCCGGCCTCATGATTTCCCCTGCGCACCTTTGCTTTCCCATTACTGTGGGACACTTCAAGGCTGATTTTGCGCGTGTCTCGCAGTTCGTGGCCATAGCGGCGACTGCAGGTGTACTAGTTGCCCTAGTCTTTGCAGCGATTGCATGATGGGTTTTCGTTTCAGGCTTTCGTTCCCATAGATCACCAGGCTAATCCCGCAAAATAGGTTGCTGACGGCAACATGTTCTTTCCAGCCATGGATGAGGCAGTCCTAAGCTTCCGGCTGCGTTGTCCTGTTTTCGATGCCCAAACTTCCAAATCGGTGACGGAAACTAAGACAGGTCTCCCCTAGGCCCGCCTCAGGTGGCAGGAATTCGACCACCCAAAGCCCGATCGGTGGTCGAAAATGCGGTTTGATCAGGCTTGGTGCAATCAACCCTGGTGTAAGCAGTTGACACAAAGGCATAACAAGCGTAACATAGTAATTGATAATCATTATCAATTAGACTATTCAGCTTCTGCATATGAGTAGAAGGAGGAGCAATCATGGGTGGAGCCACAGTAGTGCCTTTAGTAAGTGCAAACGCAGGTGAATCGGTATGTGTAGTTGATATTCTCGGAGGCCACGGCCTTGCATCACGCCTGGAAGCGCTGGGAATACGTCCTGGAACTAACATCGTCAAACGAAGTGAGATGTTCATGAGGGGCCCTGTTACTGTGGAGGCCCATGGCGCGCAAATTGCCATAGGCTACGGTATGGCATCGAAAATCCTGGTGGAGCCGATCAATAGTCGGTTTAGCAAATCACCTAGCAAAGGCAAAGATACATAAGGGAGCGTCAAGGTGTGAGAATATTACTGATTGGGAATCCGAATGTTGGAAAGAGCGCTGTGTTTTCACGTCTTACCGGCACTCAGGTTATCATATCGAATTACACTGGAACAACTGTGGAGTTCACAAAAGGATCCACTGTGCTGAGAACAGGTGAGACTCGAGAGGTCATAGATGTCCCTGGTACATACAGTCTTGAGCCTACCTGTAAAGCTGAAGAAGTAGCGGTAAGTATCTTAGACAGTATGTTGGATGAGGGGGATGTCATTGTCAACGTAGTCGATGCCACACACCTCGAGCGTAACCTCTATCTTACCCTTCAGCTACTGGAAAGAGACATTCCAGTGGTGGTAGCGCTTAACCTCTGGGATGAGGCAAGACATAAAGGCATAAGTATTGATGTGGACAGGCTCGAAAACATCTTAGGTGTATCTGTGGTGCCCACCAGCGCACTGACAGGTGAAGGTATTGATATTCTCATGGATAGGATTTCACAAATGACGGAAGATGCCGACGCCGAGTCGCGCAGGGGCCAGGATACAAGCGATTCGCTTCGGGGGTTCCCAGGCATGGCATCTCATCCCTCCGCAGATGAACGCTGGACTGAGATAGGCAGGATCTTGACGGAAGTACAAAGCATATCCCATAGGCATCATACTTTCATTGACAGACTGGAGGATGCGAGTATTCAACCTGTAACCGGACTGATAATAGCCGTGCTCGTCATGTATTTGTCCTTCAAAACAGTAGGACTTATTGGTGAAGGGCTGATAAGTTACGTATTTGATCCCGTTTTCGAAGGAATTGTAAGGCCGGTTGTAACCCAATTAGGGGTAGTTTTGGGTTCAGAGGGATTTCTCCATGACCTGCTTATTGGACGCCTGGTAAACGGACAAATAGATTTCGAAACGTCTATGGGACTCCTTACTACAGGCCTCTATGTTCCTATTGCCATGGTGCTGCCTTATGTGTTTGCATTCTATGTCGCTCTTGGCATATTAGAAGATGTCGGATATTTGCCAAGACTCGCAGTCCTGGTGGATAACCTCATGCATGTGCTTGGCATGCACGGGTACGCCATAATCCCAATGGTTTTGGGTTTCGGATGTAATGTCCCGGCTGCGCTGGCCACCAGGATTCTCGAGAGCAGGCGTGAGAAGTTCATATGCGCGACCATGCTTTCAATCGGTATCCCATGCATGGCTCAGACTGCCATGGTTGTCGGACTCATAGGTAGGTATGGATGGCAGTATCTTGCCATAATATACGGGATCCTCTTCATTTTGTGGCTTATCATAGGTTTCGTGCTCAATGCTATGCTGCCTGGTTCAAGCCCTCCTCTCCTTATGGAGATTCCCCCGTACAGGCTACCGCACCCTAAGGTTCTGGGGAAGAAAGTATGGATACGAATTCGCGTTTTCTTGGCTGACGCTATTCCTTACGTGTTTTTAGGCGTGCTCTTTGTGAATATTCTGCATGTGTCCGGCATTATAGACGCGTTAAGCCGAGTCTTCGCTCCGCTCCTCGGCGGGCTCCTGGGTTTGCCGTCTGAAGCAATCGTTGCCTTGCTTATGGGGTTCGTACGCAAGGACGTAGCCGTTGGAATGTTAAGCCCACTCGGGCTTTCCGTAAGAGAGCTCGTGGTAGCAGTAATAGTGCTTACTGCTTACTTCCCATGTGCGGCTACATTCGTTGTGCTCCTTAGAGAACTCGGACCTCTCGACATGCTAAAATCCGCTCTGATAATGCTTGTTGCTGCTTTTGGGGCAGGGGCGCTCACGAATCTCGTTATGTCGAGGGTGGTTTCCGTAGGCCGTGTCATCATCGGCCTTATTGTTATGGTTGTAGTTATTCTCTTAGTCTCACGAGTCCTCAGAACTATACGGGTTTCACAAGTCGTGAGGACTGTGGGGATCAAACATTCTCAGGATCAGCCTAAGGATCAGCCGCGGTCTCATGGACAGTAGTGTCATATCCGGCCGATCCTCAAATAACAACTCCTTACTCCCCCAGATAGGCCTTGCGGACATCCTCGTTCTCCAGGAGGTCACTGCCTTTCCCTTCCAAGACTATGACTCCCGTCTCCATGACGTACCCGTAATCGGCCAGTTTGAGGGCGGCCTTCGCGTTCTGTTCAATCAGGAGGACGGTGCATCCTTCGCTGTGTATCTTGGCCAGCCCTCGATACACTTCAGCCATCAGTACCGGTGCGAGGCCAAGGGACGGTTCGTCAAGGCAGAGGAGCTTCGGTTTGGACATAAGCGCCCTCCCCACTGCCAGCATCTGCTGTTCTCCTCCGGATAGGGTGCCTCCCTTTTGTGTGAATCGCTCCTCCAGCCTGGGGAAAAGCGATGTGACCCAGTCCAGATCTTTCTTTATTCCTGCGGTATCCGTGCGTGGATAGGCGCCCATCAACAGGTTTTCCATAACTGTGAGATTCCGGAATATCTTCCTGCCTTCCGGCGCCATTGCCACCCCGCAACGGACAATGTCATGGGCAGGCCGTTGCGTGATATTGCGTCCTTCCAGTTCGATAGCTCCCCGCCTCGCTTTGACAAGGCCTGTGATTGCCCTCAATGTAGTGCTTTTCCCGGCGCCGTTTGCCCCTATTAATGTAGCAATTCCGCCTTCAGGCACATCAAGAGATATCCCTTTTAGTGCATGTATACCGCCGTAGTATACGTGAAGATCTCTAATCTTCAGCATCCTACTCTCCTCCTTCTCCTAAGTAAGCAGCTATTACTCGGGGATCTCTCTTAATCTCATCAGGCATGCCTTCAGCAATGGATATGCCGTAATCAATTACCCTTATTCGTTCGCATATACCCATTACAAGCTTCATGTCGTGTTCTATTAGGAATATTGTGAGATCAAACTCATCGCGGATCCTGCAAATGAACTTCATAAGCCTGGCAGTCTCTTCCGGATTCATCCCGGCAGCCGGCTCATCCAGTAGCAGGAGCCTGGGGTTGGTTGCCAAGGCCCGCGCTATTTCCAGCCTGCGCTGCTGTCCGTAAGGGAGATTGCCTGCAAGCTCCTTTGCATAAGGCACAAGTTCCAGTCTTTCCAGAAGCTCCATGGCTGTAGTTCGTACCCTGCGCTCTTCACCGGAGTAGGTAGGCAGACTGAGTGCAGCAGACAAGAAATGCGACTTTAGCCTGAGGTGCTGTGACACGAGGACATTATCCAGTACGGTCAAGCCTGTAAACAGCCGGACATTTTGAAATGTCCTGGCGATGCCGGCAGCGGCTATGAGATTTGGACGCCAGCCGGTAATATCTTGGCCGTGAAGAAACACTCTGCCTTCAGTGGGCTCATACTGTCCTGTGACTATGTTAAATACTGTCGTCTTCCCTGCGCCGTTTGGTCCTATGAGGCCTACGAGTTCTCCTTTTTCAATCTCAAGATTGAAGTTATTGACTGCTACAAGGCCTCCGAACTTGATGGTTAAATCACTGAGTTTCAGGACGATGTGTCTTCCCGTGTCCACTTCTTAGGCACCTCCTTGTCAGCAACTTTAGCAGGAATTGACCGGATCCAATCCCAGGATAGTTCGAACTGTCCGAATATGCCTCTCCTATAGAAGATCATGAGTAGCACGAGGAGGGCAGAGAATACCACCATACGCATTCCTGCTATTCCAGGGATATGGATAGGCCCGATATTCATAGGGGCTTCAACCGCACGTAGGAGTTCTGAAGCGATTGCAAAGCTAAAGGCTGTTATCACTGATCCCGTGATACTCCCAAGGCCTCCCAGGACTATGATGATTAGCAAGTTGAACGTCATTGTAAAAGTGAAAAGGGTCGGGGATATTGTTGTGATTAGCGGCACAAGGAGTCCTCCTGCAACTCCTGCGAAAAACCCGCTTACGACAAAAGCCAGCATCTTCGTTTGGAAAACGCTGACTCCCATGGCTTCCGCTGCAACTTCATCATCCCGTACAGCCTTCATAGCCCGGCCGTAACTGGAATTGGCGATGTTTTTGACTATGAGTGTGGCGATGACAGCCCAGCCAAAGCACCAGTATATACTAGCCAGCTCAGGGATGCCTTTCATCCCAAGCGGCCCATTAGTGAGGGGGATAAGGTTATTTGCCAGCACAAAGATTATTTCCCCAAACCCGAACGTGGCTATTGCCAGGTAATCGCCGCGCAGCCGGAAGGAGGGAATTCCTACGATGAATGCGCCGAGAGCTCCCATCAAGCCGCCTAGGATTAAAGCCAGGCTGAAAAATAAACCGGTACTCGGAAAAGAGAACGAGTTAAACGGCCAAATAAGTGGCTTCAAGAACCACACAAACTTTTTCTGTGGAAGAGGCAACATTAAGAGAGCTACAGTGTATCCGCCAAGTGCCATGAACCCGTTAGGGCCAAGGGAGAACTGCCCCGTTATGCCGTTAATGAGGTTATACGATACTGCAGCGACTATGTAGACTGCTCCTGTACGCAGTATCCTGAGGGTAAAGTCGTCCAGGCGCGTGTCTGCCCACCTTAGCGTAAGAAAAAGGATTCCAACAAGTATCAAAGTTAGGAGGGTGTTAAGGTGTTTTGTGTAAGCAGCATACAAGTGTTTTCGCATAGTCTCACACCTTCTCCTTCAAAGTCTCACCGAGGATGCCTGTAGGCCTTACAAGCAGGAAGACAAGGAGCAAGCCGAATATCATGCCGTCACGATAGCCTGAAAGAGCGGGGAATGCAGCTACAGCCATAATTTCTATGAGTCCGATGACAAATCCGCCGATCATGGCGCCTGTGATATTGCCTATACCGCCGATTACGGCTGCCGTAAATGCCTTCCATCCGGGATAGATCCCCATGAGCGGGTTGATCTGTGGGTATTTGCATGCCCACATAATGCCTCCTGCTGCAGCAAGCGCTGAGCCTATGGCAAATGTGTATGATATTACGGTGTCAACGTTTACACCCATTAGCCTTGTGGTGTCAATATCCGTGGCAACGGATCTCATTGCCATACCGAGTTTGGTGCGGTAAATAACGTACAAGAGGATAGCAACCAGACCTATACTCAGGATCGGCACCCATATGGAAACCCCGGATATGGCTGCAGGCCCGATCCTAATGACTCTGGCCATGAGATCCGGCCTTTGAAACGGTTTCGGACGGGCGCCTACTGTCACCAAGCCAAGGTTTTCCAAGAAAAACGAGACTCCGACAGCGGTTATCAAGGCCGATATTCTCGGCGCATTCCTCACAGGCCGGTAGGCGATTCTGTCTATGGTCATACCTACACAAGCTGTGAGCACGATTGCTAGGATTGCTGACACCAACCACGGGAGCTTGAACACTGCAATCAAAAAAAATGCAAAGTATGCGCCAACCATGAAGATGTCGCTGTGCGCGAAGTTTATCAGGCGCAAGATGCCGTAGACCATGGTGTACCCGATTGCAATAAGGGCATAGAGACTACCTAGGGAGATTCCATTTGCTAATTGTTGGATGAAAGTCTCAAGGCTCATTCGTATCTACTCCTTTTGAAGCCGATAGGACCAATTCAGTTAGCATTGGAAGTCCGGAAGGGAGAGGAGCAAAGCGAAGCGACGTGACTCCGCAATTGCCCACCCCCTCCCGGAATCAGACGACCTCTATGGTGCCGGTTGCTTACGGATAAACCATAGTCTTGTAATCCCACTTGCCGTTCTTGACCTCTCTGAATACCACAGGCTTGATAGCGTCTCCGTTCTCAATGGTGACTGAGCCTGTAACTACCGGGAGGTCTTTTGTGGCTTCTATCGCTTCCGCGACTTTCTTGGGATCCGTTGACCCGGCTCGCTTTATCGCATCCAACACTATCAGGTAGCAGTCAGCTGCCAGGGCGCCGAACACGTTGACTTCGTCGTCTGCTCCGTACTTTGCTCTATAGAGTTCAACGTACTTTTTGGAAAGCTCTGATTCCGCTGCTTTCTCGTGCCAGAATGTTGTGTGCATAACGCCTTCAACTGCTTTCCCGCCGATAGCAAGGAATTCCTCAGTCGCAATGCCGTCTGCTCCGAAAACAGGTTGCTTAAGGCCGAGGTCTCTGGCTTGCACTACAGCCAGCGCAGCTTCAGTGTAATAGTTGGGTATGTAGATGATGTCAGGGTTCTTTGTCTTGATATCAGTCAACTGGGCGCTGTAGTCTTGGTCTCCTGCTTTGCAGTACGTGAGGGATACGACTTTGCCTCCGAGCCTCTCAAATTCCTGCTGGAAGAAGTTGCCCAGGGCAACGCAATAGTCGTTTGATATATCAGACAGAATCGCGGCAGTCTTGGCATTCAGGTCACGATAGCAGTACGTCGCAGCTATGGTGGCCTGGAATGGGTCAATAAAGCAAGCTCGGAACACGTATTTCTTTCCTTGAGTTGTCAGTGGGTTGGTTGTGGTAGGTCCGATGATGGGGACTTCCTTCTTCTCACACACTTCGCCTGCGGCAAGCATACTTCCGCTGATCATGGGTCCGATTATCGCGACAACTTTGTCTCTCTCTATGAGTCGGGATGATGCGTTGGCTGTGTCTATCTTGTCAGACTTGTTATCCAGCACACTAAACTCGACAGGTCTTCCTAACACTTCGGGCTTTACGATTTGTGATACGATGTTGATGCCTTCCCATGCTGCTTGACCATAGGCAGCAACTTGTCCTGTCATCTCCAGGTTGCAGCCGATGACTATAGGTTCAGGTGCTGCAGATTGCACCACTGCACCCAGTGAGATGAGGATGATAGCCACCACAATACCTAAAAGGAGTCTTCTCACTGCTCACTACCTCCTCGTATTCGATGACAATATTCTTTTCGGGCTTCTCGTCCGGGAAACATCTACTTCGTTTGTGTATCGGCTCTCCGCCTCACCTCCCATACGCAAGCAGATTGGATCTACTAATTTGCTCCTAAGATGTGTTCTGTTCTCCGGCGTGCTTTGGCCTAGCCAAAGTGCTGCCTAAGTTAAGGTTTTATCCTTACGGCGAATCCAGTGATTATACTTATTCAGCACAAACATTGAGAATCCTCTACACAATTATGGATATAACAGAAAATTATACATTATTATGTAAAACAGCAACGGGTATGGTTACGTAAGTCGTCCGACACAGTCAAGAGGAATATCTTGGTATCCAAAGGTGACTGCGGGCGCAGGAAGCCCTCGGTTTTGCAATTCCTGTTATTAGGGCATGTACGCACCGGGAAGATAGACAAGTCAGGATGGATATTTGGCACGTGCACCGCCGATAAGTTTCGGACGGGTCCTGGCGAAGGTGAGATGGGCATTGCCGATGGAATCCATGTCAAGGCGTACAGGGACAGCCACTCTCTTAAGGTGCATGCCTATTAGTGTATCTCCTATGTCCATTCCGGCATGAGCGGATATAGCTTCTACTACAATTGGGTTTTGAAATTGGCTCATGGCTACCGTTGCCAGTGCTCCACCGGCGTCCTGATGGGGTATTACCGTAACTTCCTCCAATCCGTACCGGTCTTTGCATTCCTTCTCCACTACCAAGGCCCGGTTTAAGTGTTCGCAGCACTGAATAGCCAGATATACGCCATGTCCTCGTGCTACAGGCAGTAGCCCGGCCATTATGGCTTCTGCGGTGTCTATGTTGGAAGCAGATCCAATTTTCTTACCCATAACCTCGCTGGTGCTGCATCCAATGACAATTATCATACCAGGTTCTAAGCCTGCTACGTTCAGTAATCCGCTTAGAGCGTCCTTGGCCTCAGCGGTTAAGCATGTTAACTGCATCTTCGGTGTCTCCTTTCTTATGTTGCTTGACTTGAGCATATCCCTTTAGTTGTTCAGCTTCCATTCGTGCTCCAGGATAGAGTATAGAAGAGAGTCGCGCCACTTCTTGCCTATCAACTTATTTTCTCGAAGTCGCCCTTCAAGCTGCATTCCGGACTTTTCAAGGACTCTGGCTGACGCGAGGTTAGCCGGGTCACACGTGGCAAATATCCTGTGCAGCCTTAGTTGACTAAATCCAAAGGACAGGAGTCCCTTAGCTGTTTCCGTAGCATAACCTTGCCCCCATGAATCCCTGCTCAGGCAATAACCGATAAATGCCTCGCGGTTGTGCGGGCTTGTCACATAAAGGCCGCATCCTCCGACAAGGCAATTCTCAGCCTTCTTGACTATTGCCAGATCAAAGTGCCTGCGAGGGTTATCCTTCTGAAGCGCAATAGTCATGCGAATGAAATCTCTGCTTTCGTCGACAGTGTTGGGACCCCACTCCATGAACCTGACGACTTCAGGGTCAGAGGCGTACCCATGGACTCTCGGCAAATCTGACATCTTGAAATCGCGCAATACCAGTCGGTCAGTGGTCAAGGATAGACTCGACACTACAGGATGCCTCCTCTGTCCGGCTTATTGGGTTCTGCTCATTCTTACCTGTTGGTTTCTGCAAGTAGATTCTCTACAGGCAGAGTTATTCCTCTACATAGAGAGTATATCTATTATCTCCGGATATTGCTCTTTGTCTGCCTGGGTATGTTGCGTTGCCGCATACTCGGTAACGCCCCTGGCTTTAGCTACGGGGACATAAGGCGCTTTCCGATAGTCCCCACCTGGGATCACGCCGGTTAACACGAACATGGTCGATTCTCAACCACTGTGGTTCATTCTCCGCGTTTCATAGCGTAGCTGGGTTTGTGCAATGCAGCAAGCCTGACTTCGTTTCACGACGGCAGGGAACGGAAGGACGGGAATCCCGAGAGAATTGCGCTCAAGTAAGACAGGGCTTCTGTTAGAATATGAGTGTACTTGCTGCCATAACCGCCATGCCCATAATGATACCTATTATGCTGAGGTGGTCTTCCCCGAATGAACGTGAAACAGGTATTAGCTCGTCTAGGGAAATGAAAACCATTATGCCTGCCACTATTGTGAGCATTATGCTGATTATTGTATCGTTAAGATTTGGCGCCATGGCAACCGCAGCCAATACTGCACCGAGGGGCTCAGCAATGCCTGCTAAGAGGGCCCAAAGGAAGGCCAGTCGGCGATTGCCGGTGGCTGAATACATCAGTGCTGATACAGCTAACCCTTCAGGAATGTTATGTAATGCTATGGCGAAAGCAATGGCGATACCCAGGCGTCGATCATGAATGGCGCCTGCAAAGGACGCCATGCCCTCAGGGAAATTGTGAATGGCAATCCCCACAGCCAGGAGTATACCTGCTCGTGTTAGTTTTGCCTTGTCAGGATCCACGGGCTTATCCGGCCTATCGCGCAGGTCGCAACGTTCCCCCATATAAACATGGGGAATGAATGCGTCAATTATGAACATCAGGGAAATGCCTGCAAAGAAACCTGCGTAGGCCATGGTTAACCCTAGAGTCTGGATTCCGGTTTGCAGCAGTTCATTAAAGGAGACAAGGAGCATAGCCCCTGCAGAAAACCCTAAGGTAACAGTGAGAAAACGGGGGCTGGGGTCTCGGGTAAGCAATCCTATCAAGCTTCCTGCGATTGTGGCGAGACCGGCTAAAGATGTTATCAAGAGCGCAAAGCCAATATTTGACTGCATTTAGATGCTCCTTAGCATTGATGTTACCGTTTCAGGTCATTACTGAATTCTACCGCGCATTTCAGGTTGATTCAAGAGGGAGAGCCATTTATGAGAAACATTAAAGTAGCCAATATAGCTTTCTTATAATAAGTGTTATATAGTGCTTGATATAACTTCCTTATATAGATTATAATATCCATTGCAATCCAAAATACCCGAGGTGACCAAAGTTGAGGCTACATGGCCCTGATGAACCGGTATACACAATCAGCGTAGCCGCTCGTTTACTCGGAGTCAGCCCACAGACTTTAAGGGTAATTGAGCGTGAAGGGTTGTTGGATCCCCACCGGACTGAGGCCAATATAAGGCTGTACTCTGAGAATGACCTGTTGCTTCTACAACGGATACGCACTTTAGTTTCTGAAGAGGGCGTCAACCTCGCAGGAGTCAAGATCATCCTCGAGATGGAGTCGAGAATGGGAAAGATGACAATCAAGTATCGTGAGATTATCGAACGTACTAAGGGAGTCTCCCGAGATCCTAACCGTGGTGAAGACGGCCGTAGATCTTGAGGGGATTTGGATTATTCTATTTGAATAGATGAAGTCAGCGATGGAAGGAGAGAATTGCAATGGGGAAAGTTGTTGGCATTGACCTTGGCACAACAAACTCAGCAATCGCCGTGATGGAAGGCGGAAATCCCACGGTAATCGTAAATGAGGAAGGCTCGAGGTTAACCCCATCAGTAGTAGGCTTTGGCAAGAATGGTGAGCGGTTGGTAGGACAACTTGCCAGGAGGCAGGCTGTGTTAAACCCTGAAAACACGGTCTATTCTATCAAACGTTTCATGGGACGTCGCTACGACGAAATCAAAGAGGAGCGAGGGCGCGTTCCATACAAGGTAAGTTCAGGTCCAAGCAGTGGAGTAAGATTTGAAGTTCCCGCTATGAACAAGGATTATTCTCCGGAGGAAATCTCAGCAATGATCCTTCAGAAGATGAAGTTGGATGCTGAGAAATTCTTAGGTGAATCCGTTACTAAGGCGGTTATCACTGTTCCTGCGTATTTCAATGACTCACAAAGACAAGCAACTAAGGACGCAGGGCGTATAGCCGGGCTTGAAGTGCTTAGGATTGTCAACGAGCCTACAGCTGCCGCGTTAGCGTACGGACTTGATAAGAAAACGAATGAGACGATCCTTGTGTGGGACCTAGGTGGTGGGACGTTTGACGTGTCCATACTGGAAGTAGGGGACGGCATATTTGAAGTTAAGTCCACCGCAGGTGATACGCACCTTGGCGGAGATGACTACGACCAGAGGATTGTGGATCATATCGCAAGCGAATTCAAGCGCGACCAGGGTATCGACCTAAAGAAAGACCGTCAAGCTTTGCAGAGATTGATTGAAGCTGCTGAAAAGGCGAAGATAGAGCTGTCTCAGGTCTTTGAAACCACCATCAGTCTTCCGTTCATCACTGCGGATCAGACAGGTCCGAAACACTTGGAAACGAAGATTACCAGAGCAAAATTTGAAGAGCTCACCGCCGACCTTACCGAAAGGTGCAAAGGGCCGTTCAGGCAGGCGATTGCAGACGCAAAACTCTCCATTGACGACATCGATGAGGTAGTCTTAGTCGGTGGCGCCACTCGTATGCCTGTCATACAGAATCTCGTGAAGAATCTTACCGGCAAGGAGCCCCATAGAGGCGTAAACCCGGATGAGGTCGTAGCAGTCGGTGCAGCTATTCAAGCAGGGGTCTTGTCCGGAGAGGTAAAGGACATAGTCCTTTTGGACGTAACTCCTCTTTCACTGGGTATCGAGACACTTGGCGGTGTGTTCACCAGGCTTATCGAGAGAAATACGACTATACCCACGCGCAAGAGCCAGATCTTCAGCACCGCTGCAGACGGCCAGACGTCAGTTGACATCCATGTGCTTCAAGGGGAGCGTGAATTTGCGCGCGACAATAGGACGCTCGGAAGGTTTACGTTGCATGGAATTCCTCCTGCGCCCCGTGGAATTCCGCAGATTGAGGTAACTTTTGATATTGATGCAAACGGCATAGTCAACGTGACAGCGAAGGACCTCGGGACCGGAAAAGAGCAGCGTATCACAATCACCGCATCGACTCAGCTGTCGAAAGAGGAAATCGAGAAGCTGGTGCGCGTTGCGGAACAAGCTGCTGAGGAAGATAAGAAACACCGCGAGGACGTTGAGTTGAAGAACGCTGCTGATACTCTGGTGTATACGACTGAAAAGACTTTGAAAGAGGCAGGAGACAAGATTCCTGAAGAGACAAAGTCGAAGATAGAATCTGAACTTGAACGGCTCAAGAAGGCCATCGCAGATGATGACATGGAGTCTATAAGGAAGTTCATGGAAGAGGTAAAAGAGGCTTCTTACAAAATGTCCGAGGAGCTTTATAAGGCCGCACAGGCGTCTTCAGGTAGCGGAGCTGCCGGCGGGCCCGGCCATGACAGCGCAGCCGGGTCGCAAGGACCCGAGTCCCATGGCAGCGACGATGACGATGTCATTGACGCTGACTTCAAACCTGTAGATTAAGGCTGAAGTTATACATGAATATAGGCGGTGGTTGTACAGATGAAGTCTGAAAATGGTAAATGTAAGGCTTGCACTTCCGATATGAAAACGGAATGCGATATGACTACTGAGGGTAATGATGCCTGTGGGGCAACTACTGAGACTGATACGACGGAGGGAGTTGTGACTCCGGAGACCATGACCGGGCGAGTTGAGACTCGGGACGATCTAGAGGAAAGACTAGCGGAGACTGAAGCTAAAGCCTCGGAGAATTGGAACATGTATTTACGCGCTTTAGCTGATCTGGACAATTACCGGCGTAGGACGGCGAGAGATCTCGCGTTTCATATCCGGTCAGGCAAGAAGGACATGATTCTCAAGCTCCTTGCAGTTGTTGATGATATGGAGCGCGCTTTGGCTGCAGAGGCGGACTACGAAGCCTTGAGCGAAGGTGTTGAGATGATCATGAGAAAGCTCCTGGATATCCTTGCTGCTGAAGGGGTTAAGCCAATCGAGGCAGTAGGCATGCCCTTTGATCCTAAATTCCATGAGGCCGTAGCTGCCTGTGAAGACCCGGAAGTAGATACGGATACAGTTGTGGAAGAGTTCAGGCGAGGGTACACTTACGAAGATGAGGTCATCAGGGCTACCATGGCCCGTGTGGCACGGCCGACGGATGGCTAGATCGAGGCGCCTGCCGGTAGCCGGATCATAGGCTCCGAGAGCGCTGATACGGGGAAGTAGACTTAGCCAAACGAATACAAATGTGAATTGAGGGAGGGGGTAGGCCCCTCCCTTTTAGGTAGAAGGTCAATTGAGTTCAAGCGTTGAAGTTACTACTGAATTTATATGCAGCTAGGAAGTGAGCAAGTTGAAGAAGAAGGTGCTCGTTACAAGAAAGCTTCCGGATGACGCAATGAAACTCCTCTATGAAACTTGTGAGGTAGAGTTGAACCCGTATGACCGTGTCATGACTGAAGATGAGCTTATCCAGGGATTAAGTGACAAACAGGGATTGCTGTGCCTGCTGACTGATACTATCAATTCTACAATCATGGATGCGGGAAAGGACCTTAAAGTAATTTCCAACTATGCGGTGGGATTCAACAACATAGATGTAAAAGCCGCAACTGAGCGGAGGATTCTTGTGACTAATACGCCGGGGGTGCTTACTGAGACTACTGCGGACTTGGCATGGGCTTTGTTGATGGCCACTGCCCGTCGTATTGTTGAAGCAGATGGCTTCATGCGAAGAGGCGATTATAAGGGATGGGGCCCTATGCTTTTCCTCGGTGGAGACGTTTTCGGGAAGACGCTCGGCCTAATCGGTATGGGGCGAATTGGCTGTGCAATGGCGCGTAGAGCCCTTGGATTCAATATGAGAGTCCTCTACTATGATGTGAACAGGCTATCTCTGGATGAGGAGAAAGCTCTAAGCGCAGAGTACGCTGACTTTGACGTTGTCTTGAGAGAATCAGACTTTGTAAGCCTACATGTGCCTCTGGTTCCATCCACTCGGCACCTCATTGGAGCAAGAGAATTATCCTTGATGAAAGCCACATCCTATTTGATTAATACCAGCCGTGGTCCGGTTGTGGATGAGAAGGCGCTGGTTGAAGCATTACGCTCCCGCAGAATAGCCGGCGCAGGCTTGGACGTATATGAGAACGAGCCTGAGATGGCACCTGGCCTTGCCAAGCTTGAAAATGCGGTCTTGCTGCCTCATATAGCAAGCGCGAGTGTAGATACCAGAACTAAGATGGGCGCTATGGCCGCACGTAACCTCATTGCCGGGCTGGCTGGAAAGCTTCCGCCGAACTGCGTTAATCCTGAAGTCTGCGGCAAACCGGAGTATTCATAGACCTATTAGAGACCTTTCTCATGTTTGCCGGACATAATCCGATGTCATATTGCACATCCTGTCCGGCAGCGTGCTGCACCTCATTGGCAAGAGTGAGACAGAGGCAAGACATAGGATCGGACGTTTGGACGTTCCGCGGTGTAATAGGTCTGGAGCGTCCGGTGTTGCCGCACATCTCGCGCAGATGTTATGATGCATGTGGTAGAGGGTTATTAAACAACACAACTATTCCAATGGATTCTTGGATTCTTTGAATTTGGCGAAACAGGCCGAATTGAGGCCTGAGCATAGAAAGCCCCAGGAGGTGCAGCGTTACATGACTGACATGGAGAGATATCCTGAGATTAGAACAAAAGGCAGAATTCTGATGGGACCCGGGCCGAGTAATGTTCATCCCCGAGTGCTTCGTGCACTTTCAGCGCCGGTCATTGGCCATCTTGATAAGGAATTCTTGAAGATAATGAACGCAACCAAGGACCTGTTAGCTCAGACATTCATGACCTCAAACGAGCTTACTATTCCCCTATCAGGGACAGGGAGCGCAGGCATGGAGACTTCGCTCGTCAACTTCATCGAGCCCGGCGACAAGGTGCTGATATGCATAAACGGGCTCTTTGGCCAGAGGATGGCGGATATCGTAGAAAGATGCGGCGGGGATCTTGCTGTTATCCAAGGAGAGTGGGGCAAGATCATTGAGCCTGACGAAATTGAGAAG
>DUVA01000179.1 GCA_012841305.1 Bacillota bacterium | reverse complement strand
GTCATCCACCCAGTCGGCAAGACCCATAGATACCAGCGCGAACAAAGGAGCTCCGCCCATAGCTGCAATATCACTGATGTTCACCGCAAGCGCCTTCCAGCCGAGTTGCCAGGGGCTTGTGTATTCCTTTTCGAAGTGCACTCCTTCAACCAGCATGTCACAGGCTGCCACGACTTTACCGGGCGGAGGGAGAATAATCGCAGCGTCATCACCGATTCCCAAGGCAACGTCTTCACCGCCTGCGCCAATCCACTGCCTGATACGATCAATAAGTCCAAACTCACCGCCGCTTACTGTCATTTACGATTCCTACCAGCCTTTCCCATTGCGATCAGATCTTTAGAGTTCGGCAGGCGAACAACGGCAACCGGATTTCGTCAAGGCAACCCTCACCGGCACGTACACTTTCTGGAACTGGCGATTCCTTATGGCGATCCATTTAGTATGCGCCTGCACTCGCCTGGCCTAGACGCAATACAGATTCAACACAGATACAATATGAATACGACAGATACATGTCCTATACGCTAAATCGGCGCCACTTCCCCGCTGGTCATGTCTTGGAGATCCTTCGCCTCCAACTGGAAGACGGAGTTGGGCGTGCCTCCTGCCGCCCATATCCTTTCATGTTGGAGCAAGTCCTCATCAATGAACGTGCGAATATCTTGCAAATGTCCAAGGGGAGGAACACCACCGATTGCAAAGCCTGTGGCGGTACGGACAAATTCGGCGTCTGCCTTTTCAATAGGTTCACCTATGTATTCTGCGATTCTCTTTTCATTGACTCTGTTAGAACCACTGGCGATTATGAGGATGGGCTTACCTGTTCGTTTTCCCCGGAAAATCAGAGACTTCGCAATCTGTCCCACTGTGCATCCGACGCTATTTGCGGCGTCAATTGCCGTTCTAGTAGTATCGGGAAGTTCAATGACTGTGTAGTCAAAGCCCAGCGACTCTAGGAGATCCTGTATTCTCTGTGAAGCAGAGCTAAGTGTTCCGGACATTCCTACTACCTCCTCCACCTACGTATCACTAGTACTTAGCTTCCTCAAATATAGTAGCCCAAACAGGCAACCACTGCAACACAATGTCTGGCGTGGCAGCGCCTGAGATTTTCCGGGCGTCATGTATGGCGTGTCACAGTATTAGTGACAGCGCAGTAGGGTCTCAACTATGCTGTCCGGTTTTCGACTACTCAAACCCCAATCGATGGTCGAAAGTCGCACACATTCTTCCTTGGCGCCCCTGAGATGGCAGAGAAAATACCACCTATTTGCTGAGAACAAGCGGAAAAGCGCATATTCTCTGTAAGCGTCACATAGTCCCGATCTTCAGCGAGTGAGGGCTATCGCGTATTTCCTATGGGGATTATCGCATCTCCACTGACCCGATCCTAGGTGGGGGGCTATTTGACGCTTACTGCCAAGGTGCCATTGTGAGACTTGGCAGGGACTTACAAATCCCTGTCGAATATGGATAGCAGCCTGAAACACGACAACGGTGAATCCAGCAAGCAAGCGCTACAGGCTACACTCAAGAACCCTGTGTTGCAGCTGGGCAGGATTATCTAATCTTAACCGGCGTGATCCCAGGTGGTGACTATTTCGCCGCTTACGTTGCAGCAGAATAAAGGTTAGGGGGTGTTTCAATGAATCCTTTGCTTCACAGCGTTGTCGGAAACCTTATTCACATCTGGCAAGCTAATGAACATGCACGTCTTATTCGTTATGCGAAGTCGGAAGATGAGGAAGTGAGAAAAAAGGCGCAGCAGGCCTTGAAAACAAGGGATCATCTCGCATATGCGGGACTCGGAATCGCAGGAATGATCGGCCTGTGGTCAGTATTGCGCGAGGTGTCTAAGCTGGTGCTTGGAACGCGCACTACAAGAAGATAGCTACAGTATCATCGGTGCCATTGATTCAACAAGCATTCATTCTAGGGGTTGAGGAAATAGAAGAGGAAAATGTGTGGTCCAAAGATTTTACCCTGATCACCATAGGCACAATCATATCTGCCATAGCGGGGCAAACTATTAGCCTTCCCATGAGCCTTATGGTCTTTGATGAGACAGGCTCTACTTTATTATCTGCGTTTCTGTTTATCGCAGGAATGATTCCTGGCGTGCTATTACCCATCTTGATCGCTCCGGTTATAGACAGATATCCAAAGAAGAGAACCATAGTCGGCTTGGATTACCTTACGGGAGTTCTGTTTTTGCTTATTGCTTATGTGATTAGCATTACAGGATTCAATTACTCTCTTTATCTGTCTTTTAGCTTGATAACAGGGATTATTGGTACTGTCTATAGATTAACATACCAAGCTTGGTTTCCGGATTTGATACCTGTTGGTTTTGAACAACAAGGTTATGCAGTTTCTTCGTCAATATATCCTACTGTCATAGTCATTATGTCACCTATTGCAGCCTATTTATATAAGACTCTTCCAATGAGCACGTTGTTCATGATTATTGGCCTGCTTACAATTGTGGCAGCGACTTTTGAGGTCTTTATAGCCGACGTACACAGTCAGCATACGGATATCAGATTTGATTTTGAGCAGTACAAAGCTGATATTCTGGGAGGATTCAACTTTCTGAAGGAAGAGAAAGGAATCAGAAATATCTACACGTATATGAGCATAACCAATGGAACTGCCTATGGATTATACTTAATGGTGCAAGCCTATTTTCAGACTGTCAGTTTTCTAACAGTCACCATGCTCGCATTCCTGAGAAGCGCAGAGACAATTGGTAGGATTATTGGCGGGGCAGTCCAATATAAAGTAGATGTACCGCCCAAAAAACGGTATGGGATCACGAAATTTGTGTATTTTTTCTATGAGACTATGGATCTCATACTATTATTCATTCCTTATCCCTTTATGATTGTAAACCGATTCTTGTGTGGGTTTTTCGGCATGACATCAGCTACACTGCGTGAGACTAACGTCCAATCCTATTTACCAAGCAATATGAGAGCCAAAGTGAATGCTGTGTTCAATGTCTCCATGACTTTGTCGACAATCCTGTTTCAGATTGTAGCCGGATTCTTAGGGGATCGGATTGGTTATAGGAAAGTCGTGGTTATATTGTCCGGGATTGCTCTATTCGCTATATTCATTTTCATAGTAATTCCTTCTGATGAAAATAGGAAAGTATACGAGGCAACAAGAAGCTGCCCTCTCCTGCGGCAGGCAGACTGACGCGGGATTCAGACAATGTGACTGACACCTCATGACTGACACCTAGTGATATGAACCGAGTGACCAAGACCCAGTGGCCGACCTGGCAACTGACACCCAGTGACTAAGGCCTAGCCACCTACACATGTTGACCCGGATCTGAATCTTGCGGTGAATCTGTAACCCCTTGCCGACAGTCACAGCGTGTTGTATAATTGACACGCAACTGAATTACCTCTTTCGACTTAGTGCCGGAGTGGCGGAATGGCAGACGCACGCGACTCAAAATCGCGCGGAGTTAACTCTCCTTGGGGGTTCAAGTCCCCCCTCCGGCACCAGCTGTGTACATGGCTCTGTTTAGCTAAGGTTTTTCGTCCCGTCTCGGTCTAATCCCTCCGTGGAATTGCGAATGGAAGCAGCCATATCCTCTTCATGTATCGCCTAATCCATCATTCATTTCATCTGGATAGACGGTTTTGTCCTCCTAGCCCAGTTTGACGGTGGATGATATAATTAACGCATAAGCCAGCCAGGAGCCGGTTCGTAGAAGCGCAGCTGGGTCCCTGGCTCACGAGAGTGCAGCTGTGTCAGGTTCCGAAGGCTGTGACCGGGCGCAGTCAACGTGAGTACAGGGCACCGCACGTGCGGGTCATTTGAGGCAGGCAAATCGCCTACAAGAAGGTGAATATATGAGTATTTTTGAGATAATCGGCCCCATAATGATTGGTCCTTCATCATCACATACTGCAGGCGCGGTCCGTCTTGGCCTTGCAGCCCGTGCCATAATAGGTGGACAAGTATCCCGTGCTGACATAACCCTACACGGCTCGTTTGCAGAGACGTACCACGGCCACGGCACCGATATTGCACTCGTGGCAGGTCTTTTGGGAATGAGTCCTGACGATGAGCGAATTCCGAATGCAATGCAAGTTGCCCAGGAACAGGGACTCAGAGTCGGGTTTCACACAGGAGATTTGGGCGACGTTCATCCGAATTCCGCCCAGATGGAATTGGTGTCACCTGACGG
>DUVA01000178.1 GCA_012841305.1 Bacillota bacterium | reverse complement strand
TTTAATTCAGGAAACATCGGAAGCGACAGCGCTTCTTCAGCAGCTTTCTCACTCTCAGGAAAATCCCCGGGTTTGTAACCTAGGTTATTAAAAACAGGCTGCAAGTGCAAAGGCAACGGATAGTATACTGTAGAGGCTATGCCTCTTGATTTTAGCTCTTCCTGAACAGCGTCACGGTGAGAAACACGTATGGTGTACTGATGGTACACATGGTATGCCCCATCCATCACCGCAGGCTGTACTATTGCATCCCGGGCTGCTCTGAGCTTCTCCCTGTACCCTTCAGCCAGCAACCTTCTGGCCTCAGTCCAGTCTTTCAGATATTTAACCTTGACACTCAGAATAGCAGCCTGCAGCGCATCCAGTCTACTATTGCAGCCTAGAATCTCATGATGGTACTTCTTCTTAGCACCGTGAACCCTGAGTATTCTAATGCGTGCTTCAAGCTCCGGGTCATTCGTTGTCAACATTCCACCGTCACCAAAGGCTCCAAGGTTCTTGGTTGGGAAGAAGCTGAAGCATGCGACATCTCCCAAAGAACCAACAGGCCTCCCTTTGTACTTGGCTCCGATAGCTTGAGCAGCATCTTCGATAACGTAGAGATTGTGCTTTTTCGCAATAGAGTTGATAGGATCCATGTCAGCGGCTTGTCCATAAAGATGAACCGGTAATATCGCTTTTGTGCGCTCTGTTATGACGTCCTCTATCTTCGAAGGATCTATATTGAATGTACCCGGATCAATATCACAAAACACGGGCTTGGCACCGGTATGTGCTATGGATCCGGCCGTAGCAAAGAAGGTGAAAGGCGTAGTAATGACTTCATCTCCCGGTCCTACACCGCATGCAAGTAACGCAAGAAACAGGGCATCACTACCGTTTCCTACACCTATTGCATAATCAACCCCGCAAAGATCCGCAATCTCTTTCTCAAGCTTAGCTACATTCTCACCTAGAATGAACTGCCCTCCGCGTATTACCTCAAGAATAACCTCAGTTAGTTCTTTCTCCAATTTGGCATTCTGCCGGGTAAGGCTAAATCCGGGTATCATAGAAAACAACACCACCCACCTAGTTTAGTCACGGTAAATAATCTGTTCAGATGGTACGTCACGTACCACTTTCGCAGGAACACCCATCACGACCTTAAAAGGCGGAACGTCTCTCGTCACTACACTTCCTGCAGCAACTAAAGCCTCCTGCCCTATTATGACTCCTGGAAGGATCACAGCATTACCTGCAATTCTTCCGCCTTTTCTCACAGTGACACCTTTTCGATATTTGAACCGCTCCTCTGTACGACCAATGAAGTTATCGTTGGTAGTAGTTACCATAGGAGCAATGAAAACATCCTCTTCAAGTACAGAACCGGCGACAATATATGCACCGGTTTGAATCTTTGTCCTGTCGCCGATTATGCAGTTATTCTCGATTGCTGCACTATTCCCGACAATTACGTTCTCGCCTAGTTCACAATGTTCCCTCACTTGGGCAGAATCAGCGATAAAACAGCCTGACCCTAGAACTGTCCCGGCATATACTATTGCACCTGCACAGATCTGGCAGTTCTCTCCCACCTTAAGACATGGAAGATCTGAATCAGCAGAAAGCGTACTCGTCCTGGCTCTGGATGGAGCTTGTCCGACAATAGCATTGGCTCCAATGGAAGTACCTTTGCCTATGCTAGTACCGCTCCTCACCACAGCACCGTAGTCTATTATCACGCCATCATTGATTATGGAGTTGTCTTCGATAATGACGTTCGCTCTTACAACAACACCGTTCCCGAGTTTGACATTCTTTCCAACCCGAGCACTTAGGTCAATGACTGCTTGTGTCGTCATATGTCACGCACAAATCCTCTCTATTTCAAGATGCGTACATTGATACGCCAGAGTTCGACAAAATTAGGCTCATCTTTTCTACTTCCTCAAAAACATCAAGAATCCTGCTTACCAATGACAGGAACTAGTGGTTTCATTCAACAACTCTCCGGCTATCATTATGAAGGCAAAGTTATTCGCAGGCCGCCCCGGGCGATGAACCCACCACCGACTCTATCACTTTGATAGCCATGGCAGCGGTGCTTGCCTCAGGAGCAATGTTGATCCCTGATTTTAGCTGTTCTATGAAGGTTCTTATGACTCTCTCATGTCCCCAACTGGGATCATGCTTTTGGGATCTATCCTCACCCCATACTCCGAGAACCTCATTTTCGTCCTTATC
>DUVA01000177.1 GCA_012841305.1 Bacillota bacterium | reverse complement strand
CCCCCGATATAAGTCGCCGCTTTAGCCTGTACCACGAAGTCTGCAAGGTCTTCCAAAGAAAGCTCGCTCACCTTTCGTCGTCCCTCCGCTTCGCGTGGACGGCAAGCTCAAACCCAATCACGAATTACCGTCCTCCGAGATTAATCTTAACATTATCAATTCAATACGAAGCGTAGATCTCCTGCAGTCCAAATACGCAAGAGAAGTGTACTTGCTTCTGCATGGCACATGATAGAGCCGATGCGCCTTTCATTTTCCACCGGATACGGCCTGTCATGTCTTTACGAAATAGAACACTGAGTTTCTGTGATTTTGGCGTACTTATTGCTTGGTAAAGTCGACATCTGTCGCCTGATGCTTGACAATTCTCTACGAAAACTACAAGCAGACTGAAGGAATTTGAAGTAGTGTACATAATTCTGAACATTACAAACATATCCCGCGTTGGGTCAGAAACTGAGATGGAGGGATTGTCATGGTGGAGGTCTTTAGAGGGAAGCGTGCAAGAGGACTTATCATCGTTGGACTTATCGCCTGTCTTTTCCTGGTGACAGGAATTGGCAGTGCGGCAACGGAGTATCGGATTAACGTTGCCACCGCAACTACCGGAGGCGTCTACTACCCACTGGGCAACGCGTTTGCACAGGTCTGGACCAAAAACCTGTCCGGGGTCCGGGCCTCAGCACAAGCGACAGCAGGAACTCCCCAGAACATCCAGTTGATGGGCACAAAGGAAGCGCACATAGCCTTCGGTCAGAACGGAGTGTGTTATTGCGCTTACTATGGAACTATGCAGTATGACGGAAATCCACAGAAGTTCATCAGGGGAATGACTTACTTGTATCCTAATGTTATGCACTTCGTTGCCAGAAAAGGGTCTGGCGTCAAATCCGTCGCAGACCTCAAAGGCAAGAAGTTTGTGCCCGGAGCAGTGGCGAGCGCAACCGAAATCAACGGGCGTGAAATCCTGAGCATCTATGGACTCAACTACATGAAGGATAAAGGCGAGGTCAATGTAAAGGCAGACTTCGTCGGTTACAACGAGGCTGCAGACTTGATAAAGAACAATCAGACTGATGTCTCGCTTATTGCAGGAGGGATCCCGACAGCAGCTGTCATGGATATGTTTGCGTCTGCTCACGTAGAGCTCATGAACATCGAAGAAGACAAAATCAAAGAGCTACAAAAGGAATATCCCTGGTATTTCCCGATTATCGTTCCTAAGGGAACCTATCCCGGTCAGAATGAAGACGTCCTCACCGTCGCAGTAGCGAATATCCTCGTGTGCACAGACGATCTCCCCGACGACCTTGTATACACCCTTGTTAAGACTCTCTACGACAAGCACGACGATCTGGTGGCAGCTCATATGGCAGCAAAGGACATGAAGGTAGAGGATGGAATGAAAGGCATGATCATTCCTGTCCACCCTGGAGCAGCGAAGTTCTTTGAGGAGAACGGGGTTGAGATTCCTAATGCAGAAATGTAAGGGAGCAATGACAAATGCAGGAACACCGGCATGAGAATTTGGAAGTTCAAACTGACAGAATCAGCGGCAACACGAGCATAGCCATAGACGAACTGGTTGAGAAGTACGAAGTGGAGTCCAGATTCAGGAAGTATTCCGGCGCCTGGGCGAAGGCAGTGACGGTAATTGCCGTGTCCATGTCATTGTTCCACCTGT
>DUVA01000176.1 GCA_012841305.1 Bacillota bacterium | reverse complement strand
TCCTTAATGCACAGCAGGGCTATTCCAGCGGAAATACCCTCTCCGTCTATAATTGGGGAGATTACATCGACCCTGACTTGATCACGAAATTTGAGCAAGAGACAGGGATAAAAATCATATATCAGACTTTCGATTCCAATGAGGCAATGCTGACGAAGATTGCACACGGAGGAACAACCTTCGATATTGCGATCCCGTCTGACTATGCAATAAACAAAATGAAGGAACAGGGATTGCTTATCCCTCTTGATCATTGGAAGATTCCCAACCTGAAGTATATCGACCCTAGGTTCCTCGATCTCCCGTTTGATGAGAATAATGAGTATTCCGCTCCGTACTTCTGGGGGACTTTAGGCATCATATACAACCCTGAAATACTTGAAGATATGGAGTTTGCAAGCTGGAATGACTTATGGGATAAAAGACTCAGAAATGAGATCCTTCTTATGGACAGCGCGCGAGAAGTAATCGGCATGGGCCTTAACAGCCTTTGCTATTCCTTGAATGATACTGACATTGATCACCTTCTTGAAGCTAAGCGAAAACTGGATACTCTTACCCCTAACATCAAGGCAATCGTCGGGGATGAGGTTAAGATGCTCCTGGCAAATGAAGAAGCTGCAATCGGTGTTGTCTGGTCAGGCGATGCATCGGAAATTATATGGGAAAACGACAAGCTGGACTACGTCATACCTGACGAAGGGACGAACGTTTGGTTCGATAACATAGTGATTCCGGCCAGCGCGAAGAATGTAGAAGGCGCGCACCTTTTTATCAACTTCATGCTGGATCCGGAAAACGCAGCCCAGAACACTGAATACGTCGGGTATTCCACACCTAATTGGAAGGCTTTAGAGTACCTGTCCGAGGAGATTACCGAGGACGAACGGTTCTATCCCGGCCCGGATATTACCGACAAGTTTGAGCTCTATGAGAACCTGGGGAAGAAGATGACAGCTTACTACAACGAGCTTTTTCTTGAGTTCAAGATGCATAGGAAGTAAGAAATCGCTCTTTAGTTCCATACAGCTTGATAGAGTTGCTGAGCCAGGCTGGTCTTGGTCACAAGCCCCTTCAACCTGTTGGAATCGTCAACAACGGGCAATATTCCCGCGTTGCCAAGGAACAGCGCTTCAAACGCTGTCTTTGCTGAAGAGCCTTCATAGACTACAGGTATATCGCCTTGGACTATGTCAGCAATCTTGCCAGGGCGATTCCTGTGCTTCCGGACATCCCTGGCGGTTATGATCCCAACAAGTGTCTCATCATCTTTAACAACCACTAGAGTGCTGACTCGCATCTTGCGCATCCGCCTTACAGCCCGGGCCAGCCCCAAATCGGGAGAAGCGGTAATTGCCCTCCTAACCGCCACTTTCTCGACAGTCAGAGTCTCTGCGTTCTTGGCAGGACGGTCTCGTCCTATGAACTCCTTAACGAACTTGGTGGCAGGGTCTTTCAAGAAGTCCTCCGGAGAGCCAGACTGGACTATCTTGCCGCGCCTCATTAACACGATTCGATCTCCCAGCTTAAATGCTTCATCTATGTCATGTGTAACCAAGACTATTGTACTCTTCATCATGCCATGCAGCTTCTTCAGATCATCCTGAAGGTTCCTTCGGGTAACGGGATCCAAAGCACTGAACGGCTCATCCATCAGAAGGATGTTAGGCTCTCTCGCCAGCTCACGCACGATACCTATACGTTGTTGCTGCCCACCGCTTAACTCACTGGGAAACCTGTCCATGTACTTCAGCGGATCCATTCCCACCATCTTGAGAAGCTCCTTTGTTCGCGAATTAATGCGCTCCTCAGTCTGTCCCTTTGATCCTGACGATCTTAACGCCTGTCCGATATTTCTACCAATCGTAAGATTCGGGGACAAGCTGGTTTGCTGAGTCACATGTCCGACATTCCGCCTCAACTCTGTCTCGTTAAGCCTCCTGATATCCTTGCCATTAAGGTATATTGACCCTCTCGTCGGCTTCTCGATACCGGTCATCATCTCAAGAACCGTGCTCTTGCCACAGCCACTGGGGCCAATGAGCACCACAAACTCTCCTTGCTTGATATCGAGGCTGATATCATCTACAACCTTTACTTTATCGTCGTAGATTTTGTTTACGTGTCTAAACTCAATCATGAATATGTATCCTCTCCAATTACTGTACTCAAACCACAGGGATACCCAACTCCGGGCATAGCTATGCCTTCAATAAATGCCCGAAAATCCCGGCTCATCATTCAGCTCACTCAGGGAAAACAAAAGAAGCATGAAAGCATGAAGGATGGAGGAATAGAAGCCGCTCTTTAGACGGCGGCCTGAAGTGAAAAAGCCCTAAAAACTCTTACACAACCAGGAAACGCTCGTAGTTGTGGTTTCCATCAATGATTCTACCTATGTAACGATCCCCATGGAATGTATTTTACCTAAGTAGTATACCATAGATCGGCAAGTTGTCAAATCTGCTATATCAATCGCTGCTCCTTGAGAAAGTCCTCAGCGATTACGTCAAGTTCTTTACCGTCCACGTCTGCCCTGGCATTCAGTGCCTGGATGAGGTCCTCGAAGTGCCGGCGCCTTCGATTCCTTAAGCAGCGTGAACATGCGCTTTACATTATTAATCTAACCTGTCCGTGTCGTAAGTGATTAGCTCCATGATCTCTTCTGTGATCAACTGCTCCCCGTATGAAAACAACAGTGGTGTTCCACCTGTGTGAAGGAACACTATGACATCGTCTTTTGTGACAATTCCGTTTTTTATATGGCTGGCAAGGCCTGCCATTGCCTTGCCGGTGTACACCGGATCCAGAAGTATACCCTCTGTATCAGCCAGCAGCCTGATCATCTCCAGGCCTTCACGGGTCACTACTCCATAACCCTCGCCAACGTATTCCGTTGTGTTGTCTATCTCATCAGGAGAGAACCGAAAGGGCAGGTCAAGGCGCTTGGCAGCCAAGTCTGCACATCGGGCCATCCTCTCTCTTGGGTTCTGCCCTTCCCGGGTCTCAGCTGCAATACCTACTATCTTCATCAACCCACCCAATGCTCTGTTTCCTACTTCCAGCCCAGCCTGAGTCGAATCATAAGATGACGCGTACAGGTGGGTCGGCTGGATACCTAGCTTCTGACATTGTTCAACTATCTCACAGAAGCAGACTGTATAGGAGATGGCATCTAGCGACAAGTCTCCGTCATTTGCCATCCTCACCACGTAAGGAGTCTTGCCTTCTGCTTCTAACCTGTGGGCAAGCCTGTACATTGCTTGCCGTTGATCCTCGGCATCCCCTGAAATAATATGGACTTTCGCTCCTAACAATAAGTCCAGCAGAAAATTGCCTTGAAAGTTCTGGTCGTCATCGCAAGTAAGCTTCCTGAGGACAAGTTCCACTTCAAATCCAGTTGCTCTACAGGCAGCTGCCAGTTGACGGCAGTAATTTGACTGGACAAATGCGCCGCCGATCAATGTGTCAGCCCCATGCTTCCTCGCATCTGCCAACAAGTACTCAAACATTCTCGTCTTGTTGCCTCCGAGGGCTAAGCCTGTCAGGTCATCACGCTTCATCAGTATCTTAGGCCCGCCTAATGCCTTGGAAAACCTGGGTAGAATCTGCAATGGCGTAGGCAGAAAGGCAATCTTCTCACGGGGCACATTCTGAATCTTACTTTCGAGGTCTGCCAGAGTCATCATATGTCGCATTGACCCCTTTCCGAAAATCATAACAGTCATATAGCCGAGGGTTCAGGTTACGCCGAGTTCCTCGAAAATTCCCTTCAGCCTCTTCACGATGATTTCTATCTCTCCAGGCATCAATGTCATCGGGTTAATGAATACACCGTTTTCTCCGGCTGAAATAGCGAAAACACCGGGCACGCCAACACGCAACCTTTCAACCACGTCACCGCCGGTGACG
>DUVA01000022.1 GCA_012841305.1 Bacillota bacterium | reverse complement strand
TGTTATGTCCTGGAATTAGTCGCTCGCGAAGGAGTAAAAGTCAGCTATTACAGGCGAAAGATCTGGGTGGACACCGAACGTTACTTGGGGCTCCGCGAGGAACTTTACGCCCCGTCCGGCAAACTCCTGAAACAGTCTTCTACAGAGACTGTCGAGAAAATCGGCGAGCGTTACTATCCGATGATAATTATCATGGAGGATATGACACGGAAGGGATCCAGCACGAGATTGGTTATTGAGAGTATTGTGTTCAATCAGGCTATACCCGCTGATACGTTTACCAGGCAAAGGCTCACTGCCAGGTAATGCAGGGACAATCATGATACCACGGAAGACGATTGTAGGATTAGCGAAGATACTCTCGGAATTACCGAAGGCAATCGCAAAACCACTGAAAACAGCTGTGATTGCGGTGTTTGCCGCTGCCTTACTTTTGATGAGCCTACCCATTGAGGCAAGCCCGGTAGGAACAGGCTCTTCGGGCATGGGGACATTGGACTTCAGCGGCCTCACCCTCCAGTGTGAACTTGAGGCAGGTGCTGTCTTTACAAGCCTTATCCCCGGTCCTCGGGCCAATTGGCATCTTAGCCTGTTAGGCGACTGCGTATGGCAGGTGAACCCTGCTGTGACAATTGTAGGACGCGGATATGTCATCGGAAGCCTCCCCTGCCTAAGCCCTGATCCAGGATATACCATGGAATTTGCGGCTCCGACAGGCGCGAACACGAAGAACATGAGCACATTAACTAATGCACAGACTCACGATAAAGGATACGTTGAACTGTCCCTGGACAGACTATTTCTACAGTACGAGTCAGGCCGCGCTCGTGCTATCATAGGCAAACAAGCCGTTAACTGGGGGCTTGCGGCAGTGTTTCGTCCAACGGACCTCATTACCCCGAGAGATCCCGGAGCATCCGGAGAAGGAAGGCCGGGTAAGGTCCTCGCCTCTCTTTTCTGGCGAACCTCTCCCCTTACCGGAGTTGAAGTAGTCCTGGGCGAGGATCTGTACGCAGGAAGAGCCGAGTTCCGCATAGGCCGGACAAACCTTGGGATCCTGGGCCTAACCCAACGCGGTGGTCCCGCCGACAACCGCAATCCAGCCGGAAGCAGAAGCGGAGGCGCGGCAGACAGCGATAACTCAACCAGGCTTGGGAATGGGACAAGCATTACGAATCTAACTACATCTTCTGTTGAGAACGCACTTGGCCTGGATTTTCAAGGAGGGCTCAAAGGATTCTACGGAGAGATCTGTCACAGGTGGCAAGACACCGGGGCACAGGGCTCTGACATGGCGCATTCAGATACTTCGCGTGGAATGTCCACAACCTCCGGTGCTATCGGATGGAAAACCATGCTTCGCGGAGGAAACTTCGTTTTTGCAGAGTATTGTCGAAACCATGTTCATTTAGGTAATATCAGCGCGGTAACACAACTTGCTGCTGCCGGGATAACATATCAGTACGATGAGTTCACCACGCTTGGCTTGGTGGGTGCAACTGACCCGACAGACGGTAATTGGATTGCAACAGGCACACTTACTTCGCTCCTTACAGAGAACCTTGACCTCAATTGCGGTCTAAGTATCACACAGGGTCCGTACGCACAAGCACAGGTTATGCTGAAGTGGTACCTTTAATCACTGTGAGACGGAATCTCTACTCCCGGACGCTGCTGTTAGCAGACCCGACTCACCGCACAGGTACGCATTATGCCTAGACAGCAGTTCCGGCGAAAGCGAAAAGACATCTGCGATCGTATCAGGCGCTAACTTCAGCCCTAAACGTCTTTAGCCCTGAACGTCCTTAATCCTGGACGTTAAGGTTGGCAGGCCTAACTTGCGGACACAGGTACAGTCTACGTTAAGACGCGGTCACTGATCCTAGTGAACCACATGATAAGAATCATATGATGTGAACGATATGGTGTGAACCACATGATTTTACACAGGGGCGACAGTATGACTACACCAGGTATGGATGAGGAAAAAAGGCAAAGAATCATAAGAGCAAGTATAGAGGAGTTTGGAAAAGGCTATGCCTTGGCGTCAACCAACGAGATCGTAAGGAAGGCAGGCGTCTCCAAAGGCCTCCTGTTTCATTATTTCGGTAGCAAGGAGAATCTGTTCTTTGTCGCTTTCAAGGAGGCTACAGCAAAACTCCAGGAGAAGCTGCTCGCGTGTTACGAGGCTGATAAGGAGAATACGCCGGGTGATATCTTCCACCGCCTCACGAGGCTTGCCCTAATCAAACTGAAACTCTTTCAAGAT
>DUVA01000175.1 GCA_012841305.1 Bacillota bacterium | reverse complement strand
CGGATCCTTTCCATGGCAGTCCAGTTGCCGACATCATCCCACATGAAGTCAACAGGCACAACAAACACCTTATCGGCTTTCTCCATGACTGCATAGTCAATGGATTTGGGGCCCGAAACCCCGCATGCTGCGTAAATCTCCGTTGCTGCCCCCATCCAATCACCAAAATCCGCAGCAGCAGCAAGAGCGCTTTCTATCGTCGCTCCTGATTGGAGGCCTAATCCTTTTATGGCACATAGTGCCCGTCCAAATTCAGGCGCATGCCCTGCAATCGCGTCAATGATCACACTTGTCTTCCATGCAAAAATCCCGGCATTCCATAAGTGCTTACCGGTTTGCATAAATCCCTTGGCCACATCCAAACTGGGCTTCTCAGTAAACCTTTTGACTCGTATCAGGCGATTGCCATCCGGCTCTTCGTGGCACTCAACGTACCCGTACGCGGTCTCGGGACGCGTAGGCAAAACGCCAAATGTTATCAGCCTATCACCTGTCCTTGCGCCATAGACTGCCTTATCTACAGCCTCTTTGAATTTCCTCTCATCTGACACTATATGGTCACTTGGCAATACGACCATAACAACTTCCGGCATGCGCTCTTTCAAGTAAAAAGCGGAATACCCGATTGTCGCAGTAGTACCCATACTAACCGGTTCCACGACAATGTTTTCAGATGGCAAATCCGGCAATTGCTCTCTGACGACACGGAAATACTCAAGCGGCGTGGCGACATACACATCTCCGGCTTCTCTAATATTCAGGGCTCTGTCGAATGTTTGCTGCAAAAGCGTCCGCTCGCCTATGACTGCCTGAAACTGCTTGGGCCTTTTTCGTGTGCTCCTCGGCCACAATCTCTCTCCGCGTCCGCCTGCCATTATTACTATACAAGTCCTCATTGATAGCCCCCTCCGGACACTGTCATCATCTTCTGCGCATGGTTCTCCCGGTGGGGCCTATCCCCACTGATTCTGCGGTCTTTCGCACGACACTCCATACTGTTTCTCCTAGGTTCTTCCGTATCCACCGCCTGGTCTTCGCAATAAGCCTTCGTCTCGGCGGCAGCCAGGACGCATTCCAATAATGAATCGTGTGGCTATCCTCTGTCATTCGCATGATCCCGTATTCACAGCTAAGCGGACAGAACCACTCAGTCGGATATATGTGGACATCATGGACAAGCACTTGATACTCGCCGTTTGGCACGAAACCGTGAAGCGCTTTTGACTTTTCAGTAACAGTAATGACGTTAGTTGTGATGTCCAGTTCACCGCCGGGTAGCACAAATAACCGATTATCATAATCGTCCAAGAGATCCCGAATCCAACCATTTCCTCTTTGAGCGCCTATAATAACCGGGGATATGTACTTATCGTCCTCAAAACCGGAGAAGGCCCCATGGACTAAGAACGCGTCCAATGGTTTTAAGGCTTCCACGTCTGTATCCATGTACACGCCGCCATGTTCATACAGAATCTTGAGTCTTGCGTAATCGCTTACGAAGGCCCACTTGCGTTGTTCATAGGCTTCCTTTGCATACCGGTTCTGCCCTATGTCAAAACTGTCTTCTGACCACTCGCGGATATCCCAATCCGGCATCACCCTCCGCCAGCTTGCAATACACCTTTCGGCCAGATTGCCTTTCTTCGCTCCGCCAAACCAGCAGTAATGGATTGTCTTTGGTATCATCCTTTTCTGCCTCCGATCCAATTGTGCCGACACTGGCGCCCTACCCCCATACGGGGATAGTGTCTGTTTACGATAACCGGTGGATTACATAGCATTCTACAATTCTTGACGATTGATCTAAGTCCTCCAATAATCCCTGACATCCATCTTGTTTCTTCGCAAAAACGATCCGGTAATCTATAAATGCTGTCATGTTAGGCGGTTTGTGTTCTGATCATCCTCGGCGCAAAACCTGCAGACTATAAGCGGGCAACCAAATCATCTGGCAGGAGATTTCACATGAATGACTAATATACAGCAAATGAGCAGCGGGGAGGACTGTGAATTGGCGGACGATAACGATAGCCTACGAATCCTTCTGGTAGCCTTAAACTCCAGCTTCGGAGGGGTCGAAAGACACCTTGTAGATCTGTCG
>DUVA01000174.1 GCA_012841305.1 Bacillota bacterium | reverse complement strand
TGTGCTATTTTCGAACATGCTTTCTGGAATAAGCCGGAGGGGGCCTCTAAATCGGTTATTTTCCTGAAGCCGTGTACTATTTTCGAGCACACCTTCCGGGTTTGGTGCTCGATTTTCGATCACCAAACCCAAATGGCTGTGCATATTGAGCGATTCTTGATGGTGCCTGTTGGAAATTCGAACACAAGTTTGGAGAACCGTGTGCGGTTTTCGAACACGGTTTTGGAATTCGTGATCGAAAACCGGGCACCCTAGGGGCCCTGAAGATTGACGTGTCCTATTTTCGAACACAGACCACGCTCAGGGTGTGCGAAATTCGATCAACTTGTTTAAGAAGCACAGGCCTTTGTGAGGATCACATTTTCCCGGACTTCATGCAGGCGAACGATATCTTAGACGGCCTGTAGAGTGCGATGCTCCGAGACCTCCTGCATAGTGCGGTGCTCCGAGACCGCCTATAGGGTGCGATTTTCCGAGGACGTTCATAGAACCGCATTTTCCGAGACCGTTTATGGAATCGTATTTCGCGCGACTGTCTATGGAGTCGCATATCCTAAGACCGCTTATAGAGCAGAACTCTCCTAAGACTGCTGATGGAGTGACGTTTTCCAGGACTGCTCTTGGGGTAACATTATCTCGGACGCGTCATAGGGTGACATTATCACAGGCCGACGACAAACGCCGGGTTTTTCCTTGACTTCAGGAAGTTTCCTGTTAGAATTATAATTGTGGCATGTTTAAGCTCAACATACACGTTATCTCCGAATTCCGCACAAGGGAACGGGGGACCCCTTAAGTGGGGTGAATCCTGAATATCAGGTAGGGCAACTTGGGTGCCCGAACCCGTCAGCTAACCCCGTAGGAGTGGTCCAAGCGTTGCGTCTCAGCCCCGGTGGGACTTTGCCTACGCTTTTTTGCCGGCAATGTTCGCAACCGGAGTGTTCGGCACCACTACCATGCACGGGGTGAGTTTATTGAAATCCTTGTGGCGGATGTCCCTTTCAGCATACCTCAAGTCCGCGTTCCAGGAGTCCGTGTTCCAAGGGTCCGCGTTCCAACTCATACACTCAGAGGGCGTCAGCATACACTCAGGAGACATCAGTCCCAAGATTCCGCATCATGAGGCGACTTGCCTCTTCGGCAATGTCTCTCCGCTGTTGTCAGGGGAAGTTTTCAATGGAATTATCAGCACCGGATGCAACAACGGAGGGGGTTTTCAGTGCGCAAGCGATCTCTAATCCTATGTGCTTTGCTGCTGGCGTTTTGGTTGGCGATCTCTGCGGAAGTGGATCTTGACCATCTTTTGGTCGGAGCTGTACTATCCGCTTTGACCGTTTGGTTCTGGCAGGAACTAGGCCCAAGACTACCCCATTTGCTGTCCCTTGAAGAACTGCTGCTCTTAGGCCACTGCCTCCTGACTCTGATTCGATTTATCATCCAATCCAATATCGCTGTCGCCAAAACCATTTTACTGTCAAGTCCGCCGGTGGGGCCTGTGTTCGTTGTCATGAGACCTCCCATTGAAAGCCACTGGGGAAGAGTGCTTTTGGCAAACTGCATAACTATTACGCCTGGCACTGTAAGCATTGACATCGATCCTGAAACCGGCCTGTTCATTGTCCATGCGCTAACAGAGGAGACAGCAGCCGAATTATTCAATTGGCAGATCATTCGTGAAATCAGCTATCTGGAATCATGGGGCGAGAGGAGGTCAAAGCATGCTGTGGCTACTGGTGGGTCTCATGGTGTTGATTCTCTTAGTACTCCTGCGCGCGATTATCGGTCCGACAGTCATTGATCGGCTGCTTTCCATTAATGCTATCAGTAGTAAGGTCAGTGTAATCATTCTTTTGATGGCCTTCATGAGAGGCGATTATGGATTCATCGATGTGGCTTTTGTCTTTATATTATGCGCGTTTGTCGGAGGGCTTTGGATACTCAGAGTGCTGACTCCGGGTGATTGGCAACTCAGGCTGCCTGAGCTTGGTGGATTCGAAGGTGATGGAGAGGAAGCGGTTTCCCATGATTAGGTTCTTAGCAAATCTCTCGTTTGTCGGATCGTTTTGCGCTTTTGCGCTGGGCACCTTCGGGCTGTTTCGCTTACCCGATCCATATACTCGCCTGCATGGAGTAGGTATGGGAGATACCTTGGGTGTGGGGTTGGCAGGATTGGGACTCCTGTTGCAGAGTCCTAATTGGGCTATGCGCATCAAGTTGCTGGTTGCCCTGCTCTTGTTCTGGACAATTAATCCTACCATGACCCATCTGGTAGCTAAAGCCGGCCTGATTCACGGGGTGCATCCCGTAGAAGGCACAAAAGTGATTAAGGGGTGAGAATATGGCACTTACTACTGTTGACTACGGAACCATGGTTATGCTCCTGATCCTGGTGGCGGCATCATTAGCAATGTGTTTCATCAAAGATTTGGTGCATGCCGTCATTGTCTACGGCACCTACAGTCTGATTATGGCTTTGGTCTGGTTGCAGATGAACACCCCTGATATCGCCATTACTGAGGCTGCTGCGGGAATCGGTATGACTGTTTTGATGATGGTGGCCATTTTTCGCACCAGTCGAAGGGAGGAGTAACAGTGAGGTTATGGGCTTTGCCAATACTCTTCATTGCTGCGCTGGCTATCTGCATAATCCTTACCGCTGTAGCTGAGTTGCCTCCCTACGGAATGCCCGGAAATCCCGCCCACAATCAAGTGACTCGCCGCTACATCGAAAATGCCTGGGAAGAGACGGGAGTCCTCAATATGATTACAGCCATTGTTCTCGACTACCGGGCTTATGACACTATGTTCGAAACAATCGTGCTGTTTACAGCTGTTCTGGCAGTGGTTATCACCCTGAAAACGACGGAAGGAAAGGGCGACTGACAGTGAGGGATTTCATTCTGAAACGCGTAGCTGCCCTACTTCTGCCTTTCATACAGATGTACGGGTTGTATGTCATCTTTCATGGCCATGTTTCCCCCGGAGGTTCCTTTGCCGGCGGGATCGTGGTGGGACTGGCGTTCATTGCCTTTGCCACCATCTATGGGCTGGAAAGGGGCCGTGCCAAGATGCCGGAGAGAATCACCACTCTAACTGAAAGCTATGGCACACTCTGGTATGGGATCATGGGTATGGTCGGCATAATCAAAGGAGCTCCGTTCCTTGCCAACAAACTGGCAGGAATCGACCTGGGAACCCTCGGAACACTCTCATCCGGAGGATTGATCTCCCTTATTGGTCTCGGGGTTGGCATAAGAGTAGCCAGTACAATGATTACATTGTTCTTTACCATGATGGAGGAAGAGTCATGAAAACTCTGCTCGATAAGCTCATCATTAACTATCCGTACTTCGCAGCTGTGATCTTGTTTCTTATCGGCGCTTTCACCGTGCTCACTCGCTCGAACTTATTTAAGAAGCTGATAGGGATTAACATCATGGAAAGCGCCATTTTCCTCATGTTCATCGCAGCAGGGAACATACGAGGAGGTGCGGTGCCGATACTTTGTCAGTCAAACCCCGAGGCCTTATACATAAACCCGGTGCCATCAGCCCTTATGTTAACCGGCATAGTAGTCAGTGTCAGTGTAACCGCTTTCGCCCTGGCACTGATCATCAGGTTATATCAATCTTACGGCACCACTGATGCCCGGCGCATAGCGGAGATGAAACGTGAGGTGACATAGAGATGACGGCAACAATCATATCCAACTTACCTGTATTTGTCGTCATTGCTCCCTTGTTTGTCGCCTTTGTATTATCCACCTTTGCACGGCGGATAAGGCTGGTGGAGAGTCTCGTCATAGCCGTCCTGGCTCTGGGTGTCTTAGGTGCGGGATATCTGGCCTCACTTGTTCTTATGCAGAATGGGATTCCCATCACTTATAGTATGGGAGGCTGGCCTGCCCCGTGGGGTATAGAACTCGTGGCGGGCAGCTTAAGCGCATTCTTCTTATTGCTGGTATCAGGTGTCAGTCTGCCTGTGGCCCTCTTCACAGTTGCCAATATGACCCATGAAGTCGGTGGTTCAGTGCGAACTACCCGGTTCTACGTGCTTTACCTGTTGCTTGCAGGCGCCCTGGCAGGTATGGCTGTTACCAATGATCTTTTCAACGTCTTTGTTTTGGTGGAAGTAGCTACCCTAAGCTGCTGTGGTCTGGTGAGTGCCTGTAAACATCCTCGTGCAGCCGAAGCCGCTTTCAATTATCTGATCTTGGCAACACTAGGCTCTGCTCTCATCCTGGGGGGCATAGGCTTTCTCTACATTATCACCGGGCACTTGAATATGGGCTTCGCCTCCATGGAGCTTTGCCGGATCTGGCAGGACTATCCCCACGTAGTGTGGATTGCAGGCGGTTTTCTGTTGGTTGGCTTTGGCGTAAAATCCGCCCTCTTCCCCCTCCACGTCTGGCTTCCTGATGCTCACTCCACAGCCCCGTCACCTGCCAGCGCTATTTTGTCAGGCCTTGCAGTTAAGGGGTATATGATTTGTTTTATTAAGGTTTTATACAACGTATTCGGCGCTACCCTGATACAGGAATTTGCTCTTGACCGGATACTGTCGCTCTTAGGGATGGTCGCGATTATCGCCGGGTCGCTTTTTGCAGTGGCTCAAGATGAGCTCAAGCGCAGGTTAGCTTTTTCCACTGTTGCACAGGTAGGATATGTGTTCTTAGGACTTGGCCAGGTCAATGTCTGTAGCCTGACAGGTACGCTGTTTCACATAGCCAGCCATGCTGTAATTAAGTCAGGCTTATTTTTGGCAGCAGGGGCCATCATCGCGGCTACAGGCAAAACTCGAATCAGTGAAATGGCCGGTATCGGTGGAAGAATGCCCATAACCATGGCTGCTTTCACCATCGGCAGTCTGGGTATGGTCGGTATACCGTTGTTTTCAGGCTTCATCGGCAAATGGCATCTTTTGTCCGGGAGCCTCACAGCAGGGAGCACACTAGCTCCTCTCGTGATCGTAATTGGGAGCGTGCTGGCAGCAGCTTACCTTTTCCCCATTATTCGAACAGCCTACTTTGAGCAAGCCCAAGCTACAGATGGGCAGGATCCCGGTGCCCCACAGAGGATTGCGTTAATTCTCTTGGCAGCCGGAGTCGTAATCCTTGGCGTTGCACCAGGGCCTTTTCTGGAGCTGGCTAGCAGAGCTGCAGTTGAGCTTCTAGCGATCAAGTAGGCGTGCGCTCGAGTATGCATGTGCTTAAGTAGGCGTGTGCCTGAGTAAGTGTGTGCTTAGGTAAGTGTGTGCCTGAGTAAGTGTGTGCGAGGAGGATTTGGCATATGATCGATCTGGTTTTGGCTCTACTGAGCGGTGCGGTGGGAGGGCTAATCATAGCCTTCATGCCTCAGTGCGGTAGCCGCCTGCGTAACGTAGTTGCACTGAGTTCCTCCGCTGCCGGCGCAATTTTCAGTTGGCGGGTGGCAGGAGCAGTGCTGGCCGGCCGGACTATAAGAATAGCAGGTACGAACGGAGGCTTGGCTTGGAGCCTGCACCCGGATCCTTTAGGGGTAGTGTTCGCGCTTATTGCTTCCACACTATGGCTTTTTGCTGCAGTTTACTCTTTTGGGTACATGGCGGGAGAAGAAAGGCAGCGCACCTATTACACCTATTTTCTCTTGGCTTTAAGTGTGACATTAGGAGTGGCTTTTTCCGGTAACCTGGTATCTCTTTATTTGTTCTATGAGCTGCTCACCTTAGTTACCTATCCTTTGGTCATACATGAGCGCACGGAAGAAGCTATGAAAGCCGGCACAAAGTACATTGTCTACAGCCTATCGGGCGCAGGGGCCATCTTAATAGCCATAGTGATCACGTACAGCCTAACAGGCAACCTGGATTTTGGAGGAGGAGCCCTCTTAGCAGATGTCAGCCCTGGGCCGGGATTGGGTTGGGCGCTGGCACTATTCGTAGCCGGGTTCGGCGTAAAAGCAGCCGTCATACCTCTTCATCGCTGGTTGCCTCAAGCCATGGTAGCCCCTACTCCCATAAGTGCTCTCTTGCATGCTGTGGCAGTGGTTTACTCCGGTGTCTACGGGATCTTGCGGGTAGTGTATTCCGTCTTCGGCCATGAGCTCATAGGACAGCTCGGTTTCAGTCACATCCTCCCATGGATAGCTGCATTTACAATTTTGGTAGGGGTCATAATTGCCACGCAGCAGGATGTCCTGAAACGACGGTTGGCTTATCATACCATAAGCCAGCTCTCATATATTCTTCTGGGCGCTTTCACACTGCATCCCTGGGGGTTAGCCGGAGCGATACTCCATATGATCAGCTATTCCACTTTAAAAGTGACTCTCTTTTTTGGCGCAGGAATCATTGCCAAACAGACTGGTAAGGTAAATGTCAGTGAGATGAGCGGGGTCGGCCGGCAGTTGCCCGGAACTCTGACTGCCTTCGGCATCGCATCCCTGGGTATGATCGGGATGATGCCCCTTAATACCTTTTGGAGCAAATACTACTTGATGAAAGGCAGTGTAGCCTGGGGGAAATCCCCGTTGGCGCTGGTCTTGATCGTCAGCGGCATAATCAATGCATTTTGCTTCATTCCCACGGTGGTAACTGCCTTTACCGGCGAGATGCGTCAGCCTGTTGCCAACAAAGAACGTGACGCACGCCTCATGTTGGTCCCTACTTTACTCTTGGCCGGGATTGCACTGTTGATTGGTCTTTGCCCAGGACTGGTTTGGCCCGGAGTTGACGCTGTTATAAACCGGTTTTTCTGAAGTAAGGAGGTTGAATCTTATGCTGCTCATACTCCTACCCTCTATCCCTCTTTTGGGAGCTTTCGCCTTGCTTGCCGTTGGCGACAAGGATGTTAATATGCCTTTTATCGCTAGCTCTATTACTCTTTCTCTCGCAGGTTGGGGGCTGAGAGGCGTGTTCCGGGGTGAGCAGTTAACCTACACACTGCCGTTTTCCGGTCCGTATTCCCCGACTTTTCAAGCTGATATCTTGTCTTGCGTGTTTGTATTCCTGGCTGCATTTCTGTGGTGGGCAGTCTCCATATACACGCCGGAATACATGAAAAAGGAAGGTAGGGCCAGGAGCTTTGACATCTCTACGCTCTTAACACTCTCAGCGGTTTTAGGGGTCTTTCTGGCCGGGGACCTTTTCACTATGCTCCTCTTCTTTGAGCTGATGACCATATCTTCGTACTTTTGGGTCATCCATCGACGGAATGAGGAGGCAATTCGCGCCGGATATTTCTACCTGTTTTTCAGCATTTTCGGAGGACTTCTCCTGGCCTTGGGGATTGTGTTCATCACAACAGCCACAAATGGCTTACCTGCCCTGGGCAGAGGTTCCATCCCTCCCGTTGAGCCTAGGATCTTCGCATGGGGCCTGGCTGCAATCGTAGCCGGATTCGGCATCAAAGCAGGTATGGTGCCTTTGCATCTCTGGCTGCCTCATGCCCACTCAGTGTCGCCCACCCCGGCCAGCGCACTCTTATCCGGGCTTCTCATCAAAGTGGGAGCCTATGGCCTGATTCGCACCGGAGAATTGGCCGGTTGGGGTCTACAATGGGGAAACACGACAGCTTGGTTAGGACCTGCCTTGACTATCCTGGGTAGCTGTACGATGTTGTTGGGGGTAATTGCCGCGCTCCTGCAAAGTGATGCCAAGCGGCTCTTGGCGTACCACAGCGTGAGCCAGATGGGGTATATCATCCTAGGGCTGGGTATCTGCCTGTTCTTGGGAAATGCAGGCGGGCTCAGCCTTATTGGGGCAATCTATCATATTGTTAACCATGCTCTGTTCAAAGCAGCCTTGTTCTTGGGTGTCGGTATCATCTATGTTCGCACCGGGGAGACGAACCTGTACAACTTAGGCGGTTTGCTGCGCAACTTCCCGGTTACTGCACTCCTGATGTTTCTTGCAGTTTTAGGCATTACCGGCGCACCCGGCCTCAATGGCTATGCCAGTAAGACTCTGCTCCATCATGCAGTGAGTGCAGCTGCCGAAACAGGCTTGCCTTTAATGGTTTGGGCGGAGAGATTGTTCGTACTGGTAGGCGTTGGGACAGCCACATCCTTTGCCAAGCTGTATTACCTGATTTTCCTGGGGAGACCTGCCAAGGTGGAAATCTCAGAATGCGAATCCCGGAGATTCCATGTATCCATGGTGATACTTGCCATAGTCATGTTGGGAATCGGGCTTCTGCCGGGGCTAATCCCTCAAATACTGGCGGTGCCCGCAGCTCAGGCATTAGGTATCAAGGGTTTCGCTGCCGGCATAGACCACCTTGCCTTCGGGAATGCCAATGATGTGGTGAGCGCTTTAATCACTTTGGGTCTCGGCGCAGTAGCATGCCGTGTGGGACTCGCCACCGGAGTATTTCACTGGACACCCCCTCTTTGGTTGACTCTGGAGGGTTTGGGAAGCATCCTCTGCCATAGTCTCCGAGTTGTAGGTCGCGTAGCGAATGAGTCTTATGCCTCAGTCGTTCGGCTTATCTCCTCGATGGGCAGGGCAATAAGGCTCTCTGTATCGTCCGCCTACCGCAAAATGAATAATTCCACAGACGGCGCACTCGGCAGCATTACTCTACCGGGTATTAGCGCTGATGCAGCTCTCCTAATGATGACCTTGGCTATTCTCATCGCATGCTATACTTGTATTGACCTTCAATTGCCCAACCTCAGGTTGCCTTTATCTTTCCCTGCGTGGAATATCTTCCAGCAGCTACCTCATTGAATTACGCAACCGGGCCCAAACCGTATGAATGGGTATTTCATCCTCTGAGTTGACGTAAACATGAACTGCTGTGGTATAATTATGTCTAATAGTTAGGTAGACAGCTCATGGAATATACTCAGCCGGAAAGAGAGGCATCTCAGATGTCGAAAGGTAGTGGCCGTATTCTGTCAATCCTGGCTATCGGGCTAATCTTTGTTCTTTGCATTGGATCCGGGGTCCTAATCGGTGTAATCTCGGCAGCACTCAAGAACATGCCCGCGCTGGAAGACTTCGAGTACAGGCCTATTGAGGCCACCAGAATATATGACGCGAACAACAAACTGATTTCCCGACTATATGTTGAGAATCGAGTATGGGTACCGCTCTCGGAGATCCCGAAAGAGTTGCAAGATGCGGTCATTGCAGTTGAAGACTGGAAATTCCGTGAGCATCACGGTGTGGACTTCATGGGAATACTCAGGGCTTTCCTGGTAGACATCCGTGAAGGGAGAATTGTGCAAGGCGGAAGCACTATCACCCAGCAGCTTGCAAAGAATGCCTTCCTCACCCATGAAAGAACATGGACAAGGAAACTCCAAGAACTTCTGTACGCTATCCAACTGGAACGCACTTATACAAAGGATCAAATCCTCGAATTATATCTGAATGAAGTCTATTTTTTTCCCGGTCAAGCGGTCTACGGAGTGGAAGCTGCAGCTCAAGGGTATTTCGGCAAGAGCGTTCGCTACCTGAACCTGCCTGAATCAGCGCTTCTCGGCGGTATCATACGCAATGCATACATCTACTCGCCCACCCAGCACCCGGATGCTGCCAAGAACCGCCGTGCCACTGTGCTAAAACGCATGGCGCTTATGGGATACATATCAGACGAGGATGCCGAAGCCGCCGGGGA
>DUVA01000021.1 GCA_012841305.1 Bacillota bacterium | reverse complement strand
TCCTGATCCCTCATCCACTTATCCGCAATTCCGGTACCTATGTTGACAAGCTCCAGATCATAGAGCCCTTCCTTCATTTGCCGCTCAAATACGCCTTTCTCTATTTCTTCAAGGTCACAGACGTAGTTTGTGGTTCCTGCGTGATACACCATGACCCGCGTCTGATAGTCCGGAGCATGATAGGGTTTGCCGTCCATGATAAGTTTCACTCTGATTTTGGTGCTGCTTATCACAATCTCCTTATTTACGGTCTCTCCGGCTTTGACTGCTACACCGTTCATCCACTGCGGAGAGAAACCTGCAATCTTCGGGGTAGCCAGGATATCATAACTACCTTCCAGGACACCTACCTCGAATACACCGCGCTCACCTTGGACCTTCTCAAAATCCCCTACAAACTTGCCATTCTGGTGTAACTTGACATCCACCTGGTCGCTGGGTTTGCCATCCACAATGGTCTTCACGCGGATGCGTCCGGGCCGTTGGAAAGTAAGCTCTACCTTCTTGACCTCGCCACGCTTGACCTCAATTCCCTCAACTCCCAGGGACTGTTTAGGAACAGATGAATAATCGCACCTCAAATCATATATCCCGGCAGAGACCTTAATTGACAACCCATCGCCGTCGGCTAAAAGCTGTCCGCGGTCTTTTCCGTCCCTATACACCCTGGCAGCAAGCGCAGACGGAGGTATTGCCTTCCCGCCTGCTTCTGCATAAAGGACAATCTTGCCTGTCATGTCCCCAAAATCCAAGCGGACTCTCGTAGTCTGGCCTCCCTTGAGGTTCACGTTCGCCTGGCTTACCTCCACAGGCTCATTGTCCACTATGAATTTACCTGTCACAGTGTACACGCCTTCAGCCGCCGAAAGCTTCAAGACTTCCCCGGCTTTGGCTTTCACCTCGACCGCCACAGGCTTACCTGATGAATCAAGGACTTGAATATCAGTTTTGGCTGTGACATTCTTCCCGTCAGCCCATGCTTCCACCTCGAGGGATGGCGCAGCGACCACTTCAACCATGATGGACTTTAGCGCATCGCTGAGGCTGGCCTTGTCCTTCGCGGAGAAGTAATTCCCGATGCATCTCACTTTCTCTTCAGCCGCAGCAGAAAGGGCGAATCCTACAACATACGGCTTAAGGATAATTCCGTCTTTTTGCAACTGCTGCGAAATAGCACATGGGTTTGCCATACAGCTTTCCTCTCCGTCTGTAACGAGGACAATAACGTTCCTGCTGTCCTTCCCTTTCGGGAAGTCCTTTGCCGCTTCCTTCAGCGAGTACCCTATCGGTGTCATCCCTTTCGGGCTCAAAGACTCAACAATCTGCAGAATGGAAGACCGCACCTTACCGACGGGACCGAAACCTTGCATAAGCCCTGAGTCCTCACATGAGCTCTTCCCCGGCAATTGAAAACCATATACTCGCAAGGCAATCTCGAGCATCGGGTCATCATCTAAGCCTTCCACAAGCTCCTTCAGGACTTCCTTGGCCACATCCATGCGGGATTGGTTCCCTTCTACTTTTTCCCTCATACTGCCGGATGCGTCGATAATAAACTCGATATACGTCTTCTCTTCCGATCCACCGGCATAGACAGAGTTTGCTGTCGCTAGCAAGACCCCGACCAATACAAGGAAGATTACCTTGAAGCAAAAACTTCTCCGAGAAAACCTCATCATTGAATTCGCCCCCTTGTCATAATCCTTCATCAACAAAAACCAATAAAGCGTTGCTGATATCACGTCCCGTGCGGGTAATGTAATTGTCCCTATAGACCAGGCCGCTTGAAGCCCCACCGTCCAGGTTCATTGCCTCCACCGCGCCGAGTGATTTCATCACCTCCGCAAGTTCAACCATCTTTGCGCCGGGCACTGTAAGCATGAGCAGCTCGCCTGACTCAGTTATGCCCAGTGCTGAACGGGCGTTAGATTGAGAAAGGATCTTCGCTTCCGTAAAGCCTTCGGCTTTAGCCTCTTCAACACTGAAAACAATACGACCATCCCTGATTAATCTGGGTCCTGCGCCGATACCCTCTGTAACATCAGCCCAGATACCACTCGCTGACGTCCCATCCTCTATCTCAAGACGGTAATGGACCTTGGCGCCAACGTGAAAACGACTCGCCAGAGACTCTTCGCTGCCTCTGAAATTGATAACGTAACCGTCGTCTGGAATTGCCTGTTCACCTGTACCGATAAACGTTACCTTACCGCCTTTGACTACCACGGATGTTCCGTCGCCCACACCGGTGGTCATGCCCCGCCAAGGGGTATAGATTATGACGCTATTTGCGGAAGTAGGTACTCGATTAATGAAGTAGGAGTACCAGTTGTTGGGCCACTTTTCAGAACCGTCGATCCCGCCGACAATCTTGAACCTTACCGGTGCCATCGTCCCCTTCTTGTCACCGGCTATCCCGAAGACAGTGCCTGTATTGCCTTTGTGGACAAGCTCACCCCTGATAATGATTGTTCCCACAGGATCCTTGACCGGGCCTTTCTCATAAGCGTTAAAGAAAGTCCCATTGATGGCGGCCACAGCGCCTTTTCGCCGGGCAAGGGCTAAGAGGTCCTCTGTAGCCCCCACCCTATCACGTCCCAGACCCACGCCTACCTTGACTCTGGGATCGCGAAGATTCAC
>DUVA01000173.1 GCA_012841305.1 Bacillota bacterium | reverse complement strand
CCTTCTTGCCGGGTTTGTTTGACCTTACGTCTTTCCGTGTAAGTTACGATGTAGAATATGTATACTTCGACACGACGTTTCGCGAGGTCACGAACACGTGGAATGCGCCTGAAGGTTTCAGTCATCAGCTCATCAACATATACATAGATACAACGAAAGGCCTGGGCAGGACAGATACTATTCGAAAAGGGGCTATGGTCGCTTTTGACAAGAGGTATGGCTGGGATATCCTTATTAAGGCCTTAGGATGGGGAGGATGCAGGGCGTTTACATCCAATGACGACGAGGAGGCTAAAGGAATATCCGACGGGCTTGAGGCAGGGGTACTTCCTGACGGCAAGACTGTCCGTGTCAAGGTTCCTCTACCCATAATCGGACAGCCTGAGGCAAGCTGGGGGTACTATGTCCTCATCGGTTCTCAGGACGCTTTCGGAGACGACGATTTTCGGCCTGTTATGGAAGAAGCGAGTTCCTGGACTTTCGGAGGCGGGAGCAATCTCGAGTTTAGCCCAAACGTAATTGACATGCTTGCCCCAGAGGGAGGCAGGTTCTCCCAGGAAAGGCTACTGGGATCGTATGATGCAGGCAAAGGTATCCTCGCGGTTCTTGTGCCGGCGTCTGCCGGGATGGCCCGCCGGGGGGTTGCGCTCTTCGGGTTATCTTCCACACCTATGATTATTGTGACAGTTGTAGGGTTGCTGCTAGTCGGAGGAGCGGTCGTGGTATGGATCAGGCGGAAAGGGTTTGGCGTGCCTCCTGGTTGATTTGCCGGGGCCGTTGCTATGATGGCCCACGTGTGATATGTTATGATGTAATTAACGATGTCATAAGTGAGATGAATGCTGTCACGGTCGCCATATGGGATTATCCATTGGTGACCGATGTTTCATCGGGAATGAGATCATCTGCTCTATGCGGAATGAGTGGCTTCAGGAGGTGGCCCCATGCATACAAAGGAAGTTGTTTACGGAGCACTGTTAACTGCACTGGCGTTATTGATACCACTGGCATTCGGAGGCTTCCTCAGTGTCATGATACCGCCTTTCTCTGCTACTTTAGCATCGCATCTACCTGTAATGGTTGCGATGCTGGTAAGCCCACAAGTGGCGGTGATGGTGGGCCTCGGGTCTTCCCTTGGCTTTCTTATCAAGCTCGGGCCTATAATCGCTGCCAGGGCGGCGGTGCATGCAGTATTTGGGGCTGCGGGCGCTTTTGCCTTCAGGAAAGGGCTGCCTTTCACGAGAGTGCTCATGTTGACATTACCTATCCACGCTGTAGGCGAGGCCTTGATTGTGCTTCCATTTGGTTTCTCTCTGCAGAAGGCAGGACTTGTAGTGGGTGTAGGAACAGCGCTTCATCACTTCATCGATGCCATGATCGCTCTTGCAGTAGTGGCGTCTGTCGGACTGGTGCAAAGGGTTGCTGAGAATAAACGCTAGACACCGGCTTGGCCTACTGCTTTTTGGCAAGCACTCGCTTGTAAACTGCCAGTGTTTGACCGGCCATGGCGGAGTCGGTGAAGAGCTTGAGAAAGCGCTTCCTGCCTGCTGACCCATGTGCTTTTCGCATTGCAGGATTCTCAGCAAGTCCTAGGAGCGCTCGTGTAAGGGCTTCAGAATTGCCGGGCGGGACAAGGATTCCCGTTTCGTTGTGGACCACTGCTTCGGGAATTCCGCCGACACGGGTGGCAACTACAGGCAGAGAGAATGCCATCGCTTCCAGAATTGCTAGTCCAAGCGCTTCTCTTAAGGACGGGAGGACGAAAACGTCCAGAATGGACAGTATGGGGCCGGGATCCGTGAGTTGTCCCGTGAAAATCACGTTTTGACTGATCCCGAGTTCAGAGGATAGGGAAGTCAGCTCACAACGCTTGCTGCCGTCGCCCACTATCACCAGGACAGTATTGGGAAATCGGGACACAACCTCTGGCATTGCCGAGACAAGGTAGCGTATGCCTTTTGCCCTCTCCAGCCGGGCTACTGTGCCGATGACGTAGGCGGATTCAGGGATATTCCAACAGGCCCTGGT
>DUVA01000020.1 GCA_012841305.1 Bacillota bacterium | reverse complement strand
GCGCAATTGATTAAGAATGAGCATTCGCCTATGCATTAAAGTACCGGTGATTGCAGCGTAGTCGCCTACGCCACCATAAGTCGGGCTGGATTCTGCAACCACATCCGGCTCGGCACCTGCTATGCGCATTATGCCTTCCCTTTGAAACCGGCGGCTGCCGCCAATTTTGACGCCTTCCAGTTTCCCTTCACGCAACCACCTCCATATGGTAGAGGCAGATACGCCAAAGTACTCGGCAACCTCATTTACAGTCATAAGGCCTCTGTCGTCAGCACGGCCATTCATTTACTCATCACCCCGTGATATTCTATCATATAGTATTATATAGTATCAAGATCCCTAGAGGGCGATAGCGTATGATAGTTAATGCTATAATCAATCGTGCCAGTAATTGTAGACGAATGTCATCATGTCTCAGCGTTCAGCTTCGAGCAAGTCTCAAAACAAGTAAAGGCCAAGCACGTGCTGGGGTTAACCGCAACCCCTATCAGAAAGGACGGCCACCATCCAATCATAATGACGCAATGCAGACCTTTACGAGTTCGGATCGATCCCAGACATGAGTCTCTTGTCCTATGGAGGGGAACAATCCAGGAATACGCAGGCAGGCTCCACCGGTCATACGAGGGAAAACGCCTGGTTGAGATTCTTAATTACGTAGATGACAATGTACCAGTGCTGCTGAGAACATACGGGAGGCAAGTGCGTGGGTACAAGTCTATCGGATACGCGATCCTGGAACTATGATATCTTCCGGCTTTTGCTGCTGTCAGATTATCTCTTGCGAACTGGCGCCATGATTTGACTATACTCCCCTTATCCATACAGTTTTACCCCGTCTCTGGCAATCGCCCTTTCTGTAGTGGGCAATCCCTTACGTTGGTTGAATACAGTCTCCTTGCCAGCAATAACGTCTACAGCCCGAATATCCTTCCGGCTGAGTGCCCTGCCAATCCTCTGCATTGCTTCGATAGGGCGCATACTATCATCGGGGATAACCACATAAATGTCAAAATCACTGTCCTTATGATTCCCCTGACCATTAAGAATAGTGACAAGTGTACAGGTAGCGCTATAGATGATGCGAGCCCGTATCAAGGATGAAGCGAGCCGGGCATCATAACGCAAAGGGGGCACGCGGAAAATGAGAAACAGAATGGTTTGTCCGGGCGGCTACAGCGGGACGGCGGTGCAGGCAGAGTCAAAGTCCATGCCGGACCCGGAAGATATCACACACGAATGCCATAATGCAAACATAAACAATGACCGGACCGACAACTTGGCAACCTTTGCAGGAGGTTGCTTCTGGTGTATGGTCGCGCCCTTTGAGCGACAGCACGGCGTCAAACAGGTGATTTCAGGCTATACCGGCGGTTATAAGGCGAGCCCTACCTACCAGGAAGTATTGGGGGGCTCCACCGGCCACTTTGAGGCAGTTCAGTTCACCTTTGATCCCGCCATCTGTCCGTACACGGAGCTTCTCGATCTCTTCTGGCAGCAGATAGACCCAACGGATCCCGGAGGGCAATTCTATGACCGGGGCGAGTCATACCGCACCGTGATTTTCTATCATGATGAAAACCAGAAGCGCCTCGCTGAGGCCTCAAAGAAAGCGCTTGCTGAAAGCGGCAAGTTTGATAAGCCCATAACCACCCTGATCCTGCCTGCCTCAGCCTTCTATCCTGCTGAGGAGTACCACCAGGACTACCACAAAAAGAATCCGGTTCACTATGAGCAGTACAGGATTGGATCAGGCCGGGACACTTTCATCAGGTGTCACTGGGAGAAGCCTTATAAAGAGGATCTTAAGAAACGATTGACGCCCCTACAGTACGAGGTTACGCAGAACAACGCGACTGAACCGCCTTTTCAGAACGAATTCTGGGACAACAGCGAGGAAGGCCCCTCAAGAATAGCTGCCGAAAAAACATATGGACAGCTATAGTGTCGTCCGTCATTTTCGCGGCGGAGCACACACACCATAGGCTCAAGCAGGTGATTCTCCGCACGCTTCCGAATTCAGTGTGGCTTGGACTCATAGCAGTGTGGACGGACTCTACACTGCTACCCGTTGCAATACATTGCGGAACAGCCGGCGGAAAACAGTCTGCCCTTTTAGGCCCCGGCATATGGCTTGCCCTAGTTCTCTACGCGCGTACGAATGAGGCCGCGGCCGAGCGCAGAGATGCACGGCGAGGACATTTTGGGATCTGCAAAGGATCGGCTTTAACTCAGCCGAGCTAAATCGTCAAGTTGACGTGCGTGTCTCTGTGCCTTACAATACAGGTAAGGGAATAATATCCTTACAACACGGGCTCTGGATGGAGGAATTAAGATGGAACACGAATATAAGGCCAAGGTTACCAGCAAGGGGCAAGTCACCATCCCTGTGGGCGTGCGAAAAAGCCTTGGACTCAATCCAGGCGATGTGCTGATCATCAGAGAATCTACCGCAGGCTACATACTGGAGAAAGCTGCAATGCCGTCCAAGTTCGATGAGTTTGTCGGATACCTCGCTAAGGATACGCCGGTGAGCACCGATGAGGTCATGCGTGATATGAGGGGTGACTGCTAGGGTGATTAGCGCTATTGACACATGCATACTCCTGGACGTGCTGCTTCCTGATCCGGTTCATCTGGCGACATCAAAAGCCCTTCTGGACAAGGCCGGCGCAGAGGGCGCACTGGCAATCTGCAAGGTGGTCTATGCCGAGCTGGCGTGCCAATTCAGCACGCAGTATGAGTTAGATGCCTTTCTCGAGGCCACCGGAATACAGTTCACCTCGTCCGGGCGAGAATCACTGCGTAAAGCTGCAGACGCTTGGAAGGTGTATCTGTCTCGACGCGATGGACGTCTTCAGTGCAGTTCATGCGGATGCCTAACCAGCATCAACTGCCCCGAGTGCGGGCGTATCATAGTATCTCGCCAGCACGTGGCCAGCGATTTTATCATTGGAGCGCACGCCTTGGCCCATGCCGACAGGCTGCTCACCCGCGATACCGGCTTCTACAGTGCGTACTTCCCCGAATTGCGGTTAAACGACTGAACCTTACACGATCACGGGTATATTCAACAACTCTTCCCTGCTCGTCATCACGGATACATCTATTCCATCTTTCATAATAGTTTCAACGTAAAAACTATAATCCGTTCTTTCTCTCATATCTAGTTCGGGGTCATAGTTTTCGAAAATATCAACCGCTGCCTTTTGAATATTCCCGGCAACATGAGAACCTGTTACCATGGCGCCTATCATGCCATAATCCTGTCTCATTTTTTCCACATAGTCTTCTACCACTGATTCCAAATTCGGCCGTCTCGTCCGATACGATCCTGCCGGGCAT
>DUVA01000019.1 GCA_012841305.1 Bacillota bacterium | reverse complement strand
TAATCTCAGGGGCTACCGGTGCCGGTGGTTCCTCCGGCAGGACAGAGACAACAGGCAACTCAGGTTCAGCCTCAACCACCTGGAGCACGCTTACAACTTTTTGGGCATAAAGCTTTGCTACAGCTTCCGCTCGAAGCTTCCTGTAATCATCCGGTACCTCACCCTCGAGGAGGGCTGTCCCGTCCACTACCATAACCTCTATATCGGGATCTTGAAGCGCTGCGATGATCCTGTCCCTAAGCTCGGCGTCGGAATCGACCAAAGGCACATCTTCAGCCTCGTCTCCTGCATTCTCCACATCAACCTCTTCGACAGCTTCCTCTGAAGGAGCAACCGCAGTGGCCACTCCGGCCTCTGAAGCCGCCTCTTTGACTTCTTCTTCCGGAGGAGTCTCTACGTCCAGGAAATTCAGCACCTGAGGTGCGAAAAGCTTTGCAAATTCCTCTGCCCGCTTGGAATCATCGGGATTCTTCACAGAGCCTTCAAGGATGATTGCGCCTTTCACGACTCGAACGTGCACCCCTTCAATCCCCATGTCAGCTGCCACTTGCGATGCATCAATCGTTTCAGGCGGAGGCGGAGATTTCGGGTGGAGCACAGTAATGAGGTTTAGGACTTTTTCGGCATAAGCTTTAGCTATCTTGTCTGCACGCTCATACTCAGCATCTGTCTCACATGTGCCTTCCATGAGCAATGTAGATTTGGCGAATCTCACCTTGAGATCATCAAGTCCGATAGTGTCGTGGATTTCTGAAAGGAACTCATGGTTGTCATCGCAGACCCGAATGTCGTATCCTACCCGGCCCGACGAATCCCAAATATAGAGAGTCGTTCTTCCTTCAGCTTTACCGTTTACAATGACTTCTGTCTTGGATACGACAACAATGTCAGCAATGTTCGGGTTTGCCACTGCAGCCCTTACCACATCCTCCGCACGAAGAATCCTGGAACACCCTACCACCACGCCAAAAGTAGCCTTCTCCTCAGCCTGAATCGACGGCGCACACAGAATGAAGATTAAGACAAATATCAGAGTAATTATTGCCTTTGGATAAAGCCTGATGTAACTTGACCATCTTCCGTTTTCGATCACGGTTGGGACACCTCCCCGACTTCAACCAGGGTAATATAGGTGATTTGACTTCCTCTGATTACCTCTACTATCGACGGAGCCTTACTGTCACGGACAGCAGGTGCGCTTGTTTGCGGCTTGGCCGCGGCAGGCGCAGCCGAAACAGTGGCAGCAGGTTGTCGCGTCTCGCCGCTGTCGGCACTAGTCTTAGGAGGTGACCAGCCCTTCACTTCCTTTAGTAAGTCGTGAGCGACTATACCCTGACCCTTTGTCGCGCTTGCAAACATGGGACGCAGAGCAAGGCGCAGCTTGCCTATTTTCTCAACAAGAGCTAACCTCTCTGCCTCACCGGGCTTCACAGCCAGCGTAACGCTGGTGCTGACTTTCGCTCTGCCTTGATTCTTATCTTCTGTCTCTTGGGCTACAGCGAGGACTTCTATATCCTCCAGTGCTGTGAAAGCTACATCCCCGGTTTGTCCGACTCCACTCGCAGTCACAATAATGTCCACTCTGTCTCCGGGTTTGACAAACCCTGCAACACCCACAACCTCATCTACAGGGACGGTTACTGCCCGCATGTGGCCGGGAACTGAAGATACCAAGCCGATACGTTCATCTTCCCGATACAGCCTGTCTAAGATGATCTGCTCGCCTTCTAGGATCTCGTATTTCGCTATCAGCCCTATGACGGTATCGATATCACGCACAGCCTTTGGATGAACTGCTTCCACAGGAATCTCTCTCACATAGACCAAGTCCTGTGTAAGCTTAGTCCGTGGAGAAATAGCTGACTTTGCAGCAATCACCGTCACAGTCTCAGCAGAAACGGGTTTGGGCGCCATGGCTCTCCCAAGGTACATGTAAACTGTACCGGCAGCCACAAGTCCGCAGGCAATAGCGAACACTATTAGCATTGTCCCCCTCTTCATCCAGCCCCCTCCTCGCCGTTATTCCTCCAGTCGATATGAAACCACCCCGTAGTCATCACCGCTACCCATGTCTTCCTCAGTCGCCATCCTTAGGAACCAGCCCCAGACATTGCCTTCATCGTCCACTTCTTTCAGGAGAAACGCAGCAAATCCACGAAGTTCCACGTCGTCACGACCATAAGCAAATAAGGATTTTACCACAGGGACTATACAAAGTCTCGGGCACCCTTTGACGTAGTGGTGAATTGTGCACCCTATGCACTTAGGGTCGTGCTCACATATGGACTGATGATCGTGATCACACCCCTCGAGTCTGTAGTCAACGCCTTTCTCTGTCGGGCCTGCCATATTGCCGGGCTCTGTCTCAATTATCGTAGGAATCGTATCCCCTATCTCCAGGGTCATCTGATAACCTGACTTGATGTTTTCTTCGTAGACCTTACCCCCGGTTCCCCCCAAAGCGAGCGCTGCGAAGTTCCCCGGCCCTATGTCCTCACCCTTTTTCGTGTGAGGATTGTACTTTATGATCTGCAGAATCGGCTCTACCTCCTCATCATCAGGAGGTTCGAATTCAGGCTTCCAGATTACGCCGAATGGGACTACGCCAAATGCGCTTTTCGCTGTGCCAACCCTGGCTTTGGCGCTTGCCGTTACGTTAGTCGAGGAAAACCCAAGCACTCTGGCGAAACCAAGTGAAACCGTCTTGGATGTAGTAACTTTTATCGTACTTCCTTCTATCTCAGTAGTCACACAGCCTTCGTCAACACCGTTATTAATAGCGTAGGCTTCTGCAGTACTCTCCGCCTCATCAGGATACTTCGGGAGTCTCTGCACACCTGCCAGAGCTGCAGCATCGGCCGCGTTTGACAGGAATACCTTGGTGTAATACAAAAGGCCTGCGTCCACCACAAGGGCAGCGATACCCAAGAGCGCTACCAAAGCTACAGCTACAATTATCAAGACGCTGCCTTTTCGTTCCGAGAAAATATCGCGAAGGATCCCTTTCAAGAAGCCCACCCCCCTCGGGAAATGCTATATAGCTTTTCACTCGATACGCATCTTCGTGACTCCACGGACCCAATATGTATTACCGAGGATACCACCGATAAAAGGCATTATGATATCAACAGGATACTTTACTTCGACTGTGAGTTGTTCTCCACGCATACGGGATGGGGCAGATACAGCCACCGACACCTTAGTTGTATCAAGCGCGCCTGCAGCGTCCTTGGCCTTGGCTACTATGACATCGTCATCAGGGTTGATTACGCCTAGTCTGGCGGCTTCCCGAGACGCGTGAGAAACTATGAGCTGTGCGCTGAATACGCGTCCGAACTCTATGATGCCTGAAAGCACCAGGAGAAGTATGGTAAGGACAAGTGCCATCTCAACAAGTGCCTGGGCTTTGTTGTCTCGTAGAATTGTGATTCTCACAGTCTCTTTCACCTTGCCTCTCCCGTCTCCACATTCAGAATACGATACACGACACGGCATACTACTGAAATCTCCTAAGGGGGCTAAGTCTTGCCGTAACAGACCCTTTACTTACTATTTACAGACTGATAACTCGAAAATCGGTAAAGACCGCAATAATTAAGCCAATGGCGATAGCAACGGAGTAAGGTATTGAAAGACCTGACATGGGCAAATGAGAAGATGATTTTGCATGATGCATAGTCTTTAGGCTTCGTCCTATGCCGCCCGGAATCAGATAACCCAATATTCCCGCCGGCCAAGCCAAAATTGAGATGAGAAAAGGCATAAGACGTCCATGCCTGGCAAGAATAATAACGGATATCAACCCTCCGGCTATAGCGCCGTATAACATGGAAAACAACGCGCCTTTTGCACCGAGAATGGCCCCTATAGCCCCTAAGAGCTTCACATCGCCTGCGCCTATGCCGCCCATGGCAAAAGGCACGAACAGAATGCCAATCCCGGCAAGGAGCCCCAAGACAGACCAGGCTAAACCTTTCACGCCGCCTGACACCATGCCGATTACAAGCCCCGCTATCATACCGGTAAACACCAGATAGTTGGGGATCCGCCTTTCCCTATAGTCAAACCACACGGCTATGCCGGTGACTAAACATGCGATACATATCTCAAGAATCATATTCACCTGCTGTCAAGATGATGCAAAGACCTGAACCCTTTCGCCTTCCTAGACTTGATCAACATACCGACATCGCGCCTACTATAACGGGGGGAATTGGACTTCTTCAAATAATGCACGAACCTTCAGTCCGAGGGCAGTGAGTGAGCCTACCACCAGCAACGCTACGGCAGCGACAATTATTGCATATTCAGCAAGGCCCTGGCCTTCTTCTTCACATATGAGCCTTTGAACCGCCGCTGCCATCAGCAAGCCCTCTTTCCGGCTGTATATTCTGTCCACAGTATCCATATCCATGTAATCGCGAAAGGTAGTTGTGTCAACGGGTTCTGTTAAAGGAGGCCACCCTACCGGAGGGGACGGTAGGGTTTGGCTTCATACACATAGATTACGGGAGTCTTGAAAACTGTCTTGCCAAATTACTACCCAAACTTAACTGGACACATAATAGTTGCAAGCATTAGGACTTAAGTAGACCGTTGCCCTATCTTGATCAACCTCACTGTAACTTCCCCGCTACCGTTGTGAATATACCCGTCAAATTCGTACCGAGGGTGGTTAGAATCAATATCACGGCTACGGAAACCAGCGCAAGGATTAACCCATACTCCACCATCCCCTGCCCGTCTTCCTCATGAAAAAACCTCTTTAGCATCACCATCGCACCCCCTTTCCGCTGTGTGTATTTCGATGGTCACTAAGAGGTTCTAAGAGCTCAGCCCAAGAATTACTCTTAACAACAAGTAGCAAAACTGCGTAGATATGAAGTCGGCTAACCCCTAAACCCCTGTGTGGCCTGCCGAAGTGATTCATTTTACTTTTCTCTTCGGCAGCTCGGCTATCCTGGCCAGAACCCCTCCTGGCTTTAGATCCGCAGCTTTGCGCCCTTACCTTTCAGCAAGTTGGCCTTGTCGTGAGAAATCGACGGCTGAATTATTCTATTATAGTCTCTAGTAGCATGATATTAACACATTAGGAAAAATCAGACTATTAGACTTAGGGCTTATTTGTTTAGGTCTTTTGTCCTAGTGAGACACTTCTGAATTATCCCTCACGTGCATATGGCGAGTATGTCACCGGGGACAGTCTCGGTCTTTGAAAGGATGCCTTGAGGAAGTTCAAGGATCCACGCTGCTCTTAGCATCAACGGACCGAACCTGTTAGGATGCAAAGGGGAGATGATATGAAGGATTTCGCCGTCTTTGGAAGCATAAGCCACATCTATGGAAAACTTCATCCCGAAGCTGTGGACTCCCTTACACGGACGAATAATCAGGCCTTCACCTTCTTCGAGGGAAGATCGCCCAAGCAGGCCCTGCCTCCTCTCGCCATATGTTGTGGCAAGCTTTGCAGAGGAAGCAAGCGTTGTACCCTTAGTAGTATTCACAACTACGGCGGTTCTTAATATCACATTAACACCTATCTCGATAAGTATGAGTCCATTAGTTTTCGCTCGTTTTCCGGAGTCTTGGGTGGCCCCGCACGGTACGTACGTTTTCTGAGGACGGTGATTCCTTTGTCAAGTCAACCCGCTTGGGGAGCCGTCACCAAGCGCAACACCGGCAACCCTGCATCAAAAGCCTAAAAGAGTCTCTGCAATCTGGATTATCGCAGGACCCAACAGCACCACAAACAACGTGGGGAATATGAAGAAAACCAGGGGAAACAGCATCTTGATAGGGGCTTTCATTGCTGCTTCCTCTGCTTGCTGACGTCTCTTTGTCCTCACTTGTTCAGCCTGGATCCTTAAGATATTCGATATTCCCACTCCAAGTTGGTCTGCCTGGATAACAGCGGACACAAGTGAGGTTATGTCGTCTACTGTCACCCTCTCAGAAAGCTCGCGCAATGCGTCCTTTCTTGGTTTCCCTAC
>DUVA01000172.1 GCA_012841305.1 Bacillota bacterium | reverse complement strand
CTGTGAGTCCTATGCATCTCGAGAGCTTGTTCCTTCAGTGTCACGCGGGCTCCTCCTTCCGGGTTTTACAAAGTGTTTTCCTATGTGAGTCTCCAGTAATCTTGCAGTAAGATTCGAATCCTTGTCTCGGTAGAATTCACTGACCCTATATAGAGCCTTGCGATCCCCGAGAATGTTTATTACAAGCGCCTGGATCAGCGTGCCAGGCGAAATGCCCTTACGGCTACGATCCCACGTAACAAGTCTATTCACAATCTCGGGTAGCTTAATCTCCTTCTAAGGCTGCAATAAATAGAGCCAAGAACCGAGCAGACTTCGATATTTATTTATTATTAAGAGTTATTTGCAATTATTTTGTAAGCAGAAGGCGATCTATCCATGAAAAAATTCCAGCCCGAGCGATGAAATAATAATTTTTCTTCAGTCAATTTTGCTTGAATTACACCCGGTTCTGAATTAGCCTGTGCAATAATGGTTCCAAAAGGATCTACAATTTTACTATATCCCATTCTTTCCCATACACCATATTTTTCTCCTCCATACCATTTCCCACAACCATTTGCATTAATAAAATATACTTGGTTACACATCGCTTGAACAACTGGGATTAAGTTGAATTGTTTGGCTTTGCTTTGTAATAAGTTTTCGTGTCCACCAGCACCACCGTTCTTCCATACAGAACTTATATTAATAACAATTTCCGCTCCTTTTAATGCTAGAGTTCTACTCACTTCAGGAAAAAACATATCATAGCAAATGCTTAAACCTATTCTCCCCAAGTCGGTATCAAAAACTTCTATATTTTCTCCCGGTACAAAGAATGACTTTTCCGGTCCTGGTAAATGTACTTTATGATAAGACTTATATGAACCATCTGGATAAATTAATAGAGCGGTATTATGCATATATCCTTTTATGTTACTTTTTTCTGAAAAACCCAAAACAACATAGATAGCTTTGGTTTTGACATAATTAATAATTTCCTGAATAAACTCACCTTCTAGGACGTCAGAAGCTTTCCAATAATCTAAACGGGCGTTTTCGCCAGATTCAAAAAAATTCGTTAAACTTAGTTCGGGAAAGACAATCAAATCATTATTGACACTTAATTCTTCTATCTTTTTTATATGGAATTGGAGGTTTTTATGTTTACTTCCAAATGATTCGGGTTCAAACTGTACAACACTCGCATTTAGTTCCTTTTTCATTTTGGATTCCTCCCTTTTTAATAAACATTGTTAACCCATTAATAGTTTTGGAATGAACGTAATTATCCCCGGTAAGAATACAAAAGATGCTACTGTTAGTAGCAATATAACTACTAAAGGTAAAACCTCCTTAATAAGTAATGCAAAATTTAAATCGCAGATCATTGAAGAAATATAAAGGTTGAGAGCAACAGGAGGCGTTACTAAACCTATAGCAAGATTAGATACCATGAACGCCCCATAATAAACAGGGTCAATACCCAATTTGGTAACCACTGGTGAAAATAAAGGTGCCAGCAAAATTATAGCTGCCGGAATATCTATAAACATGCCAGCAATCAATAGAACCAGCATAGTAAAGAAAAGAAATGCTATAGGACTATGTATATAACTAAGTATGGATCGAGTTAAAGCCTGGGGAATTTGTTCCCTTGCCAGAACCCAATTAAATAATACAATTGAACCTGTAATAAGCATTACAGTTGCATTTGTTATCGCACTCTTCAGTAAAATTTCAGGAAGCTGTTTTAATGTAATCGATTTATAGACTACCATAGAAATAAATAGAGCATAAACCGTAGAGACTGCAGCAGCTTCTGTTGGAGTAAATATTCCCGCGTATATTCCACCAAGTATAATTAGAGGAGTAATTAACGCCCATAATGATTTCTTAAACTGCTCATATATTTTTTTCAAACTAAGTTTTTTCAGGGAAGGTTCATATCCTTTTTTCCTAGAATACCAATAACTATATCCACATATTACCACACCAAACATGAGCCCTGGACCAATTCCTGATAAAAGCAATTTAGCAATTGAAGTCCCCGTAATGGCACCATAAATAACCATCGGAATACTTGGAGGAATCAATATGCCAAGCGCCCCAGAAGTTGCAACAATAGCAGCAATGAATTTTTTGTCATAACCTTTAGCTTCAGCTTCCGGTGCAACAACTGAACCAATAGCTGATGCAGTAGCAACACCCGAACCTGAAACTGCACCAAAAAACATACTAGCTACTGTAGTAACAATAGCTAAACTGCCTCTCATAGTGCCAACTAAACTTTCTGCAAAGCTAATCAACATTTTGGAGACTTTACCTGAGGAAAGCAAATCCCCACACAAAATAAATAAGGGGATAGCTAATAACGTAAATGAATTTATCCCGGCAAATATCCTTCGGGCCATCATCATAACCAAGAAGGTCTGCCCACTTGCAAGCATATATACAATTGAAGCCATTGCAAGAGTGACAAATAAAGGCACACCCAAACACATCATAACAAGAAGAGAACCTAAGAATAATACCAAAGAAGCCGTCATATTTGACACCTCCATATTATTGCTTTTTCGATTTATGCAAAAGACAGAGAGTATTCATTTTGTAAAGCAAACATCGCTTCGCTTAATTTACTTCTATATTTTTTCCTTATATCTCGCCACTTTTGATTCCTTTTATTCTGTTTATACTTTCTGCAATAATCACCACAGCCATCAAAATGCCAGTGATAGGAAGTGCCATGTATATAGGAAAGATAGGGACGGGACCAAACTGCCAGGTTCTGTTAATAGATCGAATCGCATAGTCTAATCCTGTATATACTAATAATATGGAAAAAATTAGGGTTATTAGATCGTGTGCCAATAAATTGATTATTGTTACTGTTTTAGGTTTCAAATTGTTAATAAAAATATCGACTTTTATGTGACTCCCAGTTTGAAGAGCTTTAACTGCTCCAAATAATGAAAGCCAGACAAAACTATATCTTGCAGCTTCCTCTGTCCAGCTCAGAGGAATATGAAGTGCAAATCTGTTTAATACTTGGAAAAAAACTATGAATAACAGGAATAACATAAGAAGAACTGTAAAATAATCAAAAAGCTTAAGCAGTTTCTTTCTCAAATATGGCACAATAAGCTCTCCTTTTTTAAGTAACCCTCTTTTATCTTAAAAGATAAAAGAGGGTTACTTGTTGATGTTTATTTACCGAAATCTCTTATTTCTTTTACAATATTTTCCCATTGCGGATATTTCTTATAAAAATGGTCATAAACAGGCTGCACGCTTTCTCTCCATATTTCCTTGTCAACCGCAATATATTCCATTCCATTCTCTTTTAAAAGCCTAACAGCATCTGCAATCGCTTCTTGGTGATTATTTCTTTGCCATATTGCTGCTTCTAGTGCCGCTTCCTTTATAGCCTTTTGATCTTCTTCACTTAACCTGTTATAGAAACTCCCATTCATTATTAAACTCTGCATGAAGTAACACGCTTCGACTTCCGTAATATAGCCTGCAACTTCGTGAAATGAATTTGACCACGCGTTAACGCTATTTTGGAAATCACCATCTATGGTTCTCATCTGTAAAGCAGTATATACCTCTCCAAATGGCATAGGTGATACTATGACGCCATAGTTCGTAAACATTACCGAAAGAATTGCAGAAGGTGCAATCCTAAATTTGGCACCCTTAAGATCCTTCGGTTCTCTTATTTCTTTTGTAGACAGCAAATTATATAGCCCATTAACAAATGAAGGCAAAACTAATATGTCATCTTCCTTAAGAGGTTTGAAGATTTCTTCTCCAATTTCGCTATCAATAACTTGCCAATAATGTTCCCAACTATCAAATAAATATGGTAACTGGGTAACGGCTGTAGAAGGATAAAATTGCTCAAATGTACCTGACCATACACAACCCATTTCTAATTGGCCTGCAGATACCAATTCTGTTATATCTTGCTCTGTACCAAGTTGTTCTTGTGGATAAATTATTACTTTTAAACGGCCATTAGTTTTTTCTGATAGGACCTCTTGCAATTCTTGACACGCTTTATGATATGGATGGTTTGTAGGCATACAATGAGCAATTCTAATTGTATACTCTGATGCCTGAACACCATTACCGACAAAGCCAAAAAGCATTAAAGAAAAAACTATCAATATTATGGTGGTTTTTAATTGTCTCCTATTTGGCATTAAGATCCTCTCCTTAATTTTTTCTAAAAGTACTATAAAGTTTTGGGTTTTATTGTATTATCACCCCCCTAATCATGAGATAGGATCTTTCCATATCCTACGGTAAGTATGTGCCAAACAGTATGTCCTGCAGCGATGACTGCTAACTCCAAACGCATCGGGTCTCAGTTGTTACCGCTGGCCTGCCCATTATGCTTATGTACCCACAATGCTCGCCTATGCACCAGCTCTATTCTGACATTAGGCTCCTGGGGTCGACTAAATCTTCGCTCTTTTGCAGCGCGTCGTTACTGAATCAGAATGCGTGTATACGTTTGTCTTCTCCGGAATCCAATGCCCCCGTATTACCTGTGCTTACTTAATACTAAGTCTCTTCGCTTGCCTTCTCGGCAAAATAGGACGATAAACCTGTGTATGACACGGGATCCATAATTACCTCTATCTCCTGAGGGGTTAATTCACCTAAGATAGATGGTTCCTGCATCAATGCGTCCTGCAATGGCATGTCTTCCTCGTATGCCTTCATACAGATTTTATAGACTAGGTCATGCGCTTTCTGTCTACCTATCTTCTCGCCAAGCTTGAGCATGATAGCCTCTGATAGAATTAGCCCCTTAGTCATATAAACGTTGGACCTCATCTGTCCAACGTTTACATATAAGCGTTGAAGCACCCGGTTTATTGAACGTATTGCACCGCTTAGAAGTATGAAAGACTCGCCAACGAACTTCCATTCAGTCTGCCACGTCCTCATATCACGCTCGAACTCGCCAACCATGGCCTCAATAGCCAAGGGTACGTTATACCTTACCATCTTCGAAATAGCCACTACGCTTTCAGATGTCATTGGATTACGTTTGTGGGGCATAGTGCTGGATCCAACCATTCCCATCTCAAATGGCTCCTCCAGCTCGCCATATTCCGTTTTCTGGAGAGTGACCACTTCATTTGCGATCTTGCCTAAAGTTGCGGAAATCATACCGAGCACACATACAAGCTCTGCCAGACTATCTCTTGATGCATGCCACGCAATATCCGGGACTTCCAGTCCAAGCTCACGGAACATCAATTCCTGGACTTCGAGGCCTCCGAAACCCATTGAGGCAAGCGTTCCTACTGCTCCTCCAAACTGGCCAATCAAGACACGCTTCTTTACCTGCTCCAGCCTAGTAAGATGACGAGCAATCTCTTTTTGCCAGACTGCAACCTTGTATCCAAATGTAATGGGTAACGCATGTTGACCGTGGGTCCGCCCTGCCATCACCGTGTCCTTATGTTCACTTGCCATATGCTTTAGCGTTTTGTTTACTGCGCTGAGACAAGGCTCCACAAGCTCAAGCGATTCCTTGATTTGCAGAACTAACCCAGTATCCATGATATCCTGTGTCGTAGCTCCCCAGTGAATAAATTCACCAGCATCCCCGGCGCATACAGTCCGGAAAACGCGCACTAGCGGCATTAGAGGGTGGGTAGTTTTGTCAATTCCCCTCTTTAACTCATCCATGTCGATTAGCTCTACTCTTGCCTTCTTTGAAATCTCGTTTGCGTAAGCTGCAGGGATTATTCCCAGTTTCGCTTGCGCTCGAGCCAGTGCTGCTTCCACATCCAGCCATTTCTGTACAGTATTCAAGTCATCCCATATCTTCCGCATTTCATCAGTGCCAAATATGTCCTTGAACAGACTACTCTCAATCACGCTTGCAGACATTCAACACGCCCCCCATATTCCAACTGTCACATCACGTCATTCAAGATAGTCCCACTACTTATCACCGTAGGACTGCAGTATACCTTCCGCACGCAGAGATTCTTCTACTTTTGCTAAGTGATATTGCATAGCTGCGCTCGCTAATTCCGGCATTCCCTTCTCGATTCCCTCCAAGATTCTTGAGTGTTCGTAGTATGAGTCATCTACTCTCTCCTGTTGGCCATAGACAATTGCTGTGACATCCTCCAAGACATCCCAAAGCATTTCCAAAATATCACTGAGTATCGGATTCCCTACTGACGATGCTATGGCTTGGTGAAACTCGTTCGCCAGATCCTGACAGACAAACCCTGGAGCGCCTGCTTCCATAGCCCTCCTCATTTCTTTAAGATACTCCTGCATCTGAGCAATATCTTCTTCACTCGCACGCATCGCAGCAAGAGCCGCCACTCCAGGCTCAATAATGCACCGAATCTCATGTAAGTGCATAGCCTCGCTTGAGTCTACTTCTCCCAAGGATTTTAGGTTCTCTGACACGGTATCGATGAGAGACCCTGTAACAATTGTGCGCTTGCCGGTTTGACTCTCGACAAGACCCAGCATTTCCAGCATTCTCAAAGCTTCTCTAATCGATCCTCTGCTAACTCCAAATTGCTCTGCAAGGTCAGCTTCGGAAGGCAACATATCCCCTCGTCTAAGCTCACCAGAGTCAATGCGAGCCTTGATTTGGAGGGCAATGGTTTCGTATATTCTAGTTTTCTTGACTTTTTCAAACATGGCTTTCTCCCTCACTATTAGTCTCCCAGCATCGGCAACCCGTAGTGCAATCCAACTGTTGGGCTGACCGGCTGTCCGACAGGTTCCTGCTAGTGTATTTCTATGCTTGTATCAAGAATCCTGCTTGGTTGCTATTATTCCTCACAAAAATTTTTTGTGGGCGGGCTCATTCAGAAAATTGGCAGCACAGAGGTGGATTGGGTAATGGTTATCTCAGGTACCGCAACAAGATATCTGGCAGCCAATCTCAGCTTTTTGCAATTGGGCTCGTCCTCCCTGGACATGACTGAGTAAAGTTAATGTGGGTACAAGGTATAGTACCGAGTACCGTACGGGGGTTCGGCGGCGGAGCCGTGAGAATGATCTAAAGACGTTCGTCCACCCACCCAGATAAATCACATTTAGCACCGTCACACGTCTAGTACATCACTCTCCTTCCACCTTTGAGCGATGGGGCACGCCTCCGGTCACTCTCCTTCAGCAGCATAAGGAACGAGACTCTTCTTAATACGGCGAATGCCGCCACGTGGGTCGGGCACATCACCACGATATCGCGGAATCACGTGAATGTGTACGTGAAATATGGTCTGTCCGGCAGATGCTCCTACGTTCACCCCTATGTTATAGCCATCAGAGTGATATTCGGCATCCAGCTTCTCCTTTACCTTAATGAGTAGGCGAGTGATTGCATCTTTTTCATCTAAAGTGGCGTCAAAATAGGTCTCTACATGCCTCTTAGGCACTATGAGGGTATGGCCCTGATTCACAGGATACCTATCAAAGAAGGCCAGAGCCAGTTCATTCTCTGCGATTATTTCATCTCTCGGTATATTGCAGAATACACATTCAGACAACGGCCTCATCCTTTTCTCCTAATCTTTGAATCTACGTCGAAAATAGTCAATCCTTCGGAACTCGAGAATATCTTCTGCATGGGCTGCAAGCAACCGGGATAAGAAGGGTTCAACTTCCGGATCCAGGTACATGATCTGATTAATCTCATCGTAGTGGAAGAATCGTCCCTTAGATAGGAAGTTTACAGGGTTTACTCTGGCCAGCCTGGCAAACTGCTTGACTCCCCAGTCTCTCCAATTCCGATTGCTACGGTCACTTAAGTCTTTTTGGTGAACCGGGTAATCCCGGTAGAATGCCATCATTTCACCTGCAATCTCTTGAAGCCCGACTCTTGACACTATACTCCCTTCACGTAGAAAGGTCTTGATAGTAGGTATCTTGTAAGACTTAGCAAAACGGGTCTGCTCGATTTCTATGAGAAAATCCTCGGCCGGGGTTCCCAACCAGCCTTCCTCCTCAGGATCAAGATCTCCCACAGACTCCAAGAACCTAAGCCACCCGTCCCTTAGATATTCCCTAATCGGTATGTCGCTGCCTTCGTAGATGTCCAATCTATTTGGTCTTCTCCCAAGCGATTGCTTAATTCGCCAATATGTATCCTTCATCCTGATCGGTAGGGGATCACGGACAGCGAGTTCTTCAAACAAGTCAATGATGCGAAGATCGAAGTTAGCTATACAACCTTCAGGGAACTCGTAGTCTTCTACCCGACGTGCTCCAGGTGGTTGGTCAGTCCATGGGTTCTCGCCTGCTAGGAGAAGGGGTATGTAATGCGCTCTTTTGTAGTTACCGATAAAGTCGATCACGGTAAGATACTCTTTGTCCGGGTATTTGCGAAGGCCCCTTCCTAGTTGTTGGAGGAATATCACGTACGATTCAGTAGGTCTGAGAAACATGACCGTATCAAGAGAAGGGATGTCAACACCTTCATTAAATATGTCTACTGCAAAAATAATCTTTATCTCGCCTTGCTCAAGCGCTTCCAGTGCTTCATGCCTATCCATTGTGTGGCCATTGCCAGGCAACCCGCTGTGAACTGCAGCCGCTGCAACTCCATTAGCAGTGAAGTACTCAGCCATGTACTCAGCGTGCTTAATGGATACGCAAAATCCTAGAGTACGTTCCCCGGCCAACCGATGATACTGTCCGATAATCAGGTCCGCTCTTTCCTTATGGGATAACTGCCGTTCCAAGTCTTCAACTACATAGCGCCCGTTTGCCATTTCTATTCGGTCATAATCGGTAGGATCGTAGATGGCGTAATATCGAAATGGCACCAGCAAGTCTCTTTCAATCGATTGTTTCAGTGAAATCTCATAGATGACATTATCATCACAAAGAGAGAAAATGTCCTGATTGTCCATGCGGAACGGCGTAGCAGTCAGGCCAAGAAGGAAATCAGGCGCAAAGTAATCTATTACTCTTCGATAGCTTTCAACTGCTGCATGATGGAATTCGTCTACAACTATATAGTTAAAGTAGTCTCTGGGAAGGGCTTGCAAATGTTCACTCCGGCTGAGTGTCTGTACAGTACTGAAATAGACATCTGCCCCTTCATCTTTCTGTGTCCCGGTATAGAAGCCCAGCCGGCATTGAGGCCTTAACTGATAGAAAACGTCATATGCCTGCTTTACTATTTCCTCACGGTGTGCCAAGAAAAGCACCCGCCTAAACGGTAAAGCATCAAATGCTGCCAGGTGTGTTTTGCCTACACCGGTCGCTGCTACCACTATTCCTTTATCTACTCCTTCCGTGCGGGCTTGTTTCAAGTAGTAGAGCGCTTCAATCTGAGCCCCACGGGGTTCAGGTTTTGGTGGCGGCTTTAGTGAGACTGATTTCTCCTCCAGCCTCACAAACGCGGGCTTTTTCCAACGCAAGGCATATTCTTTTAGTACTTCCGGTGTCACCGGTTGGGAACAGTAGCGAAACAACTCATTGAATGTCTTCGAAAAACGGAGGTAATCATCGGGATGCTCACTCTTTAGGAAACGATAGTTCCACTCTACCCCGGTGGTTAATGCAGAGCGAGAAAGATTGGATGAGCCAACGAATACTTCGGCTTCATCCCCGCACTCAAATATGTACGATTTCGGATGAAACGCTCTTATGGATTCGTCATAGACGCGAATATCAATAGCTGAACCCAATTGATCATGCAAGTAATATATCGCAGGAGGCTCGGTAATAGACAGATAAAAACCAGTCAGAAGCTGAATAGAGGCTCCTCGGTCTGCCGCCTGCTTAAGCTGCGGAACAATAAGTTTGACTCCTGACTCCATAACAAACGACACAATAAACCGTATCCTATCCGCGCGGCGGATGGCATCCTCCAAATACGGTTGTAAGGGATCGTTTCTACCGGTTGTGACATTCGTCACGACCTACAGCACCTCGCAGTATGTCCCATTCCAATGGTGGAGCAGTATTCGCCGACATCATGCTCTCTTAAGGACTAGTCGAAAATCACTAATACTTTGGCATCTAGTTTGTTATTCCGCTCTCTGCCTCAAAATCCTTCCATCATTGGTATACTCTGACTTTAGTTAGGGAAATATGACAGAAGCCTTCTAGATCCGCTGGTCATGTGGCATCCGATGACCATGCCATGATGATCGACAGAGGGTCAAAAGACACCTGGGGTTGTAAAAGAAGGATCCCAGGTGGCATCTTGGATGTGACTTCTGGAGAGTCCAGAGGAATGCGCCTTTCGTTTCTCTTGTGCCTGAATACAGGCCTAACACAGCGAGATGGCATGATTCTGTCACATTGACCATACGTCATGGATTGAACTCTCAGGGGAGTATCTGAGCTCATTACCTAGAAACGACAAGCCTTCCGGCTACAGAGTATAGAAAAACGAACAAAGAGGTATCCAGCGCCTCAGAGTCAACAACAACCAGATCAGAGGCTGCTATCCCTGGTGCTGGAAGGAAAAACGTGAACATCGGCGAAGTAAAGTTAGTCAGGAGCCATTCGACGTATTCTGACCGTGTATGGAAGCTTTGCATATGGCGAAAACGAGTCGTTTGGGGGGGGGGACAAATCAGTGCGATTGAATGAAGCCGACACCAGAGCTAAGTTGATTGATCCGGCTATCTACAACCGCGGCTGGACAGAAGACTTGATCAAGCGTGAACAGACGGCAGGCGCAATTGAGATAATAGGCGGGAAGGGTAGACGAAGAGCGCAGGGACGCATAGACTATGTGCTTCGAATCAGGGTTCACAAGGATACTCAGCCGGTAGCAGTTGCCCTCATCGAAGCCAAGGCGGCGAATCTGCCTCCAGGTCATGGTCTTGAACAAGTTAAGGCATACGCCGAATGCAAACTTCACAATGTACCGTGGGTATTCTCCACCAATGGCCACTTGTTCGTCGAATACGATAGGTTCACCCAAAAGACGTCTCCACCCCGTTCAATCACTGAGTTTCCCACCCCAAGAGATCTTCAAAAAAGATATGAATACTATGCAGGATTTTCTTTACAGAACGCGGCGGCCAAACCTTTGCTTATTCCATACAAAGGTGGCGAAGCCACGCGCCGATACTATCAGGATGCCGCTATTAGAGCGGCTATGGAAAAGATTGCCCACTGCGAGATCAATGGTGAGCCCAAACGGGCATTACTATCGCTCGCGACTGGGGCAGGCAAGACCTTCATTGCAGTCAATCTACTTCATCGAATTGCCACTGCCGGACAGCTCAGGCGTGCGCTGTTCGTATGTGATAGGGATGAACTCCGTACGCAAGCGACGCTTGCGCTTCAGAACATGTTTGGCTCAGATGCTGCTCCAGTGTCTACATCGCGTCCTGAGAAGAATGCACGAGTTCTCATCGCCACTTACCAAACCCTAGGCGTGGATACTGATGATGCGGATGCAACATTCTTAATGGAAAACTACCCTGTTGACTACTTCAGCCATATAGTAATCGATGAGTGTCATAGATCTGCTTGGGGGAAATGGTCTCAAGTGCTCACTCGCAATCCAAATGCGGTTCAAATCGGCCTGACAGCGACCCCACGGAAACTCAAAGGAATTGAATACACTCCTGAGTCAACAGCGGATTTGAAGATTAGCGCGGACAATATTCGATACTTCGGTGAACCAGTATATGAATACGACATGGCCCAGGGCATAGAGGATGGGTACCTCGCAGCATGTGAAATTGTCCGAAGTGAAGTGGACTTGGATCAGACAGGGATCACTATAGATAATATCATGCCTCTGAACCCTGTAGATGCCATTACAGGAAAACCTCTGACGGAAGAGCAGATAAGAGGGATGTACCAAGCGAGGCAGTATGAGGATAAGATACTCCTTCCGGATCGGGTCCTTGCAATGTGCACAGACCTCTTCAACCACCTTGTGAATACAGGTGGGCCAGAACAAAAGACCATAATATTCTGCGTGAGAGACCGACATGCTGATGATGTGGCTGCCACTATGGGCAACCTCTACGCTGATTGGTGTGCCAAGAATGGAAAAACCCCTATGCGAAACTACGCTTTTAAGTGTACCGCAGCAAGTTCAGGATCTGATTACATATCTGATCTCAAGGCAAGTTCCAGCAGCCACTTCATTGCGGCTACTGTGGATCTGCTCACCACAGGCGTTGATGTTCCCGCGGTACGGAACATAGTCTTCTTCAAGTATGTGAAGTCTCCAATTGCATTCTACCAGATGGTTGGCAGGGGAACTAGGATAGATGTGGATACGAACAAACTCATGTTCCGTGTATATGACTACACAAATGCTACGAGGCTCTTTGGTGAGGATTTCACGAGCAGGGCGACACGCGCTCACAAGCCCTCTGAGGATATCGAAGATGTAGTGCCTGAACCTATAGTTCAGGTAAGCGGGCTCGATGCAAAGGTAACGGAAGCAGGGCACTCGATCATCACAATGATAGAGGGCAGAGCTGTGCCAGTACCATTAGATGAGTACAAGCAGATCATTGCAGCGAAGCTGATCGAGGAAGCGCCTACACTTGAGGAGTTTCGCAGGCGATGGATAGATCCACCGAACCGACAGGAGCTGATTGCTTCGCTGCCTGCTGCCGGCAATAGTGTTTACGCCATTAGAGAGTTGAGCAAGATGGATGAATATGATTTGTTCGACGTGCTTGCAGAATTGGGCTATGGACTCGCTCCACGATCTCGAAAGGAGCGAGCTGAAGCTTTCAGTTATAAGCACGAGCAGTGGGTGGATTCATTGCCCAAAGAAGCTGCAAATGCAGTCAATGCGCTCGTAGGTCAGTTCGCAGAGAACGGAACGGATGCCCTGGAAAGCACCTATGTGTTTCGTATGCCGGAGGTAATTAGAGCAGGCGGATTGCAGGCACTTAGGCAAGCAGGAGAGCCTGGTGAAGTATTGAGGAGTGTCAAAGAGAGGATGTTTGCAGCATAATGCATCATGAGCATGAGATAGTTCGCCTAGGAGATGTGTGCGAATTTGTGCGTGGCGTCACTTTTAGGGCGGCAGAAGCACATGACCTACCCATGCCTGGGTTCGTCCCAATTTTGCGTGCCGGGAATATCGGAGATGGACTGGACTTAGAAAACGATCTCTTATGGGTACCATCTAGTAGAGTTCGACCCGAACAGTATCTTCAACCTGGAGATATCGCTGTCTGCCTTTCTTCTGGCAGTCCGCGTCTTGTTGGTAAGTCTGCCCAACTCAAAGAACCATTTGTCGGGGCTGTGGGTGCCTTCTGTGGCATAGTGCGTCCTGCGAAGTCAATATGCGGCGATTACATAGCGCACTGGCTTAGATCTCCTGACTTCGTAGAATGGCGTGATAGCCAAGCCCGTGGAGTGAATATACAGAACCTTCGCTTTTCACAATTTGAAAAAATCCGACTGCCTCTTCCTACTCTCTCCGAGCAGAAACGTATCGTCGCGGCTCTTGAAGAGCAATTAGTGGAACTGGACAGCGCACGCGCCGCTGCCAAGGCGCAGCTTGAGGCTACTCAAGCGCTGCCTGGAGCATTGCTACGTGAGGTGTTTGATAGTTCTGAAACGAAAGAGTGGCCTACGAAGACCCTGAATGAAGTGAGCGTAATCAATCCACGCAGACCCAAGATAGATCGTTCTGATAGTGCTTCCACCAGTTTTGTGCCGATGGAATCCGTTTCGATAAATGGAGCCGGAATCGCTGAGATGCAAGTGCGCCCTTATGGAAAGGTGCGTAAGGGCTATACCTACTTCGAAGAGGGTGATGTGCTCTTCGCAAAAATCACGCCGTGCATGCAAAACGGGAAGCATGCAATTGCCAGGGATTTAATCGATGGTTTTGGGTTTGGATCAACAGAATTCCACGTCCTTCGGGCGAGTAATGAAGTCCTGCCGGAATGGATACATTGCTTCTTAAGTCGACCGCCCCTATTGCAACAAGCCACGTCATTCTTCACAGGTTCAGTCGGACAACAGAGACTTCCGAAAGACTATTTGGCTAATCTGAAACTTCCCCTTCCTTCGCTTGATAGGCAGAAGAACACCATCACAGCCATTAAAGAGAGATTCGCTGAAGTAGACCGCACCCACCTCGTGCTCGAATCACAATTGCATCAGTTGAACTTGTTGGCGGAAAAATTACTAGAGGCAGCCTTTTCAGGCCAAAGCTCAATGTGAGTAGTTCATATCCGTTTTAGGGGAGTGTCGATCGTATGGCTAAAACCAGAAAGGATGACAATGGCAACGGCAAGGCCTTTGCCACTCAGGAATCCTTAAATAATGAGATCAAAAACATATGCGACATCATGCGCCGATCAAATTGCGCCGGCGCAATGCAATATGTCCCAGAATTAACCTGGATCCTATTCCTCAGAATTCTCGATGAGAATGAAACCCGTGAGGCAGATGAAGCTCAAGCCTTGGGGCTTCCATTTACGCCTTCTCTCGCCAACCCATATCGTTGGTGCGACTGGGCTGCCCCAGAAGGGCCGAAGAGAGTCCAGCTTCAGAATGGAGCACTTGGGGCATTCTTTGACTTTGTAAACAACGAGCTGCTGCCACATCTTAAGACGCTAAAAGACCAGCCCAACGCCACGTCGAAGCAGAAGGTAATTAGCGAGATAATGTCCGGAGTGGATCGTGTTAGAATCGATACTGAACGCAACCTTCTAGATGTACTAGACAAGGTCAACGAGATCAGCCAGGCAAGTGTGGATCAAGATCATATCTTCACCCTTTCCCAAGTCTATGAAGGCCTACTCTTGAAGATGGGCGAAAAGGGCAACGACGGAGGCCAGTTCTTCACCCCACGCCAGGTGATCAAGGCAATGGTTCAGGTCATAGACCCCAAACCAGGCGAGACAGTATATGATCCCTGCTGTGGGACAGGTGGTTTCCTTGCACAGGCCTATGAATATGTAAGCGAAGGGCTACGTAAAGAAGGCACTCCAAGTCAGTGGGAAATACTCAAGAGCAAAACCTTCTATGGTCGTGAGAAGGAGAACCTAATATATCCAATTGCTCTTGCGAACCTCGTGCTCCACGAGATTGATCACCCCAACCTTTGGCATGGCAATACCCTTACTGGGATGGAGATCTATGGGGGACTGTTCGAAGATGCGCCCCGTTCTTATGACATAGTACTAACGAATCCCCCATTCGGCGGGAAAGAGGGCAAGGAGGCGCAGACCCAGTTCGCATACAAGACCGGATCCACTCAGGTCCTGTTTCTTCAGCACGTAATGAGCAGTTTGAAGGTTGGGGGCCGCTGTGGAATGGTCATAGACGAGGGCGTATTATTTAGGACCAATGAGATAGCCTACGTCCAGACCAAAAGGAAGCTGCTCGATGATTGCGACCTGTGGTGCATCGTCAGCTTGCCGTCCGGCGTGTTCTCATCTGCCGGCGCTGGCGTGAAGACTAACCTTTTGTTCTTCACCAAGGGCAACCCTACTGAGAGTATCTGGTACTATGATTTGTCGGATGTCAAGGTAACAAAGAGGAGTCCTCTCACGCTTGAGCACTTCGACGAGTTCTTCCGCTTACTTCCTGACAGGACCGATAGCGAGCGAAGCTGGACAGTTACGCGTGAAGACATAGAGGATAGAGAGTTCGACCTCAAGGCAGTGAATCCAAACATGGTGGTAGAGAAGGATACGCGGACTCCCAAGGAATTGCTAGACGTAATAGAAAAGAATAGCCGGAAAGTTGATGCAGCTGTGTCGCGTCTGCGCCAATTGCTCTGAGCAAGCAGAAGACGACGAAAAAGCCTGCCACAGGAAGCAGCACACACTGCACCTCCCCTAGCAGGCCATTTACATTATCCGCGCTGATATTCGGTTCCAAGTACGAGTTCATTAGTTTTCGCTCGTTTTCCGATTGTCTTGGATTGCCGGTGATTGCAACGAGGGGTATCAAAATTCGGCCACTAGCTTACGGGCCGGATTTTGCTAAGGCGACCCGCTTGGGGAGCCGTCCCCGAGTGCAACACCGGCAATCCTCGACAGTACGTACACTTTTCATCTCTATATGTCAAATAACATCTCCACCACGGAGCGGATATCAGTTATGGAATTGACTTTCTCGAGGTTTACAGCGTCCGCCTTCGGACCGACTACTATAAGAGGCACTTCCAAATCGGTATCAAGGAGAGTTCCGTGACTTCCCAATGTATAATCCATGAACAGCAATGCCTCTATGAACATATACCCGCGTTCTGATATTGCGATAAGCGAAGGTGTACGCGAGTGCTCTATATGGAGCTCCGCCCGCCTGGCTTTATCATCAATATCTATAACTTCAGCTACTCCTTCAGTCTGCCTCAACGCATCAGCAATCTTACCTCTGTCGTCGTCATCCGCCCAAACGTATAGGGCACCTCCGTCAAGGGTCATCGGCACGTCTTTGTCTGTGATATCACCGACGATATCCCTTGCCGCAATACCCGTATCAACCCTGGTCATACCGTGGTCAGCAGTGATGACCAAGCTCCACCTGCCCGGGCGGGTTGCTTCCAATGTCGCAACGAGCTTCTCCAAACCCTCGCTGATAGCGCACAGCGCATCAACAGTCTCCGTAGCAGGCACCGGGCCGAACCTGTGTCCGCACGTGTCAGGGCTCCCGAGGTTTATGCCTACGAGCGCAGGTGCATTGTTGTACTTCAGGTACGCCTCGACAGTCCCTAGCACCCACTGATCCAGCTCGATATACCATCCGGCATAGTTCTCGTATTGTGTGGACTCATCCGGCGGTGGCCCTACAGACTCAATTACCCAGTCAGGGACTGAGCCTGGCCAGACCGCAAAGTCAGTTGCGCCTGAAAGCCTTCTGCACACATTAGCCTTGGCTGAGATCATTGCAGTACCAAAACCTGCTGAACGAGCTATATGAAACAAAGTCGGCGCTTCTGTAGTATCAGGGCTGTTGAATCGCACAAGCTCTCCGTCATCGCCCAGGTATTCTTTGCCTGTGATCCCGTTCTCCTCAGGATAAGTCCCTGTGAAGATTGCTGCATGCCCTGCAGCTGTTGAAGACGGAAACACCGCTTCAATCGACTTATATTGAGAGTTTTCATCTTCACACAGTCTTCTAAGGTATGCAGTCTCAGGTAAAGAGCTGAGTGAGACATAAGGACACCCGTCCAGCACACATACTACTACCGTCATTGGATCCTGCTGCTTG
>DUVA01000171.1 GCA_012841305.1 Bacillota bacterium | reverse complement strand
ATCGACAGAAGATGATTCCTCTTGTCAACGCAATGTTCGGTAAGCAATAAGGTGCGTAGCAAAGAGAAGAGGCAGGATCGGGAACTCCTTTGCCGGATCCTCGCGACCCTGCCACAGTCCATGCGTTACTGGGCCTGGGGAAACTGTGTGAGTGCACACGCAATCAGCCGAAAACCAACACTCCGGCATACTTACGCCGGACACGAAAAACCGTCTGTACGTTACTTGCCGGAAGGTGCCAACTTCGGGACAATCTTCGTAAGCTCACCTTCACTGGAGGCTATTACTATAGCGCCTGCAGCGTCGCCCGTCACGTTCATGCACGTTCTAATCATATCAAGGATCCTGTCTATACCTGCAACAAGCAGTATCCCTTCAAGCGGTAGCCCTACCACTTCCAACACCATACTAAGCATGATCATTCCTGCACCGGGCACTCCCGCTGTCCCGATAGAAGCCAAGGTCGCTGCGACAATAATCATCAGATACTGAGAAAGGCCCAACTTTATGCCGAAGACCCCGGCTATAAACACAGCACATACACCCTGATAAATAGCGGTTCCGTCCATGTTAATAGTGGCGCCCAGGGGTTGGACGAAGCTGGATATTTCTTTGGACACACCAAGATTTTTTTGAGCACAATGCATAGATATAGGAAGTGTCGCAGAGCTGGAGCAAGTGCTGAACGCCACTGCCATAGCCTCGAAGAATCCTTTGAAGAACTGGAAGGGACTCATTTTTGCCCAAACATATACCGCCCCGGAATAGACAATAAGGGCATGAAGGATGTTAACAAAATATACCACGAATATCACTCGGGCCAGGGGAAGTAATACCTGCGCTCCGCTTGTACCCACCACCCAGGCAATAAGAGCAAATACGCCAATAGGGGCGAAGTTCATGATTATGCCGACGATTTTATACATAATCTCAGCTACACTGTCGAAGAAAGCAAGAGCCGGCTTACCTTTTTCACCAATAAGCGAAATCGCTATTCCGACAAACAGCGCAAATACGATGAGCTGCAGCATGTTATCGGTAACCATCGCGTTGAGGGCATTGGTAGGCACAAGATTCAGGATGACGTCCGCCGCCTTAGGCATAGGTTTTGCTTCATAGATACCGGCTTGTCTAAAGATGTATCCGCCTGCCGGGTTGAAGATAACAGCAAATATGATTGCAAGGGTAATGGCTATTGCTGTTGTAGCTAAGAAGTAAATAATTGTCTATCCGCCTACCCGCCCCAGCTTTCTCAGGTCACCGATGCCGGATGCACCCACCACAAGCGAACAGAAAACCAATGGAACAATGAGCATCTTGATGAGCCTTATGAAAAGATCGCCTAACGGCTTCACAACCGCAATAGACGGCCCGATAATCAAACCTACAACAGCGCCTATGGCAAAACCGATAAGAATCTTGACCCATAGTCTCATCTGTTACTACCCTCCTTTCCTTGATGAATTCGACACATACCTACATATCAAGCGAAGCCATGGAGCCTCCTTTCATCACCTCCATTCCCACTCAAATACGTATCTCACCTGGCTCAACCCATAATCCGGCGCATTCTGTTCCGGTAATCTTCATCAGAGGATGCTTATTAAGATTATTACTCTCATGGGCTAGATATGACTGAAGGGCATCATATGACTAGACGGAGTCGGTTCGGGAAAGGGTCATATTGCAGAATGAGCATGGTCGATTCTCAACCAGCCAGGCAATTGTACCGCGGAGGGCAGTCAGAGACTGTGGCAGTATGAGGAATGTCAAACAGCCGGAATCTTCACAAGGACCGGCATACGCTCTATTCGGAACGTCCTCAGGTTGCCTGCATCACCCAGGCAAACCTCTGCATCGCTCAGTCCGTCAACGTGGATCTCTCCGTGCTTGTTAGCTAGATTGAGCAGCGCAACATAAGCTATGTCATCACCGAGCCAGGTAAGTTTCACCACACCTTCTGCAGGAAGCTCCCGGACTGCGAACTTCTTGCAGATTCCCTTGATGTCTTTGGCTAATCCCAATACCTTCTGCATGAAAGACATAAGCTCAACGTCTGCGTCTTTCCAGCTTACCGGATCCTTCTCAAAAAGGTTAGGGGTCTTTGTGGCGCCGATTTCCTGCCCGGCATGGACAAGGGTTGCTCCCGGGAGTAACGCATAGAAGACAGTCCAGTTCAGCAGAGAGTCACGACCCCTGATCACATCAGCTGCACGCAGATTGTCGTGGTTTTCCAGGAACCTAAGCTTGACTGCGTCTTCAGGATAAAGCGTCTCCTGGATATACACATGATTGAGATAATCACAAAGCGGACGCTTCCCCTGAAAGTAATCTTTGAGATACTCAAACCCATCGTAGTCATAAGTCAAATCGAACGCTGCGTGGAGTTCCGGATCTGCATGCGCTGTGTAGCCCCTATCCCGGATATACTTGACAAAAGACTTCTCTATACTCTCTGCAAGCCAAATGACTTCTTTCTTCCGTTTTAGCCTGTCGCGGGCAGCCAGCCAAAAGTCCAGCGGAACAAGGGGTGCCACATCGCAACGAAACCCGTCAACACCAAAGTCAACCCATTGCTCAAGGGTTTCTATTTGATACTTCCAAAGGTCAGGCCGACGGTAATCGAGGTCGTAGACATCCCACCAGTCAGACACTTTAGTCGAGAATTCTCCTTCCGGGTTCTTGAGGAACCATTCAGGATGTTCCCTAAGAAGAACGCTGTCTCTCGATGTGTGGTTATATACCACGTCAATCATTACCTTCATGCCCAGGGAGTGGGCCTTATCTATTACCATCTGTAAAGCTCGTGGATCGCCCAGTTTAGGGTTGACAGCGCGGTAATCCCTGACAGCATAAGGGCTGCCCAAGGTTCCTTTGCGCCCGGCAATGCCTATGGGATGGATAGGCATCAGCCATAGGATATCCGTATGCAGGCTCTTAATCCTTTCCAGATCACCGAAAATATCCATAAACGACCCGTCAGCAGAATGATTTCTAGGGAAAACCTCATAAATGACTGCACTCTTCACCCAGTCCGGAGTATCAATAGCCACTACGGTAACCTCCTATCATCCATTGCCACAGGGCATCCTGATTTCTCATTCCGGTTAAGCGCATTATACTTCCGCAAAACCCCAAGCAACTCATGGATGTCGATGGCATCACAAGTCTTCATATCCCGTCCTACAACTGTCGTGGCTCTCAGCATCGAGTTAATGACAGCTTCTTCAGTAGCCTCGACGACTGCCAGAAACAGTGCAGACATCGCATCATTGGATACTACCTCGGTCTTGAGAGTCAGAGAACCGCTATGTGGGATGCGCTTTGCAGTAGAGAAGGCTATAAAGATATCCCCTGAGCCGTTACTGCCGAAGAATCCGGTTCGCGCAAGTCCCAGGCTTGCTCTTTTCGCCAGCCGCTGCAATTGCCTTTGATCAAGGGGAGCGTCGGTAGCCACAACCACCATTACTGATCCGTCTGGGCTTTCGGAGTCTTTGATTTCAGGCATGTCATACCGCAAATCGCGTCTGAACGAGTATCGCCCCAGCTCGCGTCCGACGGGAGCGCCGCATACTGTTAGGATCCCTCCGAAGTTGGTTTGAACCAGCACACCTACGGTATAGCCGCCAAGGTTAGAAGGGAGCACTCGTGACGATGTCCCCAAACCGCCTTTCCAACCCATGCAGGAACTTCCCGTGCCTGCACCGACTGACCCTTCTTCTACAGGTCCTGCCTCGGCCTGTGTGATTGCCTCGAATACGTGTTCTCCCCTGACGTGGCGGCCTTGGATGTCATTGAGCATGCCGTCGTTTACCTCACCGACGACTGGGTTCACTGTGCCTGTATTAATACCAATCTCAGGATTGTTCCTGAGGGACCAATCAATCAATGCGTCTGCCACAAGCGGGGTGTTAAGGGTATTAGTCAGCGCTATAGGCGTCTCAAGGTTACCGAGTTCGTTCACCTGGTGCAGACCTATAGACTTGCCGAATCCGTTGAAAACATATGAAGCTGCAGGGACTTTCTCTTTGAACAGGTTACCGTCATGCGGAAGAATTACGGTTACACCAGTCCTGACAGGGCCTTGGCCCGGAACCAGTTTTCCTTCACCTTCTATCAGGGTCACATGGCCGACCTTTACTTCCCCCACGTCTGTTATGGCATTCCATCTGCCCGGCACAAATATCCCAATATCGATTCCGATGTCCCTGGCACGAGGCCTGGCATTGCTCATGTTTTTGCCCCTCTTTTTCAATTAAGCTGTCTCATCATTTCTATGGAAACATATTCCTCATAAGCATCAAGAATCCTTCTTTAGCTGGTCTGGAACACTCGAGACGTGGATAGTCCTGTGGAGGCATGTTTGGAGGGTCAACATGTTGCCACACTGGGCAAATGGGCTGATACTCTTCTCGCGTGGTATGTTTGGAGACAAAAGAGCGCCTGAAACCGGACGCAGCAGCCTAGCAGAATCTTTGTTCGACTCAATCGAGGAATTCACCTGGCCATCGTCACCTGGCATCCACGAGACTGGTGTACCCGGACCGTCTGGCGGTAATCCCTACCACAATTGAAATTTCGTCTGAGCAAATATCATGCTCACGGTCAAATAGTGATCCATGATACTGAAAGTTATGTTATAATTCGCTATATTCTATATTGTCGCAACGACGGCCAAACATGCTAGAGAGTTATTGTCTATTGACGGTTTTGTTTTTCGCGAAAAAGAGATTACTTGAACCTCGTAGCGCGCTGATTCACTTCGATGCGGCCCTAAGATCATGTGCCTAAACCGTAAAAATATCAATTTTTGGAGGTTATTATGAATCCATTTCCTGAACTCCATAAATATGACGGATTAGGGCTTGCCGAACTGGTACGAACTAAACAGATCTCACCCGCTGAGTTAGTTGAATATACCATAGCTCGAATTGAGGCGTATAACCCCAAGATTAATGCAGTAATACACAAAATGTATGATAAGGCTCGAAAGGTTGCAGAAAGCAAATTGCCAGAAGGCAGCTTTATGGGAGTTCCTTTCCTCCTAAAAGATGCAACGGATACTGTAGAAGGAGAACCCACAAGCTCAGGCACTAGGATTCTAAGGAATATCCCTCGATTACGAGATAACGAAATTGTGCAACGTTACCGGGCTGCGGGTTTAATCTTTGTCGGAAAAACGAACTTGTCGGAATTCTGCTTATTGCCATATACTGAACCAAAAGCCTTTGGCCCAACCTGTAACCCGTGGGATCTAACTCGCACTGCCGGTGGCTCCAGTGGTGGTTCTGCTGCTGCAGTTGCCGCT
>DUVA01000170.1 GCA_012841305.1 Bacillota bacterium | reverse complement strand
CTTAATGACCAGCCTGTGGATGCTCTCTCGTGCATGATCCACAAGGACAAGGCGGAAGAGCGAGGGCGTCAGTTAGTGGAGAAGTTAAGAGGAATCATTCCTCGTCAGCTTTTCGATGTGCCAATCCAAGCTGCCGTGGGGTCTCGAGTGATTGCCAGGGAGACTGTGCGGGCAATGCGTAAGAATGTGTTGCAGAAATGTTATGGAGGAGATGTCTCACGAAAGCGGAAACTCCTGGAGAAACAGAGGGAAGGGAAAAGGCGCATGAAGCAGTTGGGGAATGTGGAGATTCCTCAGGAGGCGTTCATGGCAGTCCTCAAGGTAGACTAGGCCTATATGTTCACATTCCATTTTGCGTCAAAAAGTGCGATTACTGCGATTTCAATTCCTATTGCATGGACTCCTTTGATGACGCAGAGGAGATTTGCGGCCAGTATCTGGAAGCGCTTCTTAGGGAGGCGCAGATCCAGTCTGCGGCTGTAAGAGAGCTAGGAGCAGAAGTAGTCACCGTTTATCTGGGAGGGGGCACCCCCACGTCTCTTCCTGAAGAGTCGCTTGGGTCATTGGTGACTGAGGTTCTCCAAGTATTCCCCATGGCGCATGACAGAGAAATAACAGTGGAAGCCAATCCGGGAACAGTGGATTCGAGGAAGCTGAGTTTCCTAAAAGATACAGGCGTAACACGCCTCAGTATAGGAGTCCAGTCACTAAACGACAAGCTCCTTGCGAAGTTGGGCCGCGCGCATAGCGCATCCGACTCCATCCGCGCATTTGAGTGCGCCCGGGAGGCCGGGTTTGATAACGTAAACGTGGACCTTATATATGCCATCCCCGGTCAGACAATGGAGGACTGGAAGGATACACTTGACGTAGTGCTGGGGTTCAGGCCTGAACATATTTCCGCGTACGGACTGATGCTTGAAAAAGGGACGCCACTATGGCGCGCAGTAAGGTCCGGACTACAGGCGCCTTGTGATGAGGATCTCGAGATAGACATGTACTATCTCGCAAAAGACAAGTTTGAACCAGTCGGATACCGGCATTATGAGATATCAAATTTCGCTTTGCCCGGGTATGAATCTCGCCACAACATCATCTACTGGAGGCTTGAGCCCTATATCGGTCTTGGGGCAGGCGCGCATTCATATGTAAACAGAGAAAGACGGAGTAATCTTGCAGATCCCGTGGACTACTCAGGTTCCATCTTGAGCCTGGGTTCTGCAGTTGACGAAAGGGAGGTTTTCTCCAAGGCGGATGAGATGTCAACTGTAATGATTCTGGGGCTAAGAATGGCTGACGGTGTCGGGGAAAAGGAATTCCTGCACCGTTTCGGAGTATCAATGCAGGACGCCTTTGGCAAGGCTATTGAGAAAGGGGTAGCCTTTGGGCTACTTGAATGGGACAGGGAAAGGCTCAGTCTTACTCGCCGCGGTTTGATGCTTTCCAACGAAGCTATGCGGGAATTCCTGTAGAAGTCTAGATCGTCTCGAGACGAGAAACAAGCGAGTATGAGAGTGATAATTGAAAAAACGGGGGAACATGTATGACAGTTGGTCTAGAGAGACTATCTGCGTAGAGGCTCCCCGTGCGTGACAGGTAGCATGACTCTGCAGGAACGTAACGGTCGCTTGTAGAACAATACTATGGATGTAAGCGTTCGCCGAATTGATGTAGTGACGCCTGAAGGGGGGTATTGCTAATGTCATGCAGTGGACTTGGCTTCTACGAGTTTTTTGCCGGAGCTGGGTTGGTCCGTCTAGGTCTCGGCCATCAGTGGAGATGCCTATGGGCCAACGATATTGATCCTCGAAAGGCAGACGTATACATGGCTAATTTCGACAAGTCAGAATTCCTCCTTGGTGACGTCGCTCTGGTGAGAGCCTCCTCATTGCCTCTTGGCTCTCATCTAGCTTGGGCTTCTTTCCCATGTCAGGATCTGTCCCTCGCGGGGTGGAGGCAGGGAATGTCAGGGGATCGAAGCGGCACATTCTGGGCCTTTTGGCGTATCATGCGAGACCTGTATGATGATGAACGTCGTCCTCCGATAATTGTGATTGAGAATGTTGTCGGACTTCTGCATAATAGAGATGATTTCCAGGGGCTTTGTGAAGCCTTAGCTTCTTTGGGGACGCAGTTTGGAGCCCTGGTCATCGACGCTAGGCTTTTTCTTCCACACTCGAGGCCTAGAGTCTTCTTGATCGCTGTAGATTCACGACTAGATTGTGAAGCGTTTTCCTGCAACAGCCCATACTCTGCGCCATGGTTTCCCAAGGCTATACTAAGAGCGTATCAGCGGCTTCCTTCGCCTCTCCAGCAGTTATGGCGCTGGTGGCGATTGCCTAACCCATGTCTACGGATAGCGAGTGTGGAGTCCCTCATTCAAGATGAGCCGGATGGTGTCGATTGGCATACGCCAGACGAAACGGAGAGACTCCTTTCGATGATGAGTGAACCGAACTTGAAAAAGGTCAGGCAAGCAATAGCACTGGGATATCCATGTATTGGCTTTGTCTATAGACGTGTCAGGCAAGGTCAACAGAGGGCTGAGGTTAGATTTGATGGAATAGCGGGTTGTCTCAGAACCCCTCGGGGTGGGTCAAGCCGCCAGATTGTTCTTGTAGTCGAAGGTGAACGGATTCGCTCCCGTCTGCTTTCGCCACGCGAGGCCGCTCGCCTAATGGGGGTTCCTGATACATTCTGGCTACCAGACAATTACAATAACGCATATTTTGCGATGGGCGACGCTGTCGCGGTACCAGTTGTCGCTTGGTTATCAGAGCATCTGCTTGTTCCTTTGGCGCATGCTGTTGAATCAGGCGATGGATACACCGAGGAGGTTACTATGTGCCTAACTGATGAGGAGCTCAATGAATATCGAAGCGCCTCGGAAGACTTGATGGCTATGTGGGAAGCTGGGAGACAATGACTTGGACCTCTATTGCAGATGAGTTGTTACAGGATCTAGTGGAATACTATGACGAATATCGGCCGGGGACAGGAGTTGCGCCGGAGCGGTACGTGGTGTGCGCTGGACTTGCCATTCTTGAGCATATGAGGGAGAAATACCCGCTTGAGCAGAGCGATTACCTCACTCCCAAGAATCAAGTTCGTACAAGCGGAGCCATGATTCGCAATATCCTTGAGAGATTTGGCGAGACACGGACGTACGCGTCAGAAGGCGCGCGCACCACAAGGGGGACACGACCGGCTGCTGAGTCATTGGTAAAAAGACTGAATAGTCCTAAACACGAACATCGGCTTGTCCTGCTTTCAAGAGACCAAAGAGAGCAAATAATCGATATCCTCCAAGGTTGGCTTGTGGGCAGGGTAAGGGAGTACTTTGATCAACAGCATCTTACTATTGCGATCGATTTGAGGAAGTCAATTCCACGTATTATCGGTGATATCATCTCCGCTGCGCGGCAAAGGAACGCTGCAGGCCCAGTTGCTCAGCATCTTGTAGGGGCGAAACTAGCGATTCGATTTCCGTGTTTGATCATAGATAATTACTCATATACGACTTCCGATGAACAGCTGGGCAGGCCAGGCGATTTTGTCATAAATGACTCTGTGTTTCACGTGACAGTGGCACCTAGCGCCGGTTTGGCGAGTAAATGTGGCGACAATATTCGCAATGGCTATCGGGTGGTATTGCTGACGCCTGAGGACAGGCTGGCAGCTGCCTATCAACTTGCCCAAATTGAGGGTCTAGAGGATCAGGTTTGTGTTCTTTCTGTCGAAGGGTTTGTAGGCCAGAATCTCGATGAACTGATCGAGTACAAAAGGGGCAGTCTGGTTACCGGGCTAAAGGCTTTGCTGGAAGAGTACAACCATCGCGTAGGCGCTGTTGAGGCCGATCCATCGCTTCTCATAGACATCCCTCATGGGTGGTAGGACATTTTCGCTATGACAGACAAAGTGGATCAAAAGACTCGAAGTCGCATAATGGCTAAGGTTCCCTCGAAAGACTCTACACCTGAGATGATGGTTCGTAAGAGACTTCATTCCGAAGGTTTTCGGTACCGCGTACACTGCAAAGACCTCCCAGGCACGCCCGATATCGTGCTCCCAAAATTCCATGTGGCGATATTCGTTAACGGTTGTTTTTGGCATGGCCACAATTGCTCCCATTTCCGAAAACCAGATACTAATAGCGATTATTGGTCGAGCAAGATTGAGCGCAACAGGTGTCGGGATATCCGTAATGAAAAAGAACTTAGAGAGCTTGGATGGCGAGTCTACACCATATGGGAATGCGCGCTTGAAGAAGGCGTTTGTCAACTCTTGGGCGTTCTAGAAAAGGGGCTCTTGGATCCACTGAATGAGTGAAATGAACTTGCATGAATGAAGACAATGAGAAACAGCGAAAAGAGCGACGAAACAGAATATGGAAAGGAGGCCTGACTTATGGCAAAGTTCGGCATAATAGGAGGAACCGGATTTTACAGGCTGGAGGGTTTGCCTGTTGTAAGGGAAGAGGATGTCACTAATAAATATGGTACAGCCCGGGTTTCCATTGCAGAGTATAAAGGCTGTGAAATAGCATTTGTGCCTAGACACGGAGCATCTCATTCACTTCCTCCGCACATAGTCAATTACAGGGCGAACATAAAGGCAATGAAGGATCTGGGTGTGGAATACATTATGTCAACAGCCGCTGTCGGTTCATTACATATGCTGTTGCCCCCGGGGGAACTTGTGCTCTTGTCCCAATTTATAGATTGGACAAGGCGTAGAATCGGAACATTCTTTGATGAGGAAGACCCTAATTTCAAACACGTCGACGTCACAGAGCCTTTCTCAGGATTTCTTCGGGAGAAGATACTGAAGGCAGCCAAAGACAGTGGCATCCATATCCACCCGTACGGGACATATGTTTCCGCTGAAGGGCCTAGGTTCGAGACGCCTGCTGAGATCTCCATGATGCGGCTGGTGGGCGGGGATGTTGTGGGGATGACCATTGTCCCTGAAGTGGTCCTTGCAAACGAAGCTGACATTGACTACGCTACAGTAACGGTTACAACTAACTACGGTGCAGGCATGCTGCCAGGGAAGGTTCGGCACGAAGAAGTCGGCGAGATCTTTGCCGAAGCTAAGGGGCGTCTTGAGAGGCTTTTCATGGCTACATTGGATATTCTGGTGGAGAGGCAATGAACAACATGACCTGTGGGACTGGAGTAGAACTCCCGTTTCTGATCCGACCTGAGAATACAGCCCGCTATGAAGACGGTGAGGTCCTGATCCTTGACCGCAGGGTGTATCCCTTTGAGGTTAAGTTCGTGCGCTGCAAAGGGTACAGAGACGTGGCCGAGGCAATCCGTGACATGGTTACTCAAAGCGGAGGCCCTCCTTTTTGCGCAGGCTATGGCATGGCGCAGGCAGCGCGTGAAGCCAGAGGCAGATCCAGTGAAGGTATCCTGGAGGAGCTGGAAAGAGCTGCAAAATGTCTAATCGACACGAGGCCTACAAACAACGGTATCATCCTGATGACTGAGAAAATGCTGGATGTAGGACGAAATGCCGTAAGGAACGGGCATGACGTGGAAAACGCACTGGTTCAGGCTGTCAATGCTGAGTTTGAGGCCAGGCACAAGCGGGGGCTGGCAATAGGTGAAAACGGAGCAAGTCTCCTCAGAGACGGTGATTCAGTTCTAAATCACTGTTGGGCTGAAAGCGGGATTGTCTACACTGTCTATGTAGCTCTTCAACAGGGAAAGAGGCTTACGGCTTACTGCTCTGAGACCCGTCCCTACCTTCAGGGCGCCAGGCTGACTGCTGACGCCCTATGTGACATGGGAATTGAAACAACTGTAATCACAGATAACATGCCTGCCTACCTAATGTCTCGAGGCATGATCTCAAAGTTCTTCACCGGTGCGGACAGGGTCACAATGGATGGCAGCGTCATTAACAAAATCGGCACTTTTCAAATTGCAGTGAGCGCTCACTATTTCGGTGTTCCGTTCTTCGCGTTTTGTGACGGGCCTGATCCGAAAGCCCCCACAGCTGCTGACGTAGTCATAGAGGAACGGGATCCTAACGAGGTTTTGCATTGCCTGGGACAACGTACTGCCACGCCTTTGGCGAAAGGGTACTATCCTGCGTTTGACGTGACACCTGCTGAGTTTGTCAGTGCCATAGTCACGGACCGCGGGGTCTTCTCGCCCTATTCCATGGTTAGCTATTGGCAATAGGTGCAGGTTTAAGAAATGTAGCCATCGTCCGTGCCTGAATCGATTGTCGCGAATTGACTATACACGTTTTTATGTTTCGCTTTTGAGGAGGCGGAAGAAATGCAGTCTGAGGCTCTCAGAAACCGGGTCATTGAGACAGCCAGATCAATGCTGAGGTTGGGTTTAACAGTGGGCACAGGAGGGAATGTCAGTGTCAGGTGTCCCAGCTGCAATAAGTTCCTGATTACTCCAAGTAGTCTGCCATATGAGACTCTCATGCCAGAGGATATAGTAATAGTTGACCTTTTAGACGGCACCTATGAAGGGTGCCATGCGCCATCCATAGAATTTCATCTGCACAGGAATGTATATGTGGCGCGTCCTGACGTAAGCGCTATTGTCCATGCTCATCCGCCGATTGCGTCTGCGCTTGCAGTTGCGCATAAGCCTCTCCCGCTTATTATTGACGCATGCACATTTGCATTTAAGGATGAGGTCAAAGTTGCGGAGTATGGAAAACCCGGTAGTCTAGAACTTGCCGAGAATACAGTCCGGGCACTGGGTGACAACACCGCAGTGTTGTTGGCCAATCATGGGATTCTGTGTGTAGGCGACCGCCTTGAGGAAGCTTTGGAAAGGTGCGAAGTCCTTGACAAGGCTGCCTTGACATATATCCTGTCTCTGATTGCAGGGACGCCTGTTTGCCTGAAACCTCTTTCTGATTGAGGCTGAGTCAGTCTGCCCCCGGTCCTAAAGTTGTGACCATTGCTCCGCAAGAGGCATACCATGTATGGTCCTGATCCGCAAATTGATGGATGCATTAATCCTACTCAAGGAGGGCCAGGGCCATGCCTGCTTTTGAGTCTCGGAATCCCAATCTTGTCCTTGTCGGCTTGGAAGAGGGTCGACTGAGCCCGGTGGAAGCCATACAAGCCTTAAGGACGTCTTCTGACTCCCATGCCAGGAAAAGCCAAATAGATGCCCAAAGCCCTGATGCCGGCGTAAATGACGCCATCTCTGAACTGGACAGTCTAGTCGGGCTTACCGCAGTCAAAGCGCTAATCCGCGAGCTGGTAGCGTACGTCAGGATCCAGAGGATTAGAGAGATGCGCCAACTTGCATCAGAGTCCTTAGTCTTGCATATGGTATTTAGCGGTAACCCCGGCACAGGGAAGACTACTTGTGCCCGCCTAATGGGGAAAATCTTTCATGAAATGGGTGTATTGGAAAAAGGCCATCTTGTGGAGAGGGAGCGAGCTGACCTTGTCGGGGAGTATATTGGTCATACCGCCCAAAAGACTCGGGATCAGATTAAGAAAGCCTTAGGTGGCATACTCTTTATTGATGAGGCGTATTCTTTGGCTTCAGGCGGAGAGAAAGACTTCGGCAAGGAATCAATCTCTACGCTGATTAAAGCCATGGAAGACAACAGAGATAGGTTCATAGTGATACTGGCCGGGTATCGAGAAGAAATGGCGAAATTCGTCCAGTCAAATCCGGGTATACGTTCACGCTTCCCTATCCACATCGAGTTTCCTGATTACACCACGGAAGAGTTGATGCTCATTGCAGACCTCATGCTGAAGAAGAGGGATTACAGACTGGATCTTGCAGCCAGGGCCAAACTTGAAGCGATGCTCAGCAGAAACTTGGGACCGGCGAGTGAGCATTCAGGCAATGCCCGCCTCGTCAGAAACCTTATTGAGCGTGCGATAAGACGTCAGGCACTTAGGCTTGTAGACAGAAAGCAGCTGACCCGTGACGAACTCATGCTGATTCGAAGGGAAGACATAGAAGGCAACAATGAAGCGGTGCATCGTTTTGGGTAAACCAAACGTAGGCAAAACTCTTCTGGCGCTTGCGCTTGCTGATTACGTGAAGGCAAAAGATGTTGAGATTACTTTTCAAGACCCTGGAGGCGCCGGATATTCCAGGAAGTATCCAATGGATATCGCCATACGGGAACTTGTGGGGACTTTGCCCCACCAAACGAAATGCCTCCAATCACTTTCCCTTGAGTTCAGGGTCGGAAAGGGCAAGAAGACGGTGGAACTTGTTGATACAACAGGTCTCATTGACGAGATCCATGATGACCCATTGACCCGGAAAGCCATGGCCCAGACTCTGTCTGCCATACGAGGAGCACAAATCATTATTCACGTAATAGACGCCCACCTGTTCAGCCGTGCAGACGGGTTATCTGACCCGAGAGAAGGAGATCTCGACATGCAACTTGCAGCTTTTGCAGGGCCAAGAGGCGGGTACTGTATTGTTGCCAATAAGATGGATCTGCCTGGTGCAAAACGCGGTCTGGCCAGGATAAGGAGACTGTTCACAGGGTACAAGGTGCTTCCTGTTTCTGCAGCTACAAGAGAAGGCCTTAAGGAGGTAAGACGACATGTCCTTCG
>DUVA01000169.1 GCA_012841305.1 Bacillota bacterium | reverse complement strand
CTACTTTAGCATCGCATCTACCTGTAATGGTTGCGATGCTGGTAAGCCCACAAGTGGCGGTGATGGTGGGCCTCGGGTCTTCCCTTGGCTTTCTTATTAAGCTCGGGCCTATAATCGCTGCCAGGGCGGCGGTGCATGCAGTATTTGGAGCTGCGGGCGCTTTTGCCTTCAGGAAAGGGCTGCCTTTCACGAAAGTGCTCATGTTGACATTACCTATTCACGCTATAGGCGAGGCCTTGATTGTGCTTCCATTTGGTTTCTCTCTGCAGAAGGCAGGGCTTATAGTGGGTGTGGGCACAGCGCTGCATCACTTTATCGACGCTATGATCGCCCTTGCAGTAGTAGCGTCCGTCGGGTTGGTGCAAAGGGTTGCTGAGAATAGACGCTAGACACCGTCTTCGCCTTTTGGCTTTTGGCAAGCACACGCTTGTAAACTGCCAGTGTTTGACTGGCCATGGCAGAGTCGGTGAAGAGCTTGAGAAAGCGCTTCCTGCCTGCTGACCCATGTGCTTTCCGCATTGCAGGATTCCCAGCGAGTCTTAGGAGCGCTCGGGCAAGGGCTTCAGAATCGCCGGGCGGGACAAGGACTCCCGTTTCGTTGTGGACCACTGCTTCGGGGATTCCGCCGACACTGGTGGCAACTACAGGTAGAGAGAATGCCATCGCTTCCAGAATTGCTATTCCAAGTGCTTCTCTTAAGGACGGGAGGACGAAAACGTCCAGAATGGACAGTATGGGGCCGGGATCTGTGAGTTGTCCCGTGAGAATCACGTTTTGACTGATCCCGAGTTCAGAGGATAGGGAAGTCAACTCACAACGCTTGCTGCCGTCACCCACTATCATCAGGACGGTATTGGGAAACTCGGATATGACCTTTGGCATTGCCGAGACAAGGTAGCGTATGCCTTTTGCCCTCTCCAGCCGGGCTACTGTGCCGATGACATAAGCGGATTCAGGGACATTCCAATAAGCCCTGGTTTTGCCGGGTATTTCCGGAACCTTAGGCGCCGGGACTCCGTTGCAAATTACAGACAGTTTCGTCTTGGACCACCCGCACGCTTCGGCCTTTCGTCGTTCAGCTTCGGATACGCAGATAACCTCGTTAACCAGTTTGTTGGCGAAGATTCCACTTGTCAGATAGCTGGCGGTATCCGGGTAGCCGTGGATGGTAAATACTATAGGCATACCTGGGATTTTTCGGGATGCTAAACTCGCAGCTACCGTGTGTTCCATCCCTGCGTGGACGTGGACAAGAGAAAACCTGAATTTTTGATAGAGTCTGTCAAAAGCCTCATGATGTAATCTTAGGGAATTCCTCAAGCCCGGTCTGAAGGCGAAGGGAGGAATTGTCTCATAAGGCACGCCGAGATCGCGGAAGAAAGGGAGGCACTTTCCGTAAGGTGCAATCAGGCACGGTGCAATGGAATTACCCAATGCTCTTACAAGCGTAAGCAGGTGCCTTTCAGTTCCACCATGTTCTGCATAAGGTAGTTCAAAGAGGACTCTCAATGAAATACTCTCCGCACTCCAATCCAATCTTGCTATGGACGCTACCCAACGTCATACATAATAGTCTGGTTTGAGTCCCCCAGGATTATTTTCCATGGTATTTTCGGAAAAAGGCTCTCAAAGAGCAGGTTTTACGTTACAATATAGATAAGAAGCATTCGCTATTGACGAAAGTAACACGTGATGGATTTGAGGGGCTATGATCATTAGTCGAACCAAGAAACTGGAAGCGCTAAACAACTTCACAAAACTGGTGGGGGATGACCCGGTACTTGCGTATTTGATGGGTTTTCTCACCGGCCAGGTAGATCGCGTGCATTTTGTGCGGGATCCTCGAGGAGCCGACATATCCCTAAAGCTGTCCCAGGACAGGCTTACAGTGTGGCCCGGGGAACCTTTTAGAGCTAACGTAGGCGGAGTCATGATGCCGCACCCGATTGCCTTTGTGAAGGCAGTGGGACAAGCACATGCCGAGAGGCAGATATGCG
>DUVA01000168.1 GCA_012841305.1 Bacillota bacterium | reverse complement strand
TTACGTCAATATTCATGGCGTCTATGTATGGAATCAGCTCCTTGAGCGGATCTTCGTTAATGTGGCCGTTTGTCACCAGCACGTTCTTGAAACCTTTTCCACGGACAAGCTCCGCAGTCTCCAGCACAAATTCGAACCAAATCAACGGCTCGGAATACGTATATGAAAGCCCGATAGATTCATTCTTCCTTCCGTAGTCTGCAACAACCTCAGCTAGTCTCAGAGGAGTAGTCCTGTAGGTTTCTGCGTCAGCCTGGGAAATCTGCCAGTTTTGACAGAACCCACAAGAAAGATTGCACCCCTTAGTTCCAACTGAGAGAATCTCCGAACCCGGGTAGAAATGGTATAGAGGTTTCTTCTCAATCGGATCCAGCGCCAAGGACGTCACTTCCCCGTAGTTCAAGGAAATAAGCTGACCCGCCACGTTTTTCCTTGCACGACACACCCCGACGTTGCCCGGCTGAATCTTGCAGTATTGTGGACAGAGAAGACACAAGACGACATTCTTCGGCCCGGCCTCCCAGTAAGATGCCTTCCTCATCAAGTATGCCTCTTGACTTCAAATCTCTCGAGTTCTATATCTTCATTCGGACCTATGCCGGCCTTACGTCTTGCTATCGCCACTTGCTCCAGAGGAGTATCCACTCCTTCGATATCAGGCAGAAGCAAGCCCCGCCTCCGTCCCTTACGGACTATCACGCCGTAGATTTTGGGATTCAGCTCATCCAGGCCGGACACAGGCTCGCTTTGCATTAGGACATCCACGGAATAGCGCAGACTACCTAGTTCGTCTTCTCTAACAGGACGAAACCGCGGATCTTGAGTCGCAGCAGCAATGGCATTCCCGATAATCTCCTGGGTGATGCTGTCTGTTGTCGGCTCTATTGTCCCTATGCAGCCCCTTAGCTCTCCACCTGTCTTCAGAGTGCAAAATACCCCTGCCCGTCCCTGGAATTCTCGCGGGATATCTTCAGGAGGATTTATCCTCTTTCCGGACTTCACATAGGCTTCAACTGCAGCGCGAGCCAGCTTTACAGGAAAGCTCTCTCCTGACCGGCACCGGCTGGAATCGCAGTTCTCGGCAGAACTCGCCTCCGGTGACCGGCACCGGCCGAAATCGCAGTTCTTGCCAAAACCCGTCTCCGGACCGAAAAGCGCACATCCGTAACCCACTCCGAACGGGCCTTCGTACGACAGCACCTCTGACCTGAGATCCTTACCGGACATAGCGCCAAGCGCAGTCACCACCGGGCGGTATCCGCACTCACCTGCCTCATCCAGCAAGGAATCATCCAGGGATAGAATCCCTTGGATATCAGTGTCCCGCAAGTGTTGAATGAGTCTTTCATCGAATTCCCGGCCCCGGGGGCTGTAGCCTGCAGGCGCCTGCCGAGTCAGGCGGTGTGACAAGTCTCCGCTGGCAACAAGGACAGCCCTCCTCTCCAGCCTCCGGGCTGCCATCTCGATAGCCTGTCCGAAAGAGAAAAGGGCATCACGAGGAAGCAAGGCGGTGCCCATGACTACTATAGGAACACCCTGTCCCACCTCTTTGCTTATGAAATGCATAGGAACAAGAACCCCATGATCCAGCCCTTTAGACCTTGTCACCAATCCTCCGCTCTCCAATTCGAACCTGTGAATTCTCACCCCTATCTTACCGCCCTCGTCCACAATAGCGGAGACGAGCTCCGGATCATTCCTGAAACGGTATTTAGCTTCAGGCACGCCGAAAGCGGAAAAATCCCCGTAAAGCGGGTCATCTACTAAGATCGCTATCGCATCTCGGAACAAAGGCGCATGAGGACTGATGACAATGACCACGTCAGGTTTGGCTTGATTTACACGGCAAGCCAGCTCTCCCATGGCTTTTTGCGTGGCCTTGACAGCACCGATATCGCCTTTCCCTATTTCCGGTATAAGAAGGGGAGGATGAGGGGCAAGGACGCACAACACCACGCCTGTTTGCTTCACAAAAACCACACCTCGACTTTCTCGCGCAAAAGCGCTTTTCTCAGTCGTAGGATAATCCCCAAGATGCTATGATATTCTGTAAGTCGTCAGGTTTTTCCTCTTTGCCCCATCCTAGAATTGCCGAAACTCTATGATGTCGAAGTTAGGAGAGAGGGGTTCGTCGAGGATAATGTGGCCTGCAATAGTGCAGGATACCAAACCTTCGATAAGAATTTGGACTTCTTTGATTCCCGGGACATCTGTTAACGTATTTACAATGGAATAGACAGTCAACTCCTCTGCCCTGCTCCCTCCCCAGTGATTCTCCGTGATTTCCTTGCTGAAGTCCACGTAAGCTACATTATCAACAATCTTGACAGACTTAAGCGATGTGCCTCGCGGTAACGTGGGGCACAGCACACTTCCGCGTGCAGGCCCTTTTATGAGTTCCTGGACCACTCGAGAGGCACGTGAGTCCGGATTGCTCTCTGCTCCCAGACCGGGGATTTCGCGGACCTCAGGCATGAGATCATCATCGAAATTGGTAGGGCCTGCAAAGTACAGGGCTACTTCATTTTCCTCAAGGTTCAATGCTGCCCTGGCCCTTGAGTATAGCGAAGCATGATCCTGGATTTCTGTGAATTCACTTGGCAAATCAGAAGTTGGCCTGGATTCATCACCTTCCCGGGGTTTGCCTTTCTTATAAGAGTCCACAAGGTAATTCACAGTTCCATAGAAGATAGCTTCTGCTACCTGCGTCCTGTAATCAGCTTGGGCCAGCAAGGCTTCTTCCCGCGGATTTGACAGGAAGCCCACTTCTACAATGACTGCAGGCATCGTCGACTTGCGTAGCACAAAATAATCATCACCTGTTTTCGCTTTTCGGAGATTCGGGCCGAGACGGCTGACAAGTTCCTTCTGTATGGCTACGGCAAGTTCTTTAGCATCATCTGACTTACTATGATAAAAAGTCTGCGCTCCGGACCAGACAGGCTCCGGAAAACTATTGGCATGAATACTGACGTATATGTCTGCATTGTGTTCCGTTGCGAGCGCGATGCGACCTTCCAGATCAAGTCTCTTCCAGCCGGCATTGGAACGATTGCCAGGTTCTATAAGGCCATCGTCTGTATTTCGGGTTAGGAGGGTGTAGACAGCAGCTCGATTAAACAAACCAGCTAGGCGCAAGCCTATATCCAGGACTACATCCTTCTCCATGACTCCTGAACGTCCCTTTGCGCCTGCATCGATTCCCCCGTGACCGGGATCGATAACAATGGTTTTACCACATACTGCTTCTGAAAGAGGAGCGCTGACTTTTACTGATACGTAGGTGAGGATAAGGAGGCATACCATGACTATCCCAATCGTTCCCAAGGCAACAAGCCAAGCCCGATTTGTCCAGAGAATAACCACCGGTGACTTCAATAGGAATTCACCCTTTGTAGCGCGCCGTGTCAAGAGAAAGGAAGCTCTCTTTGGGCGAACAGCTCCTATAACATAACTATGCGTGCGCTACCTAGCAAAGACCGCCACCTGAATCGGAGCCTTTCATTACCCGGTAACCACCACCTTTCTCAATTTCCCGCGCTACATCAAACACCTCTGACATGTGCTTTAGTATACTCTTTGACCCTTGTTTCGTACGGGCCACCACAAGCAGACACCCACCGGGCTCCAGGAATTCCCGCGCTTCCGTGATCAGGGGGAATACTACTGATTTGCCTGCTCGAATCGGGGGATTGCACAAGATGAGATCGAACTTCATGCCTGCTACAGGTTGAAACCCATTACCAGACAAGACCTGTGCATTTGTCAACCGGTTCAGCCTGACGTTGTCTTGGGCTAGTTCACATGCTCTCTCGTTTAAGTCTACCATTATGACCTCTGACTCGGGGGAAAGCTTAGCCGCTACAATGCCTATTGGGCCATACCCGCACCCGAGGTCCAGGACTCTCTTAACCCCGTCAAGATTCATTGCCTCTATAAGGAGTCTTGTTCCACGATCGAGTTTGCCCCTGGAAAATACCCCTCTGTCTGTACGGAATGTAAAAGGAATTCCCCGAATATCGATGGTAATCTCTTTTATCGACCGCTCTGAACTCGGCTTTTCTGTGAAGTAGTGCTCCGCCAATAGCGGTAGTCCCCCCCTATGCCTCTTGTCTGCAATCCTGCGAATACCGGCATCTTTGTCTTGAACTTATTCCGGCGGACGCGGGTTTTGACTGTATCGATGAAATCCCGGTCAAAACCTATCTTCAGCAGTTCCTGTTTTGTCCGCCTTCCGTCTACCATGAGATAGAGAAGTTTATCCAGATCATCATAAGTAAAGCCTAGGTCTTTCTCGTCGGTCTGGCCTGCCCAAAAATCCGCGCTTGGGGGTTTTGCCACGATGTTTTCCGGCACCCCGAGATACCTTGCATATGAGCGAACCTGTGTCTTGTAGAGGTCACCCAAAGGATCGAAGGCAAATGCAAGATCCCCATGGAGGGTTCCATACCCCAGAAGAAGTTCTGTCTTATTGCTTGTTCCTATAACGAGGCCTCCGGCGGCTGCAGATAAGTCGTAAAGCAGGATCATTCTCTGCCTGGCCATTATGTTCCCCAGCCGGACTCTGCCGGGTTCTTCTCCGGTCGCAGCAAGAAGCCCGCCACAACACTCATTGACCATCGCCGTAATGTCAATTGTCACGCATTGAAGCCCTAGAATATCTCGGACATTCTTTGCGTCTTTAAGGCTCTCAGGGTCAGTGGAATGATACGGAAGAACAGCAGCAAGGACATTATCCGAACCCAGAGCCTCAACTAGAATAAACGCCAAAACAGCAGAGTCAAGGCCTCCTGAAAGCCCGAACACAGCTTTCTTCAGCCCTGCCTTTGACATTTGGACTTTGACGAATTCAACCAGGGTTTCATGAACGCTCTCCGGGTCAATCTGAAGGCCGGGGACATCAATAGATGTGTAAAGCATGCACATACCTCTCTTGGATTATCTTATTTTCTGGATTGTCTTATTTTCCGGTAAACTCAGCCTTACGCTTCTCAAGAAATGCCAGAGTTCCTTCTTTCATATCTTCTGACGCGCAGAGTTTCCCAAAGCATTTCTCTTCCAGCTTCAAGCCTTCCTCAAGTGACATTGCCATCCCCTCATTAATGGCTCGTTTTGCCATCTTCACTGCAAGCGGCGCTTTACCCAAGATAGTCTTTGCAAGCTCTATACAAGTATTCCGCAACGCTTCCTGGGGCACCACTTGATTCACCAGGCCTATCCTTAAGGCTTCATCAGCAGCTATGATGCGGCCTGTAAGTATCAATTCCCGGGCGACACCTGTGCCAACAAGTCTGGGCAACCTCTGAGTCCCGCCCCACCCAGGGATTATTCCAAGGTTTACTTCGGGCTGTCCGAATCTTGCGTTATCAGCCGCGATCCTAATATCACAGGCAAGAGCAAGCTCCATGCCACCACCGAGACAAAGCCCGGAAATCCCGGCAATTATAGGCCAGGGGAAAGCTGAGATCTCACCATACACTTCATGCCCCTTCCTGGAAAGGTCTCTGCCTGTTTCCAGTGTGAGCCCATGGATCTCGCCAATATCAGCTCCGGCCACAAACGCCTTCTGACCCTCGCCTGTTACTACCACAACCATAGGTTCAGTACGTGTTTCTAGGTCCCGAAGCACCCTGGACATTTCGCTCAAGACCGCAAGGTTCAAAGCGTTTACAGGGGGCCTGTCTATCGTCACGAACGCCACACCGTTGTCATAAGTCAACTTCACAGCCTCTAACTCCACCTGTGGCACCTCCCTGGTTATTTCCTCATCCCCTCGTCACTTAGGCCTACTACTTGGCTGCCTGATATCACACGCTACAGCCAAAACTACCTCGAGTGCCTCAGTATGCCCGAGATACCTCACTGATTGGCTGGAGCTTGATCAGTCCCGCTCCGGTGTCTACAGCGAGCATGAGTCCGAAAACATTATCCGGCACTGTAAAAGCATATTTCCCTTTGATCTTTTGCCCGGGGTTAATCTGCCTCATCCAAAGGGATTCATCGCGCGTCACATAGTAGACACTCGTGCTACTGGGCATGTAGACTTGTCCTCCCCTGTCCACTAAACGCAGGTCGTTACAGAGAATTACGAAGCGCGAGTTGTTTTCGATACGGATATTTACAATGAGAAGGTTAGGCCCCCAAAATACCGCATTTTCCACACCAATCTTAACAGTCAAAGGAAGAGTCGCCAAATCCCATAATAGTCTTGCCTGGTCTATGAAATCTGTGGCACCAGGTATGATCCAGGGATAGCGCATGACAACTACGGAAACACCTAATACTATCACAATCACACCGACAATCAGCTGAGTTATGATTTGCCTCTGCCGCCTTACTTGGCGCGGCACATACGCTTTCAAATAAAGACCCCCAAACGTTCAGAAGTCCGTCTGAAGGTTACTTTTCGAGGCACTCCGTCGGATCTCCTTCTAGATCCTTCCCACCTCAGCCAGAGGCCCTTATCACTATATTGACATTGACAAGCTTATGCTTCATGACACCACGGGCTTCAAAGAGGCTCCATGGCCGATGCCAAGGTGCCTCCGACGTCTCCGTAACATAAGCCTCCGTATCATAAGCCTCCGCATCATAAGCCTCCGCATCATAAGCCTCCGTATCACAAGACTCCGTACCATAAGTAACCTATGCATCCACTCGAAAGAAGCAGCACAGGCAGCAAAAAACCGGCCGCATAATCCCACAACAGGAATGCGTCCGGTATTCAGCGTGAACCTGGAAAAGCAAATACGCGCTATATGGATTAAGACATACAGCAAACTTATCTCTTAGAGTACTGTGGCGCTCTACGGGCTTTCTTGAGTCCGTATTTGTAGCGCTCCTTCATGCGGGGGTCACGCGTCAGGAGCCCGGCCTTTTTCAGTGGCGAACGCAGGTCTGGGTTGTATACCTGCAAGGCCCTGGCGATGCCGTGTCTCAGAGCCCCTGCTTGACCTGACATTCCACCGCCTTGAACTTTCGCAATGATATCGAACTTGTCGCCTGTGCCGGTTAGAACAAGGGGTTGACGCACAATAATGTCGAGAATTTTCCGTCCGAAGTATTCGGACACATTCTTCCCGTTAACAATTATCTGTCCACGCCCTGGCTTCAATTGGACCCTGGCGATTGAATGCTTGCGTCTACCGGTAGCCTGCACCGGTCCCTGCCGTGTCTCTGCTAAATCCATGCCTTACCCTCCTTCATTCGGAATAACGCTGCTCGGGCCCGTCAACCCTCAATCTCAAGAGTTTTCGGTTGCTGCGCAGCATGGGGGTGGTCAGGTCCGCTATAGACCTTAAGCTTACCCCTAAGCTTGCGCCCGAGCCGGTTATGAGGCAGCATTCCCTTAACTGCATTCTCAATTACAGCCTCAGGCTTTCTTGCAAGCATGTCTCCAAGAGAGACGGCTCTGAAGCCACCCGGGTATCCACTGTGCCTATAGTACATCTTCTGCCTCAACTTATCGCCGGTAACTCTCACTTTTTCAGCATTAACCACTATTACGTAGTCACCCATATCCAAGTGCGGGCTGTAAGTAGGTTTATGTTTGCCCCGAAGCACACTTGCGACCTGGCTTGCCAGCCTACCGAGGGTCTTTCCCTCAGCATCAACAATATACCATTCGCCCTCTATGCCTTGGGGACTTAGTCCGCCACGAGCCATCATGATATCCCCCTCGTGAAATCTTCGCGCATCAATAAAGCAAATACGGGCATCAAGCCCCACGAGCTATTCTAATACAGCGATATCTGCGTGTCAAGATGATCCTGGCCAATAAGCTATTTGCGTTGTAGCCCTTTTTTCAGGCATGGCAGCCCCTGAATCTGGAAAAAAGCACCTTCTCCACGATGGTAAAGTTGCCCCGACTAGTTAGATAGCTGCCAAAAGGGTGTTTTGAATCATCTATAGACGAGAATAGGCGCCCTTAATAAACCCCAGCAATATCTATAGGTTATTTCCTCTAATGCTGATTACGCAGCCTGTAAAAGGCTGCGGAGTTTGTCCTTTTGCTTATTCCTTATCCTGCCCAGAGCCATTGCAAGCATTATCAAAAGGGCCAGTGAGCATTCAAGTTCCATTTTCTTAAGGCCCCGGATAGACCAGGTCTTCAAAACCGAAGACCTGGTCTATCC
>DUVA01000167.1 GCA_012841305.1 Bacillota bacterium | reverse complement strand
GTGAGGAATTCGTCCGCTTCCTCTGGGGGCTTCCGGAGAGAGAATACCAGTATTTTGCGGTAGATTATCTCATCAGTAAAAGCAAAACCCTGGCACGGGACCATATAGGCCTTGTACGGGAACTCATCACACAGAAATCTTGGTGGGATACCGTAGATGCGCTCGCAAGCAACGTAGTAGGCCCACTATGCATGAAGTATCCTGACATACGGCATAAAGAAATACTACAGTTCTCAGAGAGCGGTAACATTTGGCTGATACGTACCGCTATTCTCTTTCAGCTTAGGTACAAGAACAAGACCGACACGGACTTGCTTGCAGATGTGATAGAAAGACACTCTGAAACCGGGGAATTCTTCATCGATAAGGCTATTGGATGGGTTCTAAGACAATATGCAAAGACAGATGGAAAATGGGTGCTGGAGTTTCTAAGAACCCATACTCTCGCCCCGCTCAGCGTGAGAGAGGCAGAAAAGCACCTGATGCGTGTCTAGCATCAAGTTGATTCATCATGCACAGGGAACTCCTATAGATTATCCCTGCCCCCATTTTGACGATATCAAGAATGCCTTAAGGAAGAAACTTGGCACAGAGATAACGTTAATTGAATGGACTCATTGATAACATCACAAAAGCGATGCCAGTGCCTGACTGGCAAGGACCACTAACACCAAGGCAAATGGATATGTAGCTGCGTACGAAGCCGCCACCTCTTCACTGCCTGCAGCAGTAATCAGCGCGCCCAACGCAGGTGTGCTTGTCATCCCACCGCATATGGATCCAAGGGTATCAGGCAGGCTGAGCTTGAATACCCAGGTAGCCAACATGAACCCTATGCACATAGGAACAAAAGTTACCAGGGCTCCGCCTAGGAATAGGAGCCAGCCGTACCTTGCCACTGTATCCACGAATCCGTGACCTGCAGCCACTCCGGCGCCTGCGAGAAAGAGCATAAGGCCTGCTTCCCGCATTACACTAAGCAATCTACCTGAAGGTCTCAGAGACCAAGGCCCAATTCCGCCAAAGTGCCCCACAATGAGCCCGACCATAAGAGGACCCCCTGCAAGGCCCAGGCTCACTCCGTTTGTGCCGGGGATCATGAACCGAACCTTAGCAAGCGCAGTTCCAAGGGCTAGGACTGCCATGAGAGAAAGCATGCCCAGCTCATCCAGGGACTGCCTCTGTTTCCCCACCAGAGCCTCGAGTCTGTCTAATCCAAATGAGGGGCCGACTGCACGGATCACATCCTTATGTTCAAACACAGTCTGGGCTGTGGGAACAAACTCAACTCCTACCCTTCTTATCCTTGTCAGCATGACTCCGTACTGTTCATGGAGAGACAGATTCATTGGCGTCTTTCCCACTAGTGCAGGGGATTCTAAGACGAGATCTCTTACCTCCAAACCAGGTTGATTCATCGGTGCCGAGGTGTAAGGCCCCACTATTTCTTCGAGTTTACTAAGAGCGTCTTCAGTGCCGACTCCCCGTATCACATCTCCTTCCAGCAAGACAGTGTCACTAAACGCAGGGAGGACCTGGTTGCCCTTGCGGACCCGAGAGATTACAGCTCCGGTGGCAGCCGCTATATCAAGCTCTGCCAGGGTCTTACGATATACAGACGGCTCGGATACGACAAAATCCTTTACCAAAAGGTCTGTTCGTTCCGGCGCATGTATTGAGTCAGTTACTGCCTGCATCTCAGCTCGAAGATCTCTGCCAAGAAGACGGGGAAGAGCCTGAACAAACAGCACGACTCCGACTACCCCAAAGGGGTACGCTATTCCGTACCCTATGGATACTGCATTGTCCTGTGCAACCTCAAGCGCAGCGGCAAGTCCCGGTGTCGTGGTCAACGCCCCTGTATAGATCCCTGCTGACAAGGCCCCTGGCAAGGAGAATGCTTTCGAAAACAAGGCCACGGTAATGGCGCTGGAACCCACAATAGCCATGGCAAGAGCGCCATAAGACATAGCGTTTTGCTTGAGATTCCTAAAGAACCTTGGCCCTGCAGTGAGACCCACTGCACCGACAAAAAGCGCAAGCCCCAGATCCCGGATGAGGGACGGAATCTCATAACCAAGATGACCAAAGTAAAGCGCCGCAAGGAGCACCCCGGATGTCCCGAGATGGATACCTTTTATCTTTATGCCACCGAGGACGTAGCCAATCGTTGCAAGCAGGAATAAGGCCTCAAGTGTGCTACGCATATGTCTAAATCCGCCCTTTCGATGAATCCTTGCCGGTTCCGGCCTAATATCACTCTTCCGCTGATACTCATCAGACTAGCGACGCTTCAACACTTCACCAATAAGGAGTTGGGTTCGGACCTTGAACATCTAAGGAGGCAATAAGTTTCTAGTTTGACAATTATCCGGTTTTTCAATATTTCTCCACATAGATCTAATATCCTGCTCTAAGCAGACTACATCCGTGTTGCCTTAGCGCCAATTGTGAACCGGCCATGTGCGGACAATTGAATTACTACGCACAGAGCATGTCAAGAAGGAATACTCTCCAATAGACCAGAACTCTTTACCCGAGAATATGTGTATTTGAGTTTACGGATATTCATACCCTTACCCGCTTACCTTCAAGAAAGCAAAAGCACATACATAAAGGAGATTCCTGACACATGGAAAAGAGTTTTAAGTCTATAGGTGCTGCCCGAAAACTCCGCCAGACCGCGACCGGAGTTCTTCTTAGAACCCGGGCCGAGGAATTGGAAATTACAGTCCTTAAAGAGGATCTCATACGGGTGACAATGAGGAGGCAACCTCAACCCCGTAAATCCGCTGTATCAAATGCCGAGATCCCATCGTGCGCTGTAGTCAGGCATGACCTGGCTACTGTTGATGTAGAGATTACGGAAAGCCCTACTGATATCAACCTCATCACAAGAAAAGTTCGTGTGCGAATAAGCAAGTCCCCTATTAGAATTGGATTTCACCGGCCGGACGGGATCGCTGTTTGCGTGGACACCGCTACATCAGGGATGGGTTGGACAGAAGACGGCGCAGCGTGCTTTAAGATTCTCCCAGCCGGCACCCGGTTTTACGGATTTGGGGAACGAACAGGCTATCTTGATAAGCGCGGAACAACTATGACACTGTGGAATACTGACACTGTTCACCATACTCCTTCCACTGACTCTCTTTACGTCTCTATTCCGTTTTTCATTGGATTTGACGGAGGCCAGGCCTACGGCGTGTTCCTTGACAGCCCGGGGAAGTGCGTATTTGATATGGGCAAGAACTCCCCCGGCGAGTATATGTTCCAAACGACAGGCAAAAAACTGGATTACTACTTCTTCGCCGGACCTGAGATTAGAGATGTCGTAGAGGGATATGCCGCACTCACCGGAACAATGAAACTGCCTCCCCTCTGGGCACTGGGATATCACCAGTCCAGGTACAGCTACTGTCCCCAAGACGATGTGGAAGAGGTGGCAAGGAACTTCAGGAAACACGACATCCCTTGCGATGCCATATACCTTGACATCCATTATATGGACGGTTATCGAGTTTTCACATTCGATCGAGAGACTTTTCCGGATCCTTCCGGCCTTATTTCCCGTCTTAACGATATGGGCTTCAAAGCAGTCACTATCATCGATCCCGGAGTGAAGGTAGATCCCAAGTACAAGATCTATAAAGATGGCTTACAAAAGGACTGCTTCGTCAGGCGCCCTGACGGCGAGCTGTTTGAAGCAAAAGTCTGGCCGGGACGCGTAGTGTTCCCGGATTTCTTTAAACAAAGAGTGAGAACTTGGTGGGCAAAAAATCACAAGACCCTGTTTGATGTCGGAGTCCGCGGAATCTGGAATGATATGAATGAGCCGTCATGCTTCGATACTGAGTCAAGGACTATGGATCTTGACGCACTCCATGGCGAACCCGGCATGGAAGTCCCCCACGCTGAAGTCCATAACGCTTATGCCAATTTCATGAATGAGTCTGCTCGCGAGGCTTTCAGAGCTTTACTACCCGGCACGAGGCCTTTCATAGTCACTCGTGCAGGATATTCCGGCATCCAACGCCTTGCCTGCGTGTGGACAGGCGACAACGTAAGTTGGTGGGAACACCTCTTAATGTCCATTCCCATGTGCCTCAATATGGGGCTTTCCGGACTTCCTTTTGTCGGCGCGGATGTGGGAGGATTCCAGTCTGATACAGACCCTGAACTCCTCACCAGGTGGATACAGTTGGGGACATTCGTTCCGTTCTTCCGAAACCACAGTGCAGTGGATACCTGCCGTCAGGAGCCGTACCTGCTGGATGAACCGCATAAGTCCATCTGTCGAGATTTCATCAAGCTAAGATACAGATTGATTCCGTACATATACACCTTGATGCATAGAGCTGCAACCTCGGGAACTCCTATCATACGCCCTTTGGTCTTTGAGTTTCCGGAGGATGAGAAAACCCATGGAATCTTTGATCAGTTCATGTTGGGACCCAGTATCATGGTAGCACCGGTTTATCAACCTGAGACTAAGTGCCGCGCTGTGTATCTTCCCGGAGGCGAATGGTTCGATTTCTATACAGGTAAGGTTATTGGGGGGAATCAGTACATTCTTGCGGAAGCCCCTCTGGACAGGATTCCTGTTTTTCTCAGGGAAGGCGCTATTATCCCCCTGGGAAGAGAAATGAATTTCGTGGGAGAAGTGGCGCAAGAGCTCCGAATTATCGATATATGTCCTTCCCGAGACACCCCGTCAGGCAAGTTCAGTCTATATGTAGACGACGGCGAAACCGAACAGCACCTCTTAGGCGATTTCGGATTCATCCATGTATCGTATGACATGACACAAGATGGTAGATTCAGCAAACTCGGAATCTCTGTGGACACAGAAACGCGGAACAATAAGTACTGTGCTTCGCTCCCCGTGGAAAGCATCAGGATATGGGACTTTACCCAACCCCCGGTTAAAGTCAGCGTGAACGGGATCGGAGTCCGGCCGGTAGGAGGCAAGCCAGAGGACGCTATGCGAAAGCTCAGGACACAGCAAGGCTATTACCTTGATAAAGACTCAAACCGACTTTATATAGGAGCACACAAGAATTCAGATGAGATCAAGATCGAAGTTGTATGGATGGACTGAAGCATGAAGTGTGTAAGCTCTATGTGAAGAGGAATCTCAAGGGAGCAGAAGAAACCTATACTAATGCTTAGTCTAAGTAGATCACCATGAGACCCTTGAACTTCTCCAGTAGCTGCCAGTTTCGCCGGAGATGGCGACCAGTTTTTGCGATTCAAGCGAGCTGCATTAACATAATGTGGGAGAGAACAACGGTCTCATGAACTTATACTTAGAATCGAAAGTACTCACATAGGAATTAGTTATACATCATAATAATCGTATTTGAGAATCAATTACCAGGAGGTTCACTGCAATGAAAGCAGAAATTCAACTTGTAGAAGGCTTAACTATGATAGCGAAAAGCGGGTCGGAGCAATGGATAGTAATGGATCCCGGAGCGTCATCAGGAGGGACAGGCGGCGCCCCTACCCCTATGGAATTCGTTCTCATGGCTTTTGGAAGCTGCATAGCCATGACTGCAACTGCACTCCTTAGAAAGAAGACCTCTGGACTTAAGGAGCTGTCAGTGGCGCTGGACGCTGAACGATCCGAGTCTTCACCCCGCGTGTTCACGCATATCACAGCCAAGTTCATGGTGCGTGGCGAAGACCTTGAAGAGAGCGACGTTGAATGGGCTGTCAAGCAGGCACATGCAAGGTTCTGCCCTGTCGGCGCTATGCTTGGCAAGGCTGTAGAACTTGACTACGAATGGAAGCTTCTATAGAAGAGACTTCTGTCCACTACCGTGACGGCGGTAGGGTGGGCTGCGCGTTGAAAGTCTGGACTGTTGTGAACACCGCTGAGAAATCAGCCTGTCCTGCTCTTGCAGGAGGAAGCCTTCCATCAGGTAATGGCATCGTTGGACGCACTATCGACGACACTGTGTCAGCCCCGGAGTATGTGACTGAGAAGGGGCTTTCCCATCTGGACTCTGTGCTCGTTGACATGATGCGTTGACGTTAATGCTGTTAATACAGAATTAGGTTACACAAAGCAAATTCAATGGAAAGCACTTTCGAGATCTGTACGATTACAGGCAATGTAATCCATGATAACGGGGCACCCAGAGTGTACCTGCACGGCTCTTTTGCAGAGAACGGCACCAAAGTGTTTGGAGGCGCTATCGGGGAAGGATCGCGGATATTTAAGTCAGCAGACTTCTTCCTGTTGGCCTATAAGTAGGTGTAGATAGCATAATTAGCTCACAAGAAGACAGCAAAATCACCGGATAGCAGGATCGGATAGAAAATCGAATAATATAGGCATAGGTAAGGCATGGGTCAAAAGGCGGCAGTTAAGCAGCCTCTTTGGCCCATGCCTATTCTCATTATCCCTTTCGCCCCTGCCTGTTTTTACTATCCCTTTGGCTTGCGCCTATTTTCATTATGCTAACGCACGTAACTCTGCTGCCTTAATAGACATAACTCTGCTATGCTATGGAAGCTATTGTCACAACAGGCAGTGTTATGGTAATATATGGGAGGAAGAACCTGTAGCAAGTATCCTGTTGAAGGGGGTTTTACTATCCAACACAAGATAATTAAGCGTGCCCTCTCCCTTCCTTCTCAACAGCGCATCATATCCCTGCCCCACGCTCTGGTTATCGATACTTCGATTGACCCAAGGGCGAAGGCACTGTATCTAAGTCTCATTGCACATAAACCGAGTTCCATTCGTGAACTGGCCACTTGCACTTCCTTAAGTCGTAACTTGGTGACCAAACTTATCCACTCATTGGTCAAAACAGGATGGGTGGTCATTTACGAGACACCTTGCAAAAAGATAATGATACCAACTCAACCACCGGAAATCCAAAAGGCAAATCTGGATTATGTTAGAGCGTCCGACAAAATGTCTCCAAGATCAGGCGAAAACAAGATGAATTTAATGCTTGATCTAATTGTTGACGTGAGTCCATGCATATATAACGCCCGCCCGTGGTTTCTTCAGAACCCGAAAAGCAAAGAGTTTCTCGAGTATGACCGCTTTGACCCGGAAGCAATGCGAGCCTGGGAATTCGACGGAAGGCAGCATTATGAGGTAACACCAGACTTTCCTGACAAGAATAATCTCAAGCAAATCCAGGCGCGAGACAAGCTGAAAGCGCGACTGAGCCGGGAAAACGGCGTCGCATTGATCACAATAACCGCCGAAGATCTCACTGTGGAGAACATGTTGAGCAAAATTCCTGAGGACGTTCCGATCAAACTAATTGATGTAAATGGCATCTATGCAAAAGGACTGGAGCAGATGTGTTTGCAGTACATAGCATACTACGAAAGGGCCAGGGCACGAGATGAGAGATTTCATAAACTGGGTCGCATATGACCATCCTTGCCGGCATTTGCTAGCGGCCGCAAATCTGCCAAGCGCCAGGCCACCAGGCAATCATTGGTGGCTCATCTTACAAGCCAGTCGGTAGCCGGGAGATCCTCAAATGAGCCTGAGTGGCTCTCAGGAAGAGCCACTTATCGACTGAAAGACCGTCAGATCCGCTTGAGTGGCTCTCAGGAAGAGCCACTCACCGACTCAAAGACCGTCAGATCCGCTTGACTGGCTCTCAGGAAGAGCCACTCATCGACTCAAAGACCGCCAGATCCGCTTGACTGGCTCTCAGGAAGAGCCACTCACCGACTGAAAGGCCTTCGGATCCCTCTGATTGGCTTACTGGGTGTGCCAATCGGCAGCAAAAACTCATGCAATGAAGAACAGGCAGTCATCTGTGCTAATAAGAGCTACCTTGAGAACCTAAACGTAATGATATCACCGTCTTGAACGGTATAGTCCTTGCCTTCCAGCCGGTAAAGGCCTTTGGATCGGGCTGCGCTTACTGAACCGCTCTCCTTGAAGTCTTCAAACGAGATGACTTCAGCACGGATAAAGCCTTTCTCAATATCCGAGTGTATTGCTCCTGCCGCCTTCTTCGCCGATGTTCCTTGCGGGATTGACCAGGCTTTTACCTCATCCTCACCTACAGTGAAGAAAGATATTAGGCCCAAGGCCCGATAGAGCATTCTCGAAAGCTGAGCTATGGCAGGCTCTTCTATTCCGTATTCTTTAACAAAGACACTTCTATCCTCACTGGGAAGCCCGAGTATCTCCCATTCAATCTTTGCGGACAACTCAACGACAGGAAGGTTGCTGTCCTTGCTATAATCACTGAACGCGTTCCTTCCCGGATAGTCATGGGCTAAGAACTGATCCTCGCTGAGGTTGCCCACTAAGACTACAGGCTTCAGCGTGAGAAACGCGTAGCCTTTCAGCATTTCTACCTGTTCCGGCGTAAGGCCGAGGAGGTCAAGTCTCATCCCATCTGCAAGATGTGGATATGCTTCTTCCAGAAGTTTGAGTTCTTCTTGTTCAAGATCACTCATCTTCCTTGAATTCTTCAGTCGTTCTACCCGGTTCTCCACGACTTGCATGTCGGCAAGAACAAGACTGAGGTTTAGAGTCTCAACCTCGTCTACCGGGTCAATTTTGTAATCCACAGGCAATGCGCCTTGTGCAGTCTGAAAAGTACGCACCAAATAAACAAATGCGTCAACAGTGCGAAGGTAGTTTAGGAAGCGTGTCATCTCAGCTCCCGCCCCGTTCCCTGACGGCGAAATGCCCGGAACATCGCTTACTTCTATCTGGGCATACGTGGTTTTCCTAGGCTTATAGAAATCAGAAAGAAATGAAATTCGCCCATCAGGCACTTTAGCCATACGGAGTTCCATTTCAGTGGCATTGCCATGTGAAAAACTACCGTTCCCGCCGACATCATCCCTTGTTGAACCGGTAAGCAAGTTAAATAGAGTAGTCTTTCCTGATGCCGGTAGTCCGACGACTGCTGCTCGCATGTTGCTACGTCTCCTTCACATTCAATCGTGGGTCATGTGTCTATGAATTTGACCTATATCCATTGTTGCATTTTACACCTGCTGAGGGCGGAACGCAACCTTAGCCACAGTCGCCGTAATTCAGATTGATTACAACTCGTCTTGAATTGCCTGCATGATGAAGGGCCAAGACAGGGGTGGAAAACAGAGCGCATTACTGACTATCTAGCCTGACTCTCAAAAAGCCAGGATCTATCGAGCCTCCTCACGATGAGCCTAAGAAGAGCGTAATCGAGAATCGCAAGAATTACTCCGATAGCAAGCAGTATTTTTACATCAAGCAACATGAATCCTGTGAACTGCCCGATCATTACTGCGACTAACGGCAACACAAGAATGGCCCCAAGCTGATACCCTGCTTGAAACGTAGATACACGAGCACTAATGAATACATTTATGAGTATGGCAAAAAGGCTTACAGCAGGCATCACCAAGAGGACAAGAGGCGCCCAGTTAATGTGCGGGAAAAAGATTCTATCAAATAACGGCCATGCGAACACGTTTGCGCAGACTCCAAACAGAACAAAGGAAACCAGTGATACCCCTATAGCAGGTAGAAAGGCTGCTAATGCCTTCGCAGCAAAAATGCTTTGGATATCGACAGGCGCCAATAGCAAACCTTCAAGAGTGCCTCTTTCCTTCTCTCCCACAAAGCTGTCAACACTGACTGTGCTGGCTGCCATCAGAGGGATCATCAAGAAGAACGGAGACATAAAGTAATTAAACATTATATAAGCTATTCTTTGCTGATCAGTCTCAAGTGAATCCAAGATCCTTCTCAGCGAAGAGTCTGGCAACTTCTCAAGCATGTCGAGGATTATCTGCATATCACGGGCAATGTCACCTTTGCTCGCCCTTGCCGCAAAGGCTACGATGATAGGGAGCAGCACTGAGAAAAAGATCGGAATCACAAACATGGGGAGCCATACCTGGATATTAGCGGTAATACTTTTGATGTCTTTACGAGCAATGGCTATGATAGTTCGTCTATTCATCATGTGCTCCCTCCGTCAATCTAAAATATACAGACTGCAAGTCCTCCCCTTTTAACGCGACAGAATAGACTGACGCGTTTTGAGAAAGCTCACGGATAAGCCTGGGGATTTCATCCCTGCTTGATACGATAAACTGAATGCGGCCTGCGGGTGACGGTTTTGCCGGAACACCACAGCAGGTATCTCCATCAAGAATATGGTCTGTATCAACTTCAACCACACAAGGGCCGGGACGGCTTTCCGCCAGTTCGCGAACGGTGCCTTGGGCTAAAGCTTGCCCTTTGTCGATAATCACATAGCGCCTACACACTGTTTCGAGCTGGTGCAGGACATGTGAACACAGCACGACCGTCACGCCTTTCTCCTTGCTTAAACGCTCAACCTCTTCAAGCACCATGGCTATTCCCGCAGGATCCAGCCCTGATGTGGGTTCATCCAAGAGAAGGATTGACGGCTTGTGCAGCAAGGCCTTGGCAAGCCCGAGCCTCTTTTTCATCCCAGTGCTGTACGTTCCGGCCTTCCTGTTCTTGTGCTCACCTAACCCAGACTCGTCTATTAGCTCATCCGGCCTATCAGGATCATCCACCCCATACAGCTCCGCAAAGAAGCGGAGATTCTCAATACCCGAAAGATTAGGGTAAAGTGCAGCGGTTTCAGTCAACACACCGATTCTGGAACGAACTTCATCCCCCTGCTCTCCGGGATCATAGCCTGCAACCCTGACTTCACCCGCGTCAGGCTTCACAACACCGCACAGTATTCTTATAGTGGTAGTCTTTCCTGCGCCGTTAGGTCCGATAAGACCGAGGATCTCTCCGTCTGCAACTTGAAAACTAAGGCAGTCAACAGCCCGTTGCTCTCCGTACCGTTTCGTTACATCCTCGACTTGAATCATTGCAACACACCTTCACCTTGGCTTCATCTTGTTTTCTTTGTTCTTCGCCTTCAAGAGAAATATCACTTGTTCGCCTTCCTGCAATAAGGGCAAACGTGAGATTCCCGGCGAATCGACTTACCACACTGTATGCATCGAATATTTCCGCGTCTGGTTACAAGAATGTAGACAATAAAGGAGGACGGAACGTTAATAAGCCCGAACAAGCCCCATAGCCACGCAAAACTCTCCCCGCGCATGCGCGCATCACGAAATATCCATGTAGCCTGTATCGTCACTAAAGCGCCTAGGAAAACCCACGTAATCAGAGGAAATTCACTCACAGGTTTTCACCTCTCATTTCACGCAACAAATGTATCGGCAAATAGAATATGGCTATGCCGAAAAATCCTACTGCTTGCAGGCCTAGGAGCGCTTGAGGATTCCACGCCAGAAGAGGAACCCACACAGCAACCAAAATACCGGCAGCTACCAGCGCAAACAAGGCTACCATTCTGCGCTCCCTGGCAAGCCGCATTTTCACCCCTCGCTCGATAGTTGCACTGAGCCTTGCCCAGTCAGGGGCAATATCTTCCGCCTTAACGCCTGTTGCAGTGCCATCCACGGCGCTTCCGGAAGCAACAGGACCCTCAATAGGACGAAGCAACCGGGAGATATCGGCGAGCGTGTCGGCATAGCCTGCGCACTCAGGACAGACCTTAAGGTGATCTGCAATCTCTGCTTCACTTAATCTTGTTTTATGTGTTGTCAGACTATCTGAGTTGGTCCGGTCAGCCTTGCCGTCTTGGACGTCCGGGCTCTTTGAGACAGCCTGTTCCTCAAATTCACCCGGACCCGCATATGCCTTATCAAGCAGCAAATCCTTGACTAGCTTGCACTGTCTGTTCATATAAGGCCCCTCCTGGTGATTTCCCGCTTAAGTATGTTCACTGAATCATGAAGCCTTGATCTCACTGTCCCTATAGGACAACCGACAACGTCAGCTATCTCCTCATATTTGAACCCGTAGTAGTGTTTCAACACAAAAACCTGCCTCTTTTCAGGACTGAGGGATTCCAAGAGGCCTGTGGCTTCGTCTACAGCCAGACGTTGAAGAGCCCGGTCTTCTGCGCTTTCCGCCTCTGAATCAGTCCTGCCGATACTGTCAATGGACACTTCTCGTGTCTTGGTTCTTAGCTTGTTTCTGTAGTTATTTAGCGCGATAGAGATTAGCCACGTAGAGAATTTCGCCCTCGGCTGATACCGTTCCAAGTTGACAATAGCGCTTAGGACCGCCTCTTGAGCAATGTCCTCAGCAACATTGGCATCCCCGATGATACGGACAAGCGCGCCCAGGAGCACCGGATAGTTGCGTCGAAATAGCTCTTCCATAGCGTCTTTTTCGTTTTGCTTGGCACGGCTCACGAGAGATCTCTCATCGGGCATCTCCAGTCCTCACTCCGTTCCCCTCACTAGTTAAACACCATTAGCCCATAAATAGTTCGGTTCTCAACCGGTTCACTACACAAATCACACGAGGCGATTGTGTGATTTGTCTCTGAAAGAGCATTGACTTCATGCGTAGCACTATTCGTTAGTATCCTAGACCAATCCTTCGAGAATTCATAGAATCAGACCCTGTAAGCTTAGTCTTGTTAAAGATTCGCTGACTGCAAAGCCACTGACATGACATACATCCCCGTAAAGAAGAGGCGTATGAGGTGACCGGTATGAAGGAGGCAATCCCTTACGATTTCGCGATGCACCTAAAACCCTGCTAATAGCAGAGCGCCTCCAGAAATTTCACGCCTGCAAGGTGAAGGAATAATGTGATGATTCAAGAAGAAGCATGGCATAATGTTCTCCACCGGAAAATGTAGGAGTGAGAAGAGTGAGTAATGTGAAGACGAAAGCTGCGGTTACTATGGTAATTAAAATCATCGTCCTGACTCTTGCATTATTGATCATCCAGGCTGTCGCATCGCAAATAGCAGGCCTGAGTAGCTCTATGCAATCTCAGGTGGATCCGGCGATAGCAGGACAATACGCGCTCTTAACTTCTTTTTTGTTTACTATTGTATTGAGTTATCCAATCATACGATCTAAGTGGTCAGGATGGAAGCTTGTTCTAGCAATCGCAGTATTAATCTATGGGGTGATGACTTTTCTATCCCAGATAGAGACGGTTGTGTTTCTAAAGTACCTGGTGGACATTGTGGATCCGGAAATGATACCGAAGCTGTTTGTCCAAGGCGCAATTGTCGCTGTCCTATTCTCACCGCTCGCAGTATGGGTACACGGAAAAATGAGACTAGGCAAACATCATGGCCTACAGGATGATCCGCAAAACGATCCGAAAAATGATTTTCAGGAATCCGGCAACACTCTCACCATGCCCATCTCTCAATGGGTATGGAAGCTGGGATTACTGGCCATCATCTACATCCTTGTTTACATTTCTTTTGGCCAATTTGTCTTTATACCGCTGGCAGGAGATGCCTTCGAAGAATTCTATGCCGGTTTAGAAATGCCGCCGTGGATCCTTCTGCTCCAGGCAGCAAGGGCACTGATCTGGGTGGCTCTTGCTGTGCCTGTCATTCGCATGATGAAAGGCCCCTGGTGGGAAGCAGGATTGGCTGTAGCCTTGCTTTTCTCTGTGTTGATGGGTGCCCTTCTCCTGATACCTCAAGACATCATGCCTGATGCGATAAGACTCGCACACTTCGTAGAAGTTGCATCATCCAACTTCTTATTCGGCTGGATTGTCGTATTTGTCTTGAAATATCAGCATCCTCATAAGGGGCGGACGGACGCGAAAAGGATTCTTTGAAAAGTTTTGGCACGTAGGAAGGATCTAGAAATCCAACATAGAATACTGAAGTGAAAGAATATAATCATATATGTATATATACTTATATTTAGTCTATTCCTATTTCCCGCAGCATAATATTCATCGTATGCAACGACTTATATGCAGCGACTCATGTGCATCGACTTCCTAAACCTCATTCTTAGGCAACTACACAACTTGGAACCCAGATTGCATACAGCATGAAGTTGCCGGCCCTGACCGCTCCCGACTCAAACCTGATACCGGCAACCCAGGACAAGAAACCTACAGAAGATCGGTGGTTAAATAATGGACACACAACTCATAGATAGGTCAAAACCTGTGCCTCTGTACCATCAAGTAAAGGACTCCCTCAGGGAACGCATTGAGGCGCACGAGTGGGAACCGGGTATGAAGATTCCCACAGAAAAAGAGCTCGCTGCGGAATACGACGTAAGCCAGATCACAGTGAAACAGGCGCTCTCACGACTCGCCATGGAAGGGCTCGTGGAGAGGTATCAAGGACGCGGAACATTTGTCTGCCAGCCTAAGCTTGTACAGGACATTCTCACTCTGGCAGGATTCTCTGCAAGCTTCGCCCAAGCAGGAATTGAAATCGAAACCCGGCTAATAGGCACAGCCGTCATTCCCGCAAGCGAAGGAATCGCACAGAGGCTGTCAATCGACCCCGGCGAATCCGTAATTGAGGTCAGGCGCGTAAGACTCGCAAAAAGCATCCCTGTATGCCTTCAAACATCTTATCTCCCTTATACACTCTGTCACCTGCTACTTGGCCGAGACCTCGCAAAGGAATCCCTTTTTAACTTACTTAAAGAAATATGTGATCTGGATCCTGCCCGTGCTGAGGAGGCTTTAAATTCAGTATCAGTAGACGACTACGAAGCGCGAATTCTTATGGTGACCGCAGGAAGTCCTGCATTCTTGATTAGAAGGACAACTTTTGACAGATCCGGCGCCCCGGTGGAATTCGCAAAATCTGTACTGAGAGGTGATAGATGCAAGTTTACAGTGTCATTGAACGCTGACGTAAGAGGGAACCCAAGAGAAGTCAAAGGGAACTTGATAGGTATTAAGACACAGGTATCATGACGTTCATACCTTGAGATGACAGCACATCTTTAAGCGGAGGTGCGTTCC